>CAZVHW010000414.1:0-7283 GCA_964626835.1 uncultured Enterobacterales bacterium
GAGCTGTAGCTTGCTTTCCTTGCTGTACTGCAGAGCCAGCACTTCGGGGTTGACCTGGAAGCGCTCGGTGCGGGTCTCCTTTTCGACCACGCGTTCGTGCTCGGCCAGATAGTCGGCGTCCAAGGGAGTCTTTTCGACCTCTGGTGGCGCCAGGTCCACGATCTGACCGCTGAAGTCCGGGAGCTCCGGTTCGGGCGGTGTGACCTCTTCGGGTTGCAGGAAGACCAGGGAAACCGGCCGAGAGGTGGGGATGTCGGAGGCGCTCATCAACCACGGCCACAGGGGGATTCCCACGGCGATGATCACCACGTGGAGAAGGAGGGAGAGGCAGCCGAAGGTGATGGCGATCGCCACCCGTCGATGGCGGGAGCGTTGCTCTCGGAGCCTGGCCTGGTGGGAAGGAGGGCGCACGGACGGTGTCACGGAGTGGGTGAAGAGGTACGGATAGAGGGTAATCGGCACGTCGAGCGCACCGCAACAGCTTCCTGGGCACGGCTACAACGCCTGACAAGCCGCGGATCTTTCGTGATTTCCAGGCGCCGGGTCAGTCGTCGGGTACGGCCCGGTGGTTGAAGGCGGCCAAAGCGGGGAAGGCGTCGCCACCGTCGTAGAGCAGGTGGTACATCTGCCACGACGCGCTGACCCGCTTGACGTACTTGCGGGTCTCTCGAAAGGGGATTCCCTCGACGAACTCGTCGACGGGGCGGTTGCCTCGCTCCCGCAGCCACTTGTCCACGTTCCCCTCGCCAGCGTTGTAGCCAGCCAGGGAGACGAAGGGGTCCCCGGCATAGTGGCCGAGGAGGAAGTGCAGGTACCGGGCCCCGATTCGCAGGTTGGTTTCGGGAACGAACATGCCGCGGTCGCTGACGGTGGTCCCGAGCCAGCGTGCCACGCTGCGCGCGGTTGCGGGCATGAGCTGGGAGAGGCCACGGGCACCGGCGTGGCTGACGATGTCCTTGTTGAAGTTGCTCTCTTCGCGGACCAGCGCATGGAACAGTCTGTAGTCCCACGGGTACTCCTTGCAGGCGGCGATGACTTCCTTCTCGTAGCGGCGCATGTAGGCGCTCGTGAGCAGCCGTGCGCGGTTGTGCTCCAGGGTCTCGGGTGGGTGGCCGTCCAGGTAGGTTCTCAGACGGTCGTGAGCCCAGAGCCACTGGCCGGAAGCCACCATGAGGTCGGTGAAGACGCCGATCTCCCCCGGGAACATGTCGGCTTCCACCAGCTGGTTCAGCTCCGTGATGGCTTCGGGTAGCAGACCCAGTCGCGCCAGCGCCAGCGCATTGTTGGCGGGAGGGGAGGCCAGGAAGCTCTCTCGCACCTGCCAGGCGCCGGGAGCTTCACCCCAGCCGGCGTGCCCGAGTTCTTCGAGCCTCGCGGGGGCCAGCTCTTGGAGCCGAGCCGAGGCGAGCAGACCGTAGTAGCTGGCCGGATGGTCGCGGCAGAGTTCCAGGAGCCCCTGGATGGCCCGCTCCTTCGTTTCGGCGTCTTCCACGATCTTGGAGGGCTGCTCGCGGTCGGGGTATAGCCGCCAGCGCCAGCGCCAGTAGCGGGCAGCGCGGTAGTACACGGGGTCGTTGGCGAGAACCAGCTGGCTCGTGGCCTGGTCTACCCATTCGATCGCAGCTCGAGTGTCTCCGCCCAGGTAGCTGTTCCAGGCGAGGCGCCAGAAACCTTCCCCCGCCATGTCGCCATCCGGGTAGGCTTCGACCTGGGAAGCCCAGCGCTGCATGGCTTGGTCGGAGTTGCCCGCTTCCTGGTAGCCGATGCCGGCCAGCGCGAATCCGTCGTCGGCCATGGTGTGCTCTGGGTAGAGCGCAGGGATGCGTTCGTAGACGGTGGCCGCCGTACCCCACTGCTTCTTTCGCTCCATGGCCTTGCCCGCCAGGTAGAGCGCCTTGGCACCTCGGTCCTCGTCGTGCTCGGCGCACTTTTCCCCTGCAGGGGCCAGCACGGCATGGGCGTTGGTGAGGTGGTTCAAGCGGTACTTGGAGCGCCCGTAGACGTACCAGGCAAGGCAGGCCTGGGGGGAGCCTTCGGAGAGACCAGGCAGGATGGGCTCGAGCAGCGACGTGGCGGCACGGTAGCGGCGTTGACTCATGAGCGCGTCTGCACGGGCGGCCCGTTCCGCGGTGGTGGCCCGGTAGGTCTTGCCGCGAGCTTCGTACCCGCTCAGGGCCTTCTTGCTTTCGCTGTCTTCCGTGCTGTTGGGGTAGGTGGTCCAGATGCGGCGAAGCAGGGGGTAGGCCTCGTCCGATCCGATTCCGTAGCGCTTGGCCAGCGTGAGCAGGGCCAGAGCGCTGCCATCGGCCGGATCGTCGCGACCTATCAGGCCTTCGTAGGTGGAACGGGAGTCGGCCGTGCGCTCCAGGGCGTAGTAGGCTTCCGCCAGCTGTACGTGTGCTCGCGGCCAGATGGCGCTACTGCCGGGTTCTATGGACTCCAGTCGGGGCAGCGCCTCGGCTGGGCGCCCGTCTGCGAGGAGGATTTCCCCAGCCACCATCTCGCGGTATGCCGCTGGAGGCGTGGGGGCCTTGTCCAGCCCGGCGAGCTGGGGGACGGCGTCCTCGGGTGCGTCTTGGTGGACCTGGAGCCAGGCGAGCAGGAAGGCGTGGTCCGCTCGTGCTTCCTCGCCGAGCTCGGAGGTGTCCAGGGCCGCCACCTTGGCGGTCGCACCGGCATGGTTGCGATCCTGCAGCAGCGCGAGGACTTCGGGGCCCAGCGGCAGGCTGGGAAGCGCGAACGCGGGACCCAGCTGGACCAGCTTGTCGCTGGGCTCGTCTGGCTGCGGCTTTGGCCCGGTCTGCTTGATCTGGGCTGGATCCCGTGCGGGCGGACCGCCATCGGTAGCGACGAAGACTCGCTCGGCGTCCGTGGGCTGTTGCGCGCTCTCCGCAGGGGGAGCGGTTGAGCTGGAGGGATCGGCGTAGCAGTCGAGCACGAGGGGGAGGGCACAGCCGGCCAGCACGAACAGGCCGGCGCCCGCGAAGGAGGGGGCGGGACGCATGGGGGGACCTGGAGGGAGGGAGAGGGCAGGGGAGCGAGATGGGAGGAGCGGCATGGGTGGGGACGAGGATATCGTAACACCTCGTTCTGTTGTTCCGCGCCGGGAGACGCCCTTGCTCCTGCTCTCCATCGTCGCCTCCACCGCTGTCTTCGCCAGCCCTGGAGACTGGCGTGACCTGCTCAAGACGCCGGGACCCCGCCCTGCTGGCGGCGCGCCTGACAGCGGTCCACAACCGCCAGCCATGCAAGAGGGCTGGGACGTCGCACACTACGACATCATCCTCGCCTTGCTGCCGGACGAACAGAACATCCAAGGGGACATCACGGCCAGGATCAGCGCGCGCGTGGACGATCCCGGCAGCTTCCTCCTCCACGCCTCCGATCCCATCATCGAGACTGTCTGGGTGCAGGGTGTAGAGGCCAGCTACACTCGCAGTGGTGACGACGTGACGGTGACCATGCCCGATGGGCTCTCCGCCGGAGACGAGGTCGACGTACGCATCACCTACCATGCGCCGGGTACGACCAATAGCTCCGAGACCGGCCTGCACTGGGGCGATCCCATCTACACGTTCTCGGAGCCCGAGGGGGCGCGTCGCTGGCTGGTCGTCTTCGACGCGCCGGCGGACAAGGCCACGCTCGCGTGGCACCTCACGGCACCCTCGGACCTCGTGGTGGTGGCAAACGGCGAGCCGCAGGGTGTCGAGGACAACGGGGACGGCACCGCCACCTCCCACTTCGACTTTCCCTGGCCCATCGCCACCTACCTCATGGTGGTCAACGCTGGTGACTTCGAGGTCTGGGAGGATGCCTCGGGCGAGGTACCGGTCTACACCTGGGCTTCGGCCGCCGACCTGAGCCAAGCCGTCAAGGTCTTCTCCGACACTCCGGAGATGATCTCCCACTTCTCCGAACTGTGGACCCCCTACGCGTTCGGCTCCTACGGGAACGTCCTGGTGCCCTTCGGCGGCGCCATGGAGCACACCACCGCGACCTCGTACGGAGAGGACCTCATCTGGTACGGCGACTACGCCAGCATCGTGAACGTGCACGAGCTGGGCCACCACTGGTGGGGCGACTACGTCACCTGCGCCGAGTGGGAAGAGATCTGGCTCAACGAGGGCTTCGCTTCCTACACCGAAGCGCTGTGGATAGAGCATGCCTGGGGCGAGGACTGGGCCGAGTCGTACGTCTGGGATGAGCAGCGCGACAGCTACCTGCAGTGGAAGGACTGGGAGGGCGAGTTCGCGCTGTACGATCCGGACTACATGTGGGGCGGCACGGTGTACGACAAGGGGTCGGTCGTGCTGCACATGCTGCGCTTCGTGGTGGGGGACGAGGCCTTCTTCGGTGGCATGGCCCTGTACGCCGAGACCCACGCCCACGACGTGGCCACCACCGAAGACTTCCGCGCGGCGATGGAGTCTACCTACGGGAGCGATCTTGACTGGTTCTTCGAGCAGTGGGTCTATCGGGCCGGCGATCCCAGCTACCGCGTCGGGATCACCAACACCGACCTGGGCTCCGATGGCTGGCAGGTGGACGTACACGTGGAGCAGACCGCCTGGGCGACCTGGGCCATGCCGGTGGAGTGGGTCCTCGAGCTCGAAGATGGCAGCACGCAGGAGGACATCCAGTGGGTGGAGTCCGACGACACGGTGGTCAGCTACTGCCTCGACCAGGCTGCGGTGGGCATCGACTTCAGCCCCCACGCCCATCTTCTCTACGACGAACTGGAGGTGGACCTGGACGGGTTCGACCAGCCCGAGATCGTCTGTGGAGCAGTCCCAGTGGACACGGGTGACACCGGTGACACGGCCGATACCGGTGAGTCTGGGTTCCCTGCGGACACTGGGCCGGGGGACAGCGGGGAAGATCCAGAAGAGCCCGAGGGTACCTGCGGGTGCAGCGCGACCGGGACGCTCGTCCCTTCCTTCCTGTTTCTACTGGGAGCCATGCCATGGCTGACAACTCGCCGCCGCTAGAGCTCACTGGCCGGCCACGCTGGCAGGCGGCGCTCGTCCTCGTTCTGCTGGCAGTGGTCCTGGCCTGGTTCTGGCACAGCCCCCTGCTCTACCCCTTCCGCATCCTCGTGGTGCTGTTTCACGAGCTGGGACACGCCGCGGTGGCCGTGCTTACAGGCGGGGAGGTGTTGGAGATCGGCCTGGGGTCCAACGAAGGTGGACACTGCCTCACCCGTGGTGGCTGGCGGTTCTTGATTCTCAACGGCGGCTACCTGGGATCCTTGGTCGTTGGCGTGGCGCTGCTGATGTTGTCCCGCACGCGCAAGGCCTCGCGGGGTCTCGTGGCCAGCTTGGGTCTGGTGTTGGTGTTGGCGACACTGTGGCTCGTTCGGCCGCCGATCTCCTTCGGTTTCCTCTACGGCATCCTGACCGGCCTGGCCGTGTTGGTCCTCGGGCTGAAGGCTCCGGGCTCCGTCAACTGGTGGTTCCTTCGTTTGGTGGGCATCTTTTCCGTGCTCTATGCCTTGCTGGACATCCGCGACGACGTCTTCCGCACCGCCGGCCAGGGCGTCAGCGATGCCACGATGCTCGCGGAGCTGACCCACGTACCGGCGATGGTGTGGGGCGGTGCCTGGATCGTGGCCGGCCTTGGACTGCTGGTGGTGTTGCGGAAGAAGCTGGTGTGACTCTTGCGTAGAAGACCCTCGTTGTTACATTCGGGGGCCTCGCGGGAGTAGCTCAGTCGGTAGAGCACGAGCTTCCCAAGCTCGGGGTCGCGGGTTCGAGCCCCGTCTCCCGCTCCATCAAGGTTGCTGCAGGGGTGGGTGGTGTTCTCGTAGGGCGGTGGCGGGGCGGGTGGTGTCCCCGTGAAGGAGGTGGCGGGGCGAGCGGTACGTGGAGCGTGGTGCTGCTGGGCTGCATCTCGCAGGGAGGGTCAAGTCGTTACGATTAGGCGCGGGTCGTTGTTGTTCCATGCGGTGGCGTGCGCCTAATCGCAACACCATGACCCAGCGTTGGCATGGTTGGCGGCACCCTGATCGCCGCGGTGCTTCGGGGAAGCCACCCTGATCGCCGCGGTGCTTCGGGGCAGTGAGACCGCACCAACTTAGGGACATGACGTTGCCATTACCCCGCACCCCGCCGCTTTCTTTTCGCCCCGCCACGAAATGGTGACGCCGTGTCCCACCTGGCGGGACGCTGCTCATCCTCGCCCCCCGCTGCTCCTGGCACCCACACAGCGAGATCTCGAGATCCGCAAGACGCACTCTCCAGCCGCTGTTCCCCACCACCACCCGCCTCACTCCCCCAGCGGGACTCCCACGAACATTGGCACGCCGCCGCGCTTGATGGTCAGGAGGACCGCGGCGTCGGCCTTGGCCAAGGCGCGCTCGACCTCGGCGATGGAGCTGACGTCCTGGCCGCCTACTTGCAGCAGCAGGTCACCCTCCTGGAGCTTGCCATGACAGGGAGAGGCGTTGTCGATGTCGGTGACCACCAGGAGGCCGTGGGCCGAGGCGGGAGCGCCGCGCAGCTGGTCGGCCGGGGTCAGCTCGATGCCCAGCCGGTGCAGGCCCTCGCTGGTGGTTCCGGGTTGCTCGCCTTCATCGTCACCTCCCGACTCGTTGCGGTACCGGCCGTTGGCCAGGGCGTCCTTGGTCGGGCGCTCGCCCAGCGTGGCCTTGATGGTCTTGCGCTTGCCGTTGCGCAGAACCACCAGCGAGACCGTGTCGCCTGGGTCCTTGCGGCCCACTGCGTGCAGCAGGTCGTTGCTGTCGCCGATGTCCTCCGCGTCGAGCTTCAGCACGAGATCGCCCTGGCGGAGCCCGGCACCCTCCGCCGGGGTGTCGTCATGCACGACCGAGATCAGGGCGCCCCTGGGTTCGTCTAGCCCCAGAGCGGCGGCCAAGTCGCGGTCGACGGTCTGCATGCTGATACCCAACCAGCCGCGGGCGACATGCCCGTGCTCCTTGAGGTCGTCGATGAGCTCCTTGACCATGTCGATGGGCACCGAGAATGCGATGCCCTGACCGAAGCGACTGACGGCGGTGTTGATGCCCACCACCTGGCCAGAGGTGTCGAGGAGTGGGCCTCCGGAGTTACCGGGGTTGATGCTGGCGTCGGTCTGGATGAAGTCGTCGTAGGTGGTCGCGTTGATGACGCGACCCTTGGCCGAGACGATGCCGGCGGTCACGGTATGGGGGTAGTCCAGGGGGTTGCCGATGGCCACCACCCAGTCACCCACCCGCAGGGTCTCCGACGAGCCGAAATCCAAGGCGGGGAGGGGTTTGTCAGTGTCCACCTTGATGAGCGCCACGT
>CAZVHW010000415.1:0-7282 GCA_964626835.1 uncultured Enterobacterales bacterium
AAACGGCGTCGCTGGAGATGTGTGCCCGTGAAAGCGGACTTTCGCCTTATGCGCGTATCCAGGCTGACGAAACTTGAGCCAGACCCTCCCGATCCATTCTCGGAATTGGAGATGGCCACCTGGGCTCTGTCTGAGTCCGGCAACCTCGTCCTGGAGCTCTCCACGGGCACCACGGCATCCGCGGGCGCGACATCATCCGTTGAGGCGGAGGTCTGGTTCGTCCTGAGGCTTGGACCGCACCGTGAGACCTGGACACAGGGCCCGTACACCTTGTCCGCCGGATCTACGGTCCAGGTGACCCCGACGGTCCCGGACGCATCGACGGTTCACGAGCTGGCTCTCACCCATGGGGCGGACCTTTACGGCTTGGCCACCGTTGGGGAGTACTCCGGAAGGTTGGACACCGTCTTCGTGACTTGGCCGGATGGTGGCACGTCCCCTGCGGAAATCAGCGCCACCATTTCCGCCGATCAAGGCTTCGACCTAGACATCCTCTCGACAACCGCCGCCGAAGAAGTCGAGAACTACCTGGCCACGGGGAGCCGATTGCTCCCCGCGATGGGACACAGCCATCGTGGCAGGGAGGACACAGGCGGTGACTACTACTATCACGGACTCGACGCCGACCCGGAACTCGAGGAGTAGACCATGCACTCCCTTCTCTTCAGCCTGTTCATCGTTTCCTCGCCAACTCTCGCAGTGGACTACGACACCAAGGACGTGACGTTGTGTGTCAAGACGGAGACCGACTTCGTGGACGTTGCCTGGGGAGGCGGAGACTACTGGACCAGCAACTCCGTTCGTAGGCTGAGGGGAGTGCATGTACGTTTCACGGACGTGACCGGCACGTGGTGGGAGTTCATGGACGACGATGGCTGCAAGGTCGTAGAGATCACCGTCGACAGGGACTCCTCGGAGGACTATTTCGTCTATGTGGAATCCAATTCCGAGATGGGGAGCTACAAGGTCTTCTCCTATTGGGAGAGCAGCGATGGCTCGTCATACGGCTTCGCCTGGGAGGCCGACTTGTTCGACATAGACAACTCCTCACCCCTCCTCGTCATCCCGGATTCAGATGTTGACATACGCGTCTGGCAAAACCTGGCCCTCGGTGTCTACGCCCTCTACCGCTCTTCCACGAACTACTACATCGCTGGCCATGGGAACACGGCTGGTTGCCCAGATTCGAGCATTCCTTGCTGCGGACAGGATGCCTGGGAGCTAAGCGATGAGTCGTCCATGCCGGAGAAAGAGATCAACTTCGTATCGAAACCAGTCGGAACCTACTCTTCCACCTGGGACAGCCCCGACAGCCACCCTGACTACTTCGGAAGCGAAGTTCCTGGCGTAAAAGTATATGATGGCGGGTCCGCAAACTACGGGAAGCACAAGCACAAGATTGCGCACGAGCTCGGACATGTAGTGATGTGGCTGAGGGTTGGCGATGACGACGTGGCCAAAGACAACGACGCGGAGGAGTTCGGGTGCATGGGCTCTTGGCAGGACGAAGCCATGAACGACCCAGCGAACAACAAGGGGCTCATCACGAGAGAGTACGAGGCGATTGCCATCTGGGAAGGATGGGCGGACTTCTTCTCGGCATGGCTGTGGAACGACGACTCCGAGGCTGGCTGTGAGTACAAGAACAACAACTTCCACGACTTCGATCTGGATGGCGATCTCGACAACAACTATGTTCTAAACACCTTTGACGGTGTGTTCTCGTGCGAAGGTGCCGGCTTGGATCCCGACTTCTCCGAACCCCTACCAATGGACCCGCTAGAGGAGTACGTGACAGCAAAGGACTGGCTGCAGGACATGTATGACGACGCCTCCGCATGCCCCGACGAGAGCGGTACGTACACGACAGGGTACAACACGAAGTACGACTACCTCCGATACTTCTGGGACATGGCATCCGACCAGGGCGTCTCCATCGAGAAGCTGGGGACCGTGTTGGTGGACATGTGTCCTGCCACGTGGGAGGGTACGACAGGCGGCGAGCCGCAGGACGACTGGCCCACCGAGCGCCTGGAACGTTCCATCTCCTTCCACGACCTGGAAGACGAACACGACGCAGAGAAGGCCAACTACGACCACAGCAATTGACCGGGAAAGTGGCGTACGCCCAACCGTGACCGCGACGGGTGTCCGTGGTGTCCACCGAGAGCCCCTGCTCCTCGGCGCCTTCCACCCCCTGAAACACACCGAAACACAAAGGCAACCGCTGCGCAACGGAGCCATGGCGAGGCCACCGCTACCTTGAAGACGAGCCGAGAGACACACCGTCGCGGCGCAGCCAAGGAGCCACCATGAACGTCGTCGTCATCAACGGAAGCCCATCTGGAAATCGCGGGACCACCGCCCAGTTCGTCGCCTACCTGCGAGCGAAGCTCGGCGAGCACGACTTCGTAGTGGTGGAGGCCGCCCGGAAGATTGCCGTGTTCGAGCGAGACCCAACAGCCCTGGACAAGGTCGTGGCGCAGCTGCGATCAGCCGATGTCGTGCTCTGGGCCTACCCCGTCTACGTCATGCTGGTCCCGGCGCAGATGTTGCGCTTCGTGGAGTTGGTCGCGGAACGCGTGGGTCCAGGTGGGCTCGAGGGCCGGCTCGCATCGGCGCTCTCCACCTCCGCCCACCACTACGACCACACCGCCATCGACTGGATGAGGGACGTGTCCACGGACCTGGGGATGAGCTGGATGCACGGCTTCTCCGCTGGCTCGGCCGACCTGCCGACCCCGTCCGGGCAGCACGATCTGCTGGGTTTCGCTACCGAGATCTTGGCGACGGCAGCGGAAGGCACGACCCTCGAGGTTCCCGCGCCCAGGGTACCGACGACCATGCCCACCTACATCCCCGAGCCCTGGCAGGTGGTCACCGGCCAGCCCACGGGCAAGATGGTGATCATCGACGACGGCGAGCCGGGAGACCACAACCTGGACCGCATGATCAGGCGCTTGTCCGCCGGGACCACCATGGAGGTGGACCGTCTCCGGCTCGCCAACCTGGACATGAAGGGCGGCTGCCGCGGCTGCATGCGCTGCGCCGACAACGGCCGCTGCGTCATCCGGGACGGCTACAGCGCCGCGTTCGCGGAGCGCGTGCTCGAGGCGGACGTGGTGATCTACGCCGGAGCCGTGCGGCAGCGGTTCCTGTCGGCCCGGATGAAGGCCTTCATCGATCGCTACTTCGAGAACGGTCACCGCCCCCTGCTGGACGGGAAGCTGGTGGGATTCCTGGTGTCAGGGCCCCTGGCGCAGCTGACGACGCTCCGGGAGGTGCTCGAGTCCCACGTCGAGGTGGGCCACTGCCAGCGCCTGGGGATCGTCACCGACGAGAACCCGGACTCCGAGGTCACCAGCACCCTGCTGGACACGATGGCTCGGAAGGCGGACCGCTGGCTCGAGCACCCGTGGCACCGCCCGCGCACCTTCCGGGGCGTGGGGGCGGACAAGAACTTCCGCGATCTGGTCTACGCCAACCGGGGCATCCTCACGGCCGACCACCACTATTACCGGCGCACGGACCTGTACGACTTCCCCCAGCGTCAGATCGGTCGCTGGCTCTTCAACGCCTTCCTGCTGGTCTGCAAGCGGATTCCGGTCCTCCGCGACCGCATCGCGGCCCAGGCAGCCTCGGGCAAGATCCGCTCGCACCGCAAGCTCTTGGAAGCCATCCAGGCGGAAAGCTAGCGCCTTCTCACCGCCAGTCCCAGCCCGAGAGCGAGCAGGCCCAGCCCGGGGATCCCACCCGGAGCGGGAACGTGGGAGCAGCCCGACACGGGGTAGAGGACGGTCTCTTCCTCCGCGTTGGGCTCACCCGCGCAGTCTGGCTCGGGCAGCTCCACCCCCGCCGATTCCTCGATCCAGGCGATCACGGCGTCAGGGCGCACGTAGATGCCGCCTTCCGAGCAGGGCTGATAGGCGGTGTCGTAGCCGCGAGAGGTGATCCCCACCAGGTAGGCTTCCGGATCGGCCTGGCGGGCAGCGATGTTGTAGTCCATGCGGCTGCTGGTGTTCCCGGCGTGGTCGGAGGGGACCAGGTAGAGGGGTCCACCCGAGTCGCCGAAGCAGGCGTCCACGCCGTCACCACCGGCACGCAGCTCACCGCCGGGGCTCACCTGCGAGGCGCAGCCCAGCTCCATGTCGGTGCACTCAGCGTCGATCACCGTGGTCTGGGCCTGCTGCAGGCGGCTGCCGTAGCGCTCACCCCAGACATCGGTGGCGCCGTAGCCCACGATCACGACCTCGGCGCCGTCGTAGAGGTAGTTGTCCAGCGCACAGCCCTGGGCGATGACACGAGGCTCCACGCTGCTCTCCTCCGCCAGGATCAGCAGCGACAGGTCGTAGGTCCGACTCCAGTTCTGCTGGACGATGGTCTCCACCACCTCGATCTTCTCTCCCCCCTGCGTGTAGTCGATGGTGTCCAGGAGCACGTGGGTGATGCCTCCGGCGCAGTGGCCGGCGGTGAGGACCAGGTCGGGGGCGATCAGCACCCCGGTGCAGCCCTGCTCGGCGCCGAAGAACACGGCGGCCGTGTCGGGCCAGTGGCCGGCGGGTGCGTCTTTTCCCCCCACCACACGGTAGGTTTCGGCCAGGCCGAGGTTCGAGACCAGGGTCAGTGCGATGAGTGCCGGTGACATGCGGGACCTCCGGGTGCGGGTTGTCTCAGCAGCTCTCCTCGCCGCCGGGTAGCGGCACCTGGGACGTGGGTCAGAACCCCCGATTTCGGTCCCCGCTTTGCAGGCTCTTTGCGACGGAACCCGAGGGCGAGACTTTGCGAGGACCGAACAAACCCCCGTCGCCCAGCTGCCGAGAGGAAAGGTACGACCATCTCACCATGGGGGTTTCCATGTCCTTCACCATCTCGCCGACCAGGACCCAAGCCACCTCCCAGACCTTCGAGCAGCTGTCTACGGGCAACCGCATCAACCGCGCGGCCGACGATCCCGCCGGCCTGGCCGTGGCCGACACGCTGACGACGAGGGCCACGTCCGAGGCCCAGGCGGTCCGGAACATCAACGACGGCATCAGCGTCTCGCAGGTCACCGAGGGAGCGCTCGACAGCGTGTCCGACATGCTCTCGAGGATGCGCGAGCTGGCGGTGCAGGCCTCTTCGGGCACCCTGGCCAGCAACGGCCGCGACGCGATCCAGGCTGAGTACGAGCAGCTGGCCGCGGAGGTAGACCGGGTGGCCGACAGCACAGAGTTCAACGGAACCGACCTGACCGACGGTTCGCAGCCTTCCCTCGACGTTCAGGTCGGGGCCGACGCGGGGGACACCGTCAGCCTGGCCTTGCCCGACATCGGAGCCACGGCCTTGGGAGTGGACACGGCCTCGCTGGACTTCAGCACGGCATCCGGGGCACAGGATGCGATCGGCTCCATCGATGCAGCCCTGGAGCAGGTCGGTGCAGCCCGCTCGGAGCTGGGTGCCGGCGAGAACCGCCTCACTTCGTCCCTGGACGTCATGCTATCCGAGCAGGAGAGCCTCCAAGCGGCTTCGTCCCGCATCCAGGACGCGGACTACGGCGAGCTGGCGGTGGCGCTGGCCCAGCAACAGATGGCACAGGACGTGGACATCGCCATGCAGGCCCACGCCAACATGTCGCGAGCCTCGATGATGCAGCTGCTCGCTTGACGCGCGATCACTGGGCGGTGAGCCGCTCCAACTGGGCCCGCCGGTTCTCGATCACGTCTCGCATGGAGTTCTGGTAGGCGACCACCGAGGCGTAGCCGTACTCCTTCTTGGGATCGGACTGCACGTAGGGGTCGATCTGTTCCCGCACCTGGTCGAAGTAGGTCAGCGGATCCGGGTCCATGGCCTCGATGAGGTCGAGCGATTCGTAGGCCAGCTCGACCATCCGTTCGTAGCAACCGGGCGTCGCCGAGCACTTCCAGCCCAGGCGGGACGAAGGGCTGCTCGGATCGGTGTCCGGGTAGTAGAAGGCTTCGTCGACACCGTGGGGCATGAACTTGAGCTGGTCGCTCTCGGGGTCGTGGTAGACGTAGGCGTCGTCGGCCGGGTAGCGGTAGGGGTAGCCGTCGTACTGGGTGACGACGATGGAGACCGCCCAGTACCGCTGGAACGCTTCCATGTCGATGGCGCTCTCGACGGCGTCCATGTCGATGGCGCCGGTGCCCTGCAGCAGGGAAGTAGCCTCGTAGAGCTTGGACTTGTCTTCCTCGCCGAACTCCAACTGCATCCCCTCGACATAGGTGTCATCGAGCTCCGAGTCCGAAAACTCCCACAGGCTGCCGCTGTCGTCGAACCAAGGCTCGATCATCTTGCGGGTGGAGCTCTCGGTGTGGACATACAGGCCGTAGTCCTGGCCATTGAGGGTGAGGTGGGCGTGGTGAGCACGGCGCGCTGGCACCCCCGCTTCGCGGTAGAACAGGTAGGCCACTCGCTCGTGCATCATGGAGTAGTCGCCCACCATGTTGTTCAACGTGAGCTCGGACAGGTCCAGGAATCGCTGGTCGTCGACGTACTTGTCGAACTTGACCTTGAGCGCCGGCTTGTCGTCGATCCCCCGCCAGGAGCTAGACCCCTTGGTGCGGACGCCGACGTTCTCGAACACCTCGCCGTCGTAGGTGAAGGTACCCGAGACCCAGTCGTAGGGGCTGGAGCGCAGCGCGGCCATGGACTCGGCGGACAGCTCGAGGGCGAACTCGGGGATGGACTCCTCGTCGAACAGCTCGGCCCCCGCGTAGACCACGGGGCCGTCGCCGATCTGCTCGTTGCCGGTGTCGCCCGTGTCGTTGCCGGTGTCGGTGTCACGCGTCGTGTCGGTGTCCCCACGGGCAGTGTCACCCGTGTCGGGCCAAGGGGAGAGGGTCATCGGCGGCCGGCAGGCCAGTAGACCCAAGGCGACGAGGGGCAGCGAGCGTGTGTACATCATGGGCGTCCGGAGAGCCCAGTCAGCATAGCCTAGGGGAGACGGCGCCGCCGCGCGGCCCTCACCAGCGCCGCCGCGCGTCGATGAAGTCGGAGGGATCCATCGTGCCCGACCCCTCGTCATGGCAGCCGTAGCCCCCCGAGCCTGACGACATGGACTCGTTCCAGCGCAGCTCGAGGTGTAGGTGGGCGGACCACGCTCCATCGCCATCCCCGATCTCGCCGATCTGGGTACCCCGGGTGACCCACTGCCCGTCGCTGACGAACATGGCGGAGAGGTGGGCGTACTGGCTGACCACGACCTCGTAGTTGTCGCTCTCGCCGGGCACCCAATGCTCGATGGTGACCACGTTGCCCCAACCCGAGCCCTGACTCCCCGCCG
>CAZVHW010000416.1:0-7247 GCA_964626835.1 uncultured Enterobacterales bacterium
GCTCGATCCAGATGGCGCCGTCCTCGATCCATACGCGCTCGATCTGGTCCAAGGACCGGGCCACCTGGGGATCCTGGGCCCGCTGGTTCGCCATGCTCTGGTTCGCCTGGTCCGCCAGCTGCTGCCCCTTGGTGTACTGGCCGATGTCCCAAGGCCCGAGCTGCAGCTCTTCCATCGTGAAGTCGGTGAACCAGCCATGCTCCAGCTCGAAGCCGCCCTTCATCTGCAGGTTGAGGTAGCGGTCGATGTCGTCGAAGTGCACCGACAGGGCGAAGTCCACGGTGTCGTCGGGGCGCACGTCCACCCACAAGGCGTACAGTTCCTCGTCTTCCCAGGGCTCGACCAGCTGCACCATCTCCTCGCCGGTGATGCGCACGGGACCGCCGGCCTGGAAGGCTCTCTCGAGGCGCTCGCCCACGCCGGGATCGGGGTCCACCACGGGGGTCTTCAGTGGCCCCTCCTCGGTGAATGCCGCGATGGCCATCTGCGGCAGGAAGTGCCAGAAGCCCGCACAGCCACAGCAGCAGGCCATGCTGAGGAGCACCATGAGGACGAGGGTTATGAGCAACCAGCGGCCGCGCTTCTTCTTCACTGCCATGTCGGGAACTCCATAGGCCATCTTGGTGCCCGCGATGATAGCAGGGACGCGCCATGGCCACCCTCCCCATCCCCGCTCCCGTGCTGCTCAGCCTCGCCATCGCCGCCGGGATCATCGCCCTCGAGGTGGCGGGCTGGGTCATCCTCTGTCCCCGATTCACGCGCCTGCTGCCCTTTCGGCGCGCGGTCCCCGGGGAACTTCCGACACCGCGAGGAGAGGAACGCGCCCAACAACGGCGGGGCAGTGGAGAGCACGTCACCTGGCGCTGGCATCCGGGTTCCCAAGCCCTGCTGTTCCGCAATCGCATCGAACTGGGCCGCAAGCCCTACTGCATCGGCCGCATCCGGCTGGACGGCCAAGGCCGCTGGTCTCTGGCCTGGGCCCCCTTTCCCTTCTTCTCGTGGCCCGCGGGCGCCGCCGCCTGGTTCGCCTACCTGTTGGGCATCGGCTGGGCCGAGACGCCGGGAGGGAGCCTGGTCACGGTGATGGCATCAGCCATCTTCCTGCTGGTGATCCTGTCGAACCTATACCTCAGCCGCCGCGCTTTCGACCGGATCGTCTGGCCCGAGATGCAACAGCAGCTGCAGGACTGGCTGGGCTGACGGGCGGAGGTCAGGGACAGCTCACCGCCGTCACTGCCGGGAGCTGCTCGTCGAGATGCGCCTCATAGGCTTCCTCGTCGGTGATGGGCTCGACCCCCATCGTGCCGGCGAGCTCACCCACCAGGAAGACGTGGTCATCGGCGATGCCCGCCTCCTGAAAGGCCAGGATGTCCGTGTCGGAGTTGCCATAGGCCCAGCTGGCCTCCCAGCCCTCCGCCGCCAGATCGAGGATGACTTCGGACTTGTACTCCACTGCACTGTCGCCAAAGGCCCCCAGACCGTCCGCCAGGTACAGCGCGCCTTCACTGTAGGGAAAGCCGTGGTCCACCAGCCAGTCCTCGCTCGCCTCACGAGCACTACGGCCGTCCTCGAGCTCCAGATCCTCACCCCGCGCGGTCACGTAGAAGACGAAGTAGCCCAACTCGGCGTAGCCCTGCATGAGCGTGTCCGCACCGGGCCGCATGGCGGGGTCGTAGGCGGGATCGGCGATCTGGGCCAACCACTCCTCGTCCAGAGTGGTCAGGGTCTCGTCGATGTCGGTGAACACGGCGTAGGGGGGGACGCAGGGCGTACCGCTGTCATCGCCCTTGGGCGAGGGGCAGCCGACCATCAAGAGGAAAGACAAGCCCAGGGACACTCGCATCGGGACTTCGTTGCTCTACACGCAGCCCGCCCGAGCTATCGCCAGCCCCACCACCCGTCGAGGGCACAGACCCGGAGACAGGATATGCTGCCAGCGTAACTCCAAACGGAGGCACGCCATGCGCCACGTCCCGCTCCTGGCCCTCCTGCTCACCTGTGGCTGCCCTGACCAGCCCGAGGACACCAAGCCCAGGACCGACGACTCCGGCACGCCCCCGGACACCGACACCGACACCGGCTCACCGCCGGCCGAGGGTTTCGCCGCCACCACGGAGGTACTCGACGGCAGCACGGGCACCATCATCCTACGGTTCACGGCAGTGGAGCCCGAGGCCGAGCCAGTAGAGTTCACCGTCTCCGCAGGTGAAACCTTCGAGACAACGGAGCTCTCCAACGGCCCCTACGGCCTGCACGCCTGGCTCGACGAAGACAGCGACGGCGAATGGGACGGCATCTGGAACGGTGAGGGCGAGCCCTCGGCAGTCATGGGCGTGACCGTGCCCGAGGACGAACTGCACATCGCCCTTCGCCGAGGCGTCCCCGAACCCTTCCTCGACGACGACCCCGAATTGGTTGAGCTGTACCACGCGGCCTGGGGCTTCGCGGAGGACGACAACGGCTTCGCCGACTGGTTCATGGACGAGGCCTTCTGCGAGCTGATCTTCCAGTGGGACAGCTGCTTCATGGTGCTGTTCGGGCAGAACGGGCTCGATGCCTTCCCGGTCATGCCCACCCTGGACAACTTCTACGGCGTGCAGCAGGACGACGGCTACATCTGCCGGGTGGTCCAGGAGAGCGACGGACAGCCCGAAGGCGACGCGAGCGATCCCTCCGAGCCCATGATCAACCCGCCGCTGTTCGCCTGGGCCGAATTGCGCTACGCCGAGCGAAGCGGTGACCTCTCGCGCCTGCCCAGGGTGCTGCCGGTGCTCGAGGCCTACGCCGGCTGGCTGGACGACAACGTCCGTACCGGGCCCGGCCTGTACTACACCTCCATGCTGGGCTCGGGCATGGACAACGCACCCCGAGACAACGCCTACGACGGCTGGGTGGACCAGACCGCCCAGGTGGCCCTGGCCCGAACCAACATGGGAGACCTCTACACACTGCTGGGCGAGGACTCCGCCGCCGAGAAGCAGTACGAAGCCGCCGAAGCCGTCTGCGAAGACGTCCGCGACCTGATGTGGGATGACGAAGAGGGGTGGTTCTTCGACCTGGACAACACCTCGAGCTTCCTGACCGAGAAGACCCTGGCCTCCATCTGGCCCCTGGTGGCGGGCTGCGCCACCGCCGAGCAGCAGAGCGCCGTGCTCGCCCACCTGCAGGACCCCAGCGAGTTCTGGCGGGTGCACGTCTTCCCAAGCACCGCGGCGGACGCAGAGAGCTACGACCCCTACGGCTACTACTGGAAGGGCGGCGTCTGGGCTCCCACCACCTACACCACCATCCAGGCGCTGGTGGGTGCGGACCGTCGCGACCTGGCCCGAGCCGCCACGGACAACCACCTGCGCAACCTGCTGCAGGTCTACACCGACTACAGGCCCGACAGCGACGACCTGGCCGAGGACCACGAAGGCGACGGCACCAACACCCTCTGGGAGCTGTACTCCCCCGATCACGTGCGGCCGGGCACCCGCTGGGACGCCACCTGGGTCGGGCGCCAGGACTTCGTGGGCTGGACGGGTCTGGGCCCCATCGCCCTGCTCCTCGAGCAGAGCATCGGCCTCGAGCCCGACGCGCCCACCGACAGCCTGAGCCTCCACCTGCATCGCACGGACCACCACGGCGTAGAGGGCTACCGCTTCGGCGACCAGCTGGTGGACCTCGAAGTGGCAGCCCGCGGCAGCGCCTCGGATGCCGCAACCATCACCCTGAACACCACCGATGCCATGACCCTATGGGTCGAAAGCGCCGGTCAGTGGTGGAGCTTCGATCTCGAGCGCGGCGAGACCATTGTCGAGGTGAACCCCAGCGAGTCCGTCCTGGCTGCAGACACCGTCCCTGGCGGCCCCTTCGCCGGCTACGCCGTGCTGGGCAACGGCACGATCTCGGCGGTCTACTCCGACGACGACGGCAGCGACGATCCACCGGGCATGCTCCACCTGTACTACCACGACTTCGCCACCGACCTGCTGGAGCTCGGCCAGACATTGGTGGGCCAAGGCGGGGAACGAGTTGCCGACCGATCGGTGGGGCTCGATCCCTTCTTCGCCGCCTACACCCAGGTGCCTCTACCCGATGGCGGAACCCTGGCGTGGCGAGCCTTCGTGGGCGAGCAGGACGCCGTGGTAGTCCAGGGTGCCCTGGTGGCTCCCAGCGACAACGCGACGAGCGCCACCGTCGCCCCCCTGGTGCAGCTGCGCGACGGCATGCACATGGACGGCACCCTCTCCATCGCCGGGCTCGGCCGCGAAGATGACAGCGGCATCCTCTGGGCCGCGCTGTCCGACGCCCGCGCCATGGCGGTGGCAGCCAGCCCCGAGCCCACGGGTTGGCAGACCGGCTCGATCAGCGCCGATCCCATCGCTGGGGGGCTGACGGGCGACATCGATCCGGCAGGCCCGCAGATGGTGCTCGCGGTGGATCTCGAGGCCACCGCAGGCGAGCAGACGCCCTTCCGCTGGGTTGTAGCCCTGGGGGATGACGCCACCGAAGCGGTACAGCTCGCCCAGGATCTGCTGGATGCCGCCGACCCCCTGGCCGACGCCGAGATTCACTGGGCCGACTGGGCTCCGGATGCGCTGTGCGAAGGCGAGCGCTGCCCCTCGGCTGCGGCCAACCTCTACGCCGCCCGGGCCTCGAGCCTCTCCGGTGCCGTGCCCGCCGACCTCACGGGGCAGTTCGTCACCGACGACCGCCCGCAGCTCTACCCCCGAGACGCTCTCATGGTCGCTCGGGCCTTCGAGCTGACAGGCCATGACGACGAGGCCTGGGAGATCGTCCGCTTCTGGCTCGACCCCGCCCTCGAGCAGATCGCCGAAGGCTGGTGGTACGCCCGCTACGACGCCATCGGCAGGGCGGTGGACGGAGGCACCGGCGCCTTCTACGACGTGCCGGAGTGGGACTGCAACGGCTACCTCGCCAGCCTGGTGGAGCGCCTGGGCCCCGGCTCGCTCACCACGGACGAACAAGCCGAGCTGCTGGCTGGGCTCGACTTCCTGGTGGACAACCAAGACGCCGACGGGCTGTGGACCGAAGGCGGCATCATCGAGTGGGAGGGCCGCCTGCCGGCCACCACCATGAGCAACTGGGCCGGACTGGACTCCGGAGCCAGAATCGCAGACAGCTGGGGGGAAGCCACCCGCGCCGAGAGCTACCGCGCCGCCGCCGGCTATCTGCGGGGGGGCTTGCTGGAGATGTTGGTGTGGGACGGGGTCTACCTGGCCGACCAGCGCGACGGAGACTGGGCCTACGACTCCTCGCTGATGTTCGGACCGGCGTGGGGCTTTCCCACCGACCCGGTGCTCGACGCAACCCAAGCCTGGCTGATGGACAACGCCCGCGCCCACGGCGGAGGTGTGCGGTACTTCGAGGGAATGGAGTACGGCCAAGACCTGTTCGGCTTCACCACCTCGGCCATGGCCCAGTACACCGCTACCCTGGGCGACACCTGGACCGCCGGTGAGCTGCTGGACTGGATGGCAGCGTTCTCGAACCGCTACGGCCTGTTCCCCGAGCGCGTCTACTCCGACGGCTCAGGCGCGGCCGAAGCTTCCCCCCTGTCCTGGTGCGCCGCCGAGACCGCCATCGGCATCCTGCGCCTCGAGCAGGTGGAGTCCATGTACCTACTCCCGGTGGTCGATGGCGACCTAGACCCCGCCGAGTACCGCGCGCTCGGCCCCTCGGTGCTGGACCACGACGGCGCGGCCGACGAGGTGGACGACATCGTGGCGATGTATGCCGTGCGCGACGGAGACGATCTCTACGTCGGCCTGCGCCTGGCCGGCCCGGTAGGCGACGCGACATCGACCTGGACCCTCTACCTGGCCCCCGAGGACGGTGAAGGGGCGCAGGGCACCACGGATGGCGGCGTCGAGCTGACGTTCCGGGCGGATCCCGACGCCACCCCCGGCGCGGACGCGGCCGTGGTGATGACCTCGACCTCCTGCACGGACTGCGCCGACTTCGCGGTAGGCGAGTTGGCCCTCGAGGCCCGCCTCGAGCTGTCGGCCCAGGGCCTCGAAGAAGCCCCGGTCCAGATCATCGCGGCCCGGGACGCCGCAACGGACGAGCCCCTGCTGCCAGCCCACGGCGCCCTGCTCACAGACGACAGTGACACCGTGTACGTCACCTTCGAGGTGGATGCCACCGCCGTGGCCAACGAGATCTTCGGGACCACCACCGTCACCCTCTCCGGCGACCGCACGGAGCTAGGCGCCTGGGTAGGCCACGCCATCGAGCTGTACGACGACGACGGCGACGACATCTACGCCGTCACCTTGGCCCTCGAGCCGGGCGGCACCATCGAGTACAAGTACCTGCTGGGTGACCCCACAGACACCAGCTGGGACGGCGCCGAGATGGAGGGTGACAACCGCGTGCTCTACGTCGAAGACGTGGACGCCACGGGGCGGGTGTGGGTGGAGGACATGTTCGGCGAGTACGGTAGGGAGCTGATCGATCCCTAGGGCGATGGGAGCGGCGGAGAGCAGCGAAACGCCGGTGGTCCGAGCGGCCACCAACCCCACCACCACGGCCACGACCATCAGGGTTCCACCAACCCCACCACCACGACCACGACCATCAGGGTTCCACCAACCCCACCAACGCTGGGTCATGGTGTTGCGATTTCGCTGACGCGAAATCTCGAATGGAAGGAACATTCGCGAAAACGTAACGACTTGACCCTCCCTGCGAGACACTGCCCCCCGCACCACGCTCCACGTGGCACCCCTTGCGGGCTCCAGCTCCAGATATGCCACGGTCCCGCCCCATCCCTGCACCACGTTCCGGGAGCAAGCAGAGTAGCGAAGCGTTGGCGCTACGAGCAGCCACCACCGCTACTCGAGACGGAGGCGAGCAAGTTGTGAGTGGTGGCGAGCGGGGCGGAGAGCAGCGAAACGCCGGTGGTTCCAGCAGCCACCACCGCTGGTCGCGACGGAAGCGAGCAAGCTGTGGGTGGTGGCGTGCGTGACGGCGGGTGCCAGGGAGGGAGGTTGGGCGAGGTAAGCCAGGTCTCGCCAGGTGGGACAAGGCGTCACCATTACGTGCCAGGGTGAGACGACGATGGCGGGGCGCGGGGTAATGGCAACGTCATGTCCCTAAGTTGGTGAGGTCGTGCTGCCCCGGAGCGCCGAGAGGGTCAGGGTAGCCTTCCCAAACCACCACGACCATCAGGGTTCCACCAACCCCACCACCACGACCATCAGGGTTCCGCCAACCCCGACACTCCCCGCCCCCCCCAG
>CAZVHW010000417.1:0-3095 GCA_964626835.1 uncultured Enterobacterales bacterium
GGCGGCGGCGGCGGCGGTCGTGGTGGCGGCTGGGGCAACTAGCCCTCTCGCTGCTCCACAGCCCGACATCGTAGACAGAGCCCTCTGGGGTCGACCCGCCTTCTCGGTGTGGTTGTGCCTGCGCAGGGTTGTGCCTGCGCAGGTGAGCTGCACGCGTTGACAGCTCGCCTCTTCCCGATCCAAGATGTGGGAGGAGGTGGGTGTATGTCTACGCGGTTGGCAGTGAAGCGCTGGGCTCGGTGCGCGCTACTCGTGGCGCTGCTGTGTGCTTGTGGCGACAAAGAACCGCCGCAGGACAGCGGTGTGCCCGTGGACACCCACGACTCGCCGCCCCCCGAGGACAGCGCGGCCAGCACGAACTGGTTGCCCAGGGTGTCCTGGTAGTGGGAGACGGTGGACTGCTCGGGTCGCTCTTGTTCGGCCTGGGGGGCCGGAGTGACCACCTGCTCTTGGAGCAGCGAGCTCACGGCCACCTGCCGTTTTTTCTTCTTCTCGTGCTCGCGACCGTTGCTCATTGCGGAATCTTGGCGACAGGGGGGCGGGAAGGCACGAAGACCCCTTCGCTCTGCGAGCCGGCTTCGCTCCGGCGAGAGGAGGGATCTCCGAATCACCAATTTTAGCACGCGCGCGCGAGAGCCTTTAGCACGCGCGCGCGAGAGCCGCGCGAGTTTCGGGCCTCCTCACGCGCTTTTGGCTGTACGCGAAAAACCGATAAGAAAGCACCGAAATCGTGGGAGGCGGCGCGCTTCCTGGCTCGGCGGGGCTCGCCACCCGTGCACAAGTCGGCACAGTGCGCCGCACTATGGGGAGTTACGCACGCTTTTGGGGACTTCCCTGCGTTGAGGGAGACCGCCTGCGGCGACTCGGTCGGGCACCCCCGTCGTCGCCGTGAGGCGAACGCTCTTCGTCCGGGACGCGTCGTTCGTGGCCACGGGGGACATCGCGTCCGACATGTCGGAGGTGGTGGCCAGCCTGGGCCAGCCCTGAACCGAGGCTAGGGCGCCTCGGTTGGATCGCTCGGCATCACCGGGGGTTCCGGCTCGGACTGCGCCGCCATCTCCGACTTCCGCCCATTGCGCCCTTTCCCCTTCCTGGGCGGCGCTGGGGTGGGGGGCATGGCGTACCAGCGATCCTTGCGGAACGCGGTCCAGGTCCAGGGCAGCCACTTCAGCAGGCTGGCGGCGAGCCACAGCGCCCAGAGCAGCATGGCCACGCGCCAGGACCAGAGGGGTATGGACAGCACCGCCGGGGTGGGCAGGGCGCCGTCCACCCGGTCGGCGAACCACATCAGCTCGGTGCCTCGGGAGCCGTTGCCCTGAATCTGCATGTCGGGCTGCAACAGCAGGCCGGAGTGGATGGCGGCGTACAGGCAGATCAAGCCCACCAGGGTGGCGCCGATGACGGCCAGCTGGGTGAGGTCGAAGGCCCACCAGCTCTTGGGGGCCCGTTGTTTGCGGAACCCCACCACCACGAACCAGGCCACCACCAGAGCCGGACAGAGGATGGGAACCTGGGTCATGCCCAGGCCCAGCAGCATCCACTGCCAGGTTCGCAGGGGGGTCCAGGGCAGCCGGGAGAGCAGCGGCGCGGCCACCAGCACCACCAGGACGTAGGTCCAGAACAGGGGCACCGGGCCCCATCCCGGACCCAGGATCGCGAGGATGCAGCGCTCGGCCGGTGCGTGCATGACCACGCCCACGTTCACCGCGGGAGAGCCGAGGTCCACGGCTGGTACCTGGCTCCACAGGGAGGGTTCCCAGGGCTGCTGCCACGAGAGCATCACGCTCTGGGCGCCGACCTCGAGGGGCAGCCAGACCTTGCCGTCGCGCAGCTGCAGGGGGCGCTCCTGGCCGTCGATGGTCACCTGTTGCAGGCGGGCACCTTGGGGCAGGCCTACGACCTGTTGGCCACCCTGGCTGGTGCGCAGGACCAGGCCCAGGCTTCCTTCTCCCAGGCGACGGCCCGGGGTCCAGTCCAGGCGCGCCTGGTCGATGGTCACGGTCTGGCCGGGGACCGCGTCGGGGCGGCGGACGGTCACGGTGACGGACTCGCCCGGCCAGGGTGCCCAGAGGGGAGACCAGGTGCCGTCGCTGACGTGTTCGAGGGGGTCGAGGCCGGTGGCTTCGCAGGCGAACACGGGGCTGCAGCTGAGGGTCCAGGTCTCGGTCCAGGCGACGCCTTCCGGGGCGGAGAGGGTGATGCTGTCGCGCTCCTCGAGGGTGGAGACCCAGCTCACCAGGCGCCGGTTGCGGTCCAGGCTGACCCGCACGTGGCCTTGCTCGACCTGCAGGCTCTCGTCGGTGACGGCTTCGCCCTCGAGCACCGGTACCTGCAGGCTCAAGGGAGCGTCGCTGCCGCCCACGCGCTCCACCTCGGTGCGCACCCGCCACGGGATGCCCAGATCGAGGGTGCGTCGGACCAGCAGCCACGCCGAGAGGTTCTCGGCCGTGGACAGCTCGCCGCTTCCCGCGGCGCTGGGGAGGACGCGGGTGAGCTGAACGGTGCGTTCGGCGGTGCCATCGGCGTGCAGGCCGTTGAGGGACCAGTCGGGATTCGTGGTCCAGCGGGCCAGCTTGGGAGCCGTGCCCAGGGTGAGCGTGACACTGTCGGCCGCGGGCAGCGTGCCCGAGACCTGGACGTGGTGGACGCCCGGCTCGAGGCGCACGTGCAGGAAGCCGTCGGCCAGCCGCGCCAGCGCCGAGGTGGGCTCTCCGTCCAGCAGCACCCGCTGGGGTACCCAGGCCTCGGCCGGCCCGGGGATGGGCCAGGAGCTGGCGGCCGTGGCGTGGACCTCGGCCTCGAGCGTGAGGTGATCGCCCCGGACGGCGAAGGTCAGGGTGGGGGTGGCGACGCATTCCAGTCCGCAGCTGGCGGGCTGGGCGAGTCGCCGCTCGAGCTCCTGCAACAGGGCGGCGTCCGGTGCGGCCTGGGCTGACGGGGCCAGCAGTAGTGAGCCCACGACGAGGCCCGCGGCGCCGGCGGCCAGACCCCTCGGCATCCTGAAACGTTTCATGCCGGCCATTCTCAGGCCCAGGGCCAGGAGCAGCAGGACGCGCAGGATGTTGAGGCCGCCGTTGGTGCGGGGCCCGAGCAGG
>CAZVHW010000417.1:3105-7232 GCA_964626835.1 uncultured Enterobacterales bacterium
ACTCCAGCACGGGGTCTCCGCCAAAGGAAGGCAGGCCTTCCCACCCGTAGGAAGAGGAGACGTCGGGGTTCCAGTTCCACTGCTGTACACCGGGCCCGGTGGTAGCGATGGAGCTGGGATCGAACTGCAGGGACAGGTATCGACCCGAGTCCCCCTTGCCCTTCTTGGCCGGACGGGCGCTGCGCGAGAGCCCGTCGCCCGAGGACAGCAGGCCGTCCATGATGATGGATTTTTCATCCAGCCTCTCGTTCGCCTGGGGGCTGGGCTCGGCGTTCTGTTGGGCCACGTCGACGTCCCAGCTGCCCCCGCTCTCGTCGCGGTAGCCAAGGGCCGACAGCTCGCCCTGGGGTGGCATGCCCATGAACACGCCCTGGTCGGGGACCGAACTCTGCCAGGGATGTTCGAGCACCGGGAAGAGGCCCGTGCGGACCTGATCTACGGAGAAGGGCACGAGGATCAGCAGCAGGCTGGCGCCGAAGACCCAGCGCAGACCCTGGGCGACCCGCCGTGGCCAGCCTTCAGGCACCCAGCGGTGCAGGCCCACGCTGACCAGCAGGAAGACCCACGCCCACGAGGGGGCGTCTCCGTGCTGGCGGGACAGGGCGAGCCCCAGCAGGGCCGCGGCGGCCCAGTGCCATCCCAGCAGCCGGCCGGTGGCCAGGGCCAGGATGAGCACGAAGAACAGGTCCAAGAGGTCCCAGTCGTGCAGCAGGGATCCGGGCACGCGGTCTACCCCCGAGGCGGCCAGGAGCCTCCACCCCGGGGCCAGGTGTAGCGTGGCCTGGAGGGACGTGACGTCGCAAGCCCACCCCACCGCTGGCAGGCTCGCATGGCGACCCTCCACCCGAGATTCCGCCACCACGTGCAGGGCAGCCTGGCGCAGCTCGACCCCAGGCTGACCCTCGGGGGTGCGCGTGATGACCTGGTCTCGGCCCTGCTCGACGGCGTGCCCCAGCTCGTAGGGGGCCTGCATGGACAGGCGCCAGGCCTGGTGCATGGCGCCGTCGAAGGTGTCGCGGAAGGTGAAGCCCCCGCCGTCGGCGTCGAGCCAGATCTCGCGCGTGAGGCTCAAACGATTGGGTGCCGGCTCGGGCTCACCGCGGCGTAGCTCGCCGAAAGACAGGGGCGTATCGGTGGAGACGAGGAAGGTAGCCAGACCCTGCCAGGTATCGGGAAGGGGCGTGCGAGCGGGATCCACCGCGGGGGGGCCCGTGAGTTCCACGGCTCGGACCTGGTCGTCGGTGCTGACGGCCCAGTACTCCTGCGCGGGCCAGGGGGCTGCGAGCGCGGGAGCCGCCAGGGTGGTGACCGGCCCTTCGTGGAGCGACTCGACGTCCACGGTGAAGGTGCCCGCTCGCACCTGTACGATCAGGTCGCCGTCGGCGTTGAAGCGTGCTGGCAGGTCGGCGGTCAGGCTGACGGGTCGCGTGCCCTCGACCCCTACCGCACCCAGGTCTACCTCCCTGGCCGAGCCGGAAGCCCGCAGGGTGACATGGGTGTCCACACGCACGGGGATCCCATCCGTGACGTGTCTCGAGACCTCGAGATCCAGGCGCTCCTCGGCTTTGGCGATGCTGCCGCCGGGGCCGAGGCGCAGCAGGCCGTTTTCGTCGATGGCGGGTTGGTTCACCGCCCGTCCGGCGAGCACCAGCGCGACGCTGCCCGTGGTGCTGGGCAGGGGCAGATCCTGGGGCAGGCTGCTCCACGCGAAGCGGCCTCGAACAGCGTGATCACCGGCGGGTAGGGTGACCATCGGCCGGCCGGCGACGTCCAGGACGGGAACCCCCTCTCCGTTGGCCTGTACGTCGAGGGGCCAGCGCGCCTGGCCGCCAGGCAGGGGCACGGCGATCTCGCGGTCCGTCCGCACGGCCAACGCGAAGCTGCCGCCCTGGGCGTGCAGGTCCAGCGCCAGTTGGCCTGGCCAGATGCAGGTGGCCCCCTGGGAGGTGACCGGGCAGCGCAGGTCGGGGTGGCCCTCGAGGACCCAGCCCACCCAGGGCTGGAGCTCCGGCGGTAGCTCGTCCTGAGCCAGCGCATCCGCTGCGGGACCGAGCAGGCCGAGAGCCAGGAGGAAGGCGTATAGTGCGGAACGGGCGAGGAGGTGCATGGCGGAAACCGGTTAAAGGCGTGGTGACCTTATCAGGCTGGGAGGGTCGACATGCTGACTGGAAA
Organism: uncultured Enterobacterales bacterium; assembly: GCA_964626835.1. GTDB lineage: Bacteria > Myxococcota_A > UBA796 > UBA796 > JAFGLY01 > CALDOK01. The sequence goes on from CAZVHW010000417.1 coordinate 5,278, forward strand.
ACGGGTCCGCTTGAGGGCGCTCGAGCGCGAGGACATCCCCAGGTTCGTGAAGTGGATGAACGACCCCGAGGTGCGGGACGGCCTGCTGGTCTACGAACCCATGTCCTCCGGCATGGAAGAGCGCTGGTTCGAGAGCCTGGCGGACAGACCGAACGATCGGGTCTTCGGCATCGAGCTCACCGGCGGTGGCGCATCGCGCCACGTTGGCAACGTGGGGCTGCACGGCATCGACTGGCATCATCGCCGAGCCGAGGTCGGCATCGTCATCGGCGAGAAGGACTGCTGGGGTCAGGGCTATGGCCGCGAAGCCATGGCGTTGATGATGCGGTTTGGCTTCCACGAGCTGGGCCTGCACCGCATCGAGCTCGAGGTCTTCGAGTCCAACCCCCGCGCCATGAAGACCTACCGCGCTCTCGGCTTCGTCGAGGAAGGCGTGCGCCGCCAGGCGGTCTTCCAGGGTGGTCGCTTCCTCGACTGCACCCACCTGGGAATGCTCAGGCCCGAGTTCGACGCCCTCTACCCGGCGTGATCGTCCTCTCGCCGCCTCACCCTCCACCCCAGCAGCAGCGGGCAGAACACCAGGGCCGTGCCGCCCAGGCGCTTGTGAAGCTCGATCTCCACCTGCCGAGCGCAGCCGAAGCCGCAGTCGTCCGAGGCCTCCGAGGCCGTGACGGTGGTGGTGTCGGGATCGCTGCTCGAGGTGCTGTCGCTGACCACCAGCTCGACCTGGTACTGGCCCGCGAGGTCGGCGGTGAAGGTGGGACGGACGGTGGTGGGTTGGTTCAGGCTGGCCGAGCTGCCACCTGGGATCGAGCGGAAGGCCCAGGCGTAGGTGAGGGTCTCACCGCCGGGATCGTAGGAGTTGCTGCCGTCGAGCTGGACGGCGTCGCCCACGTCGACCTGCTGGCTGTTGCCCGCGTTGGCCACCGGGAGCTCGGCTTCGGACTCCGCGGTGATGATCACGGTGTCGGGGCCGCTGTCTTGGGTGCCGTCGTTGACGATCAGGCCGATGACGTATTCCCCGGGCAGGTCGGGGATGAACATCGGGTCCACGAAGGAGCTGTTCACCAGCGTGACCCCCGAGCCGCTGGGCAGGCTGTCCAGCTCCCAGACGTAGCCGAGATCTTCCCCCTCCGGGTCGTAGCTGCCGGCGCCGTCCAGGCTGACCACCACGTCCACGGCGGTGGTGATGTCATCGCCGGCGTCCGCAACCGGAGCGAGGTCGTCCGGGTCCACCGGATCGCTGTCGTCCACCTCGGGCTCGCTGTCGCCGGGTAGGTCGCTGTCGTCTCCCGGAGGCTTCTCGTCGTCGTCAGACCTGAACAGGCCGATCTCGCAAGCGGCGAGCAGGAGGGGCAGCAGCAGGAGCGCGGGGGTACGCATGGTCGGAGAATACCTGGGAAGGCGTGGCGTGGCGAGGGTCAACGCCCCGCCAACTCCCTGCGGGCCCTGGCCGCAGCCGCCACCTGGCGCTTGAGCTGCTCACCCAGCTTCTCGACGGACTTTGCTGGCTCGGGTTCCTCGAGCAGCTGGCGGCGCACGCGGCTGGCGGTGCCGCCGATGTCCAGCAGACGGGAGAGCACGGCCGTCATGCGGCCTTCGAGGGCCTGGACCGTGGCGGAGGTCTCGCGCAGGGCGGCCACCTCCGCCTCGAGGCGGGAGCGCGATACCGGGTCGGTGGGTTCTCCAGCCCGCTCGAGGGTATCCAGGCGGGTCAAGCGGGCCTGGAGCGCGACCAGCTCACCTTCGGGGTCTTGGCGCTCGATCTCGCGGATCTCGCGCTCCAGAGCGTCCACTTCTCCGGCCAGCCGCTCGGCCTGGCCGCCCAGGTCCGCGATGGTTTCGTCCAGCTCGCGGACCGCAACGTCGGGTAGCTGGGCCCGCTGATGCTCCACGGCCGCTTCGAGGGCGCTCAGGGCGGACTGGACGCGGCCGTGCACCTGTTGGCCGCGGGT
>CAZVHW010000418.1:0-7228 GCA_964626835.1 uncultured Enterobacterales bacterium
CATGAGGCCGAAGACCAACCCCGCCCAGCAGCTCTGTCCGGGGGTCCCGGCGGTGTTGGACAGCCTCGGGCAGAGCGGCGCCCTCGCCGTCGTCACGGGCAACTGGCGAGTGGGGGCTCGGACCAAGCTCGCTGCGTTTGGGCTCTGGGATCGTTTTCCGTTCGGGGCGTTTTCGGACGACGGCCCCACACGCGCCAGCCTCATCCACGTGGCTCGGAGTCGCGCCCGGGCGCGTGGACTCCGGGCGGATCGGGTCGTGATGATCGGCGACACTCCAAACGACGTGCTCGCGGCGCGAGAGGCTGGTGCGGTAGCCGTGGCGGTCCAGACAGGCTGGTCCGAGCCGGATGCCTTGCGCTCGTGTCAGCCTGATCTGCTCCTGCCCGATCTGGAGCAGGGTCTGGCCGACCTGCTGGCGCTGTAGTGGGCTAGTCTACGGGCTCGGGCACGTACAGTGCGTAGCTGGACTGGGCTACCAGGTCGCCGCCTTCTTCGTTGAGGCCGCCCCAGATCAGCACGCCGTAGTACGGATCTACCGCAACGCTCGGCCTGTGGACGGCTGCGGGTAGGCTGCCCACCTGGGGGTTGTCCTCGCAGCCGGGCTCGAGCAGCTGCCACTCGTTCTGGTCCGGATCGTAGATCTCGATGCAGGCGATGAAGCCTTCGTTCCAGATGCCTTGACGGGCAGAGCTGGAGACACCACCGGCCACCAACACACGACCGTCGGGCAGGGAGGCGGCGACGTGACCCGCCCTCGGCACCTTCATGGTGGCCTTTTCGTCCCATGCCTGGGTATCGCCGTCGAAGATGAAGGTTCGATCGGAGGCATCGACATAGTCGCTGATGCTGATGTTGCCCGAGATCTCCAGCCCACCGGTGAGCACCACTCGATTGTCGTCGAGAGCCGCCATGGCGGGCTCGAGGAGCCCCGCGCTGCCGAGCCCCTCGGGCCCGTCATGGTAGGTGACGCTACCCCACCGCTCGACCATCACGCAGTCGCTGAACGCCGAGTAGGTGTTGGAGGAAACCCCGTTCAGGCCGCCACAGTACAGGGCCGCGTCGTCCAGTGCCACCGCCGCACCTTGGACCAGGCAGCGACCGGCGTTGTTGTCGGTGGTGGTGGTCTCGCGGGTGATGGGATCCCAGATCTCGATGGCCGCGGTGCATCGAGTGTCGTCGGACGAGTCGTCGTAGGAGTAGCCACCCAGGATGACCACCTCGCCTGAACCCAGGGGCATCGCGGAGTGTCCGGCCCGCCCGTTTTCGAGGTCGGTGAGCACCTCGATCGCTTCGTCCGCCGGAGCCGAGGGATCGAACAGGAAGACCTGGGCCGTGACGGTGGGGCTGGACTTGAAGGCTTCCCAGCCACCGGTGACCAGGATCTTCCCGTCGTCGTCGTCACCGACGTCCAGTCGCGTGGCGGTAGCGTCGACGCGATGGGTGATCTCGATCTCCCCGCCCCAGCCTTCGTCGGTGGTCAGGGGGAACGTGGTGACGGTGACCGGCTGGAACGTGTCCTCGGGAGGGGCCAGGGTCCAGGCGTCGATGGTCTCGAGGCCGGCGCTATCGTACAGGCCGTCGGTGCCGCCGAAGACATGGAAGTTGCCCGTGCCGTCGGAGGCCACGGCGGCGGCGTACGACGGAGTGTCCAGCGCGTGGAAGGTCACCAGCTCGCCAACAGGGGCGACGAAGATGTCCAGCGCCACGGCCTCTGCCCGTCCGACGGACAGCTCGGCCGTGGTGCCCTTCGCGACCAGGGTGGCCTGGGCGCCAGTGCCCGCGAAGCCCTCGATCTCGATGGTGGTGCCCTGGGGTAGCTTGCCCAGGTCTTCGATGGCGGGGGATGTGCCCCTGTCCACCTCGATCGTGTACTCGTCGAGCACACCCGTAGAGTCCGAGAGCCGCACCAGCAGGGTGTCGAGTTCGTCGAAGAGATCGGCGTGGCTGGGGGGCGGCACCGGGCTGAGTGTGAGCTCGAAGGTGGCGGCGTTGTCAGAGCCGCAGCCTGTGAGGGCCAGCATCACCGGCAGCATTGGAATGGTACGGAAGCCCGCGGACATGCGCATCTCCAGTTGGGTTCGATTAGCATGGTCCGAGCGTGGCTGCAGTTCAATGCGCCGCCTAGGCCCCCGGGAGTGGCCCATGATCCGCTCGAGCGCACTGCAGGTCGTCCCGGGTGTGGTCCATGGCTTCACCACGCGAACCACGCCCGTGCCGGCGCCACCGCCGATGGCCAGCGCTCCCTCCCAGCTCGGGCCCGTCTTGGCTGCCCTTGGCGCCCCGGGCGCCGACGTGGCCATGCTGAACCAGGTCCACGGGGCGGTCGTGCTCGAGGCTCGCCTCGAAGGTCCTCTCTGGCCCGTTGGGGTTGGCGATGCCCTGGTCTGTGCCGCGCCGGGGCTGGTCGTGTACGTGCGGGTGGCGGATTGTGTGCCCGTGCTGGTGGCCGGGCCGCGGGGTGTTGCGGCCATTCACGCTGGTTGGCGAGGCAGCGCCGAGGGGGTGGTCCGTGCGGCGGTTGAGCGCCTCGTGGAGCTGTCGGGTCACGAGCCACGGGAGCTGACCGCCGCGGTCGGACCCTCCATCGGCCCGTGCTGCTACGAGGTCGGGCCAGAGGTTGTAGCGGCCTTGTCCAGGCAGGCACCGCCCTCGGTGTTTCTCCACGAGCGGGCGGGCCGTCGGCCCACCGTGGACGTCGCAGCGGCCGCCGAGCACGTACTGCGCACCGTGGGCGTGGCGACCATCGAGCGGCTACCGGGCTGCACCCGCTGTGACGGGGGCTTTCACTCCTTCCGCCGCGATGGTGCGAGCGCTGGTCGACAAGCGGCGCTGATCGGACTGCTGCGGTGAGTGCCGGGCTGCCTGTCCTGGTCCTGCTGCTGGCCTGCGGTGGCGAGCGCCGGCCCGAGGCGCAAGCTCTGGAACGCTATCGGGAAGGTCGGGAGCTGCTCGAACGTGGACTGCCCGCCCAGGCAGCCGAGGCCTTCGCCGAGGCGACCGAGGCCGATCCTGCCCACCTGGTGCTGCGATCGTGGCAGGCCTACGCCCTGGCTGCCAGCGGCGACCCCCAGGCGGCCGTCCAGCTGCTGGAGGGCGGTGTGGGCGTCATCGCGCTGACTCCCCAGGACCACTACAACCTCGCAGCATGGCACGCTCGCTTGGGTCAGGACGAGCGCGCGGTGGAGCTGCTCCGCCAAGCTCTCGAAGACGATCCCGAGCTGCGAGCCGTCGTGGCCGGTGATCCCGATCTCGAGGCTCTGCGCGGTACCTCCACCTTCGGGCGGCTGCTCCACGACGTCGAGCTGCGTGCGGTGATGGTGGGTGAAGAAGGTTCCATCCTGGCAGGGGAATCGTACGATCTGGAGCTCGTGGTGCAGGGGAAGATGGATGCCGTGGCGCTCAGCTGGGATCGCCCACCACCGGCGGGTTTCGCGCTCACCAAGGTGGTGGACGACCTCCAGCTGAACGAGTCGGGAGAACCTCGGCTGCGCAGCTTTCGGTACAGCCTGGTTGCCGCAGCGTCCGGTGAGGGTCTGTTGGGCCCGTGGACCTTGTCGGCAGGGGGGGACAGCGTCAGCCTGGCGACCGTACCGTGGCAGACCGTCCTGCCGCCTGGCGTCGAGCTCGAGTCGCCGGGCTCGGCCACCTCGCTCGACGAGCGCTGGTGGATGGCGCGGGAAGCGCTGGATGGTCTCGCCTCTCCGTCGGTGGAAAACCGCTTCGGCAGGCTCGTGGTGGCCCATTCTCCAGGGGACCTCGTGGCGGTGGCCAGCGAGGCCGTGAGTGGCGCGCCCCTCGAGCTGGAGATCCGCGAGGACGATCAGGCGATCCTGCTCGCGAAGGTCTGGGCTTGGGCCCCCGACGTCCAGCAGGTCGAGGTCACCGTGAAGCGCGGCGGCAGCTCCGTGCTCGTGCAGGCCGTGGAACGCGGGCCCTAGAGGCCCGTCTCCCCTCCGGACAGTGGAACGCGGGCCCTAGAGGCCCGTCTCCCCTCCGGACAACGGATCGCCGCAGCTGGCGTCGCAGCCGTTGTTGTCGGCCAGGGTGTTGTCCGTGATGGTGTTGTCGCCGCAGCCGTCGAAGCTCGTTGTTGTGCAGGTGATTCCGTAGGACCCGTTGCTGGTGATGATGTTGCCGGTCACCGTCGCGGTGGCTGCCGTCAGGTCCACGCCGTCGCCAAGGTTCGAGCCGACCTCGCTGTCGGAGAGTGTGAGACGGCCGGTCGAGACAGCCAGCCCATCCTCGGTGTTGCCGGTCACGGTGGAGTCGCTGACGGTGAGGGTGCCGTTGGTCATTCCGAAGCCGTCGCCCTGGTTGTCGCTGAGCGTGGAGGAGTCCACCGTGAGCGTGCTCGAGTTGACCGCCACGCCGTCCCCGGTGCTGCCGGTGATCTGCGCGTCGGAGAGGGAGACGCTGGCGTCGGAGAGATAGATTCCGTTGCCGCCAGCGCCCGTGATCTCCAAGCCCTCGAAGCTCACCACGGCCTCGTCACCCGAGCCCACGCTCGAGACGTTGACACCGTAGGTGCCGGCGTCCGTGCCCTCGCTCCAGCTGATCTCCGTGTCCACGAACTGGGCTGCCACGAAGGCCGTCGCGTCGTTGCTCACCAGGTAGATCCCGCCGTAGCCCTGGGCATCCTCGATGGTCAGCCCCGAGGAGTGGATCTCCACGTCGGCAGCGGTGTGCGTGCTGTTGTAGTGGTACAGGTACAGGGCGTAGGAGTAGCTGGTCTGGGAGGACGCGTTGGTGATGGTGACATCGTCCAACTCGAGCGTCGAGTTGTAGCTGTAGATCCCGTCTCCGGCGGGCGAGTCGACCACGACGTCCTCGAGCAGCAGGTTGCTGTAGCTGGCGTAGATGCCGTCGTAGCTCGTGGTGTAGCTGCTGCTGAAGTAGAGCTCGCCGTTGTAGTAGTAGTCGTAGGAGATCTCGGCGATCTGTCCATCGGACACGGTCAGGTCCTGGACCTCGACGTCGGCCGAGGAGGCCATCAGGCCGTAGCCGACGTTGCCCGTGACGGTGTTCTCCTCCAGGATGACGGAGTCCGAGCCTTCGCCCCCAACGTAGATGGAGGCGTAGCTGTAGTTGGTGAACGCGTTTTGGGACACGGTGGCGTCGGAGGCGTAGACCTGAAGGCCAAGGTAGCCATTTTCGAAGGTGTTGTTCTGAACGGTGACGGACGCGTCGTAGGCATAGAGGTCCAGGCCGCTGTCAGGGACCTTGTCGTGGTAGACGTACAGTGTCTCGTTGCCATGGGCGTCGGTGTAGGAGTACTCGGTCTCCACGATGCTGTTGCCCGAGAAGGTGTTGCCGATGGCCGTCATTCCATTGGACTGGTAGGCGCACAGGGCCCCGAAGGAGCTGGTGTCGAGGCTGCCGGTGAAGGTGTTGCCCTGCAAGTTGCTCGTGCCGGCGTAGTCGATCAAGCCGGCGCGGGTGTTGCCCTCGAAGGTCACCTCCTGGATGTCGACGTTGGCCTGGGATGCCGAGATGCCCCAGCCTTCGTTGTTCGAGATGGAACCGCCCGTCAGCTCGAGGTTGGCGGACTGGTGATACCAGCCGGCGGGCAGGTCGATGTAGATGTAGCCATCGTAGTCGTCGTCCAGCTCGCGGAGGTTGCTGATGGTGAGGTCGGTGGCCACCACGTCCAGGTCGACGGAGAGGATGCCACGCCGTCCGTTGTTGTCGAACGTGACGGTGTCCAGGATGGCCTCGCCGTCGTCGGTGCCGTAGGCCACCATGTACGCGCCGTAGCAGTTGTACCCGCTGATGGTGCTGTTGCTCAGATCGACGTGGTCGCCTTCGACGTACAGGCCGATGGAGCCGAGATAACCGGAGTCCCACTCGTAGTCGCTGACCACGTCCGGATCGCCGGAGACCTGCAGTCCGTCTGCGCTGAGAACCTCCCCCGCCGGTGCGGCCCACAGGACTCCGAACTCGGTAGGATCCACGATGGTGACGTCCTGCATCTCGAGGTCGCCGTAGATCATGTAGATGCCGTACAGACCTCCGGTGATGCTGTCGCCGGACATGGACAGGGCGTCGCCTTCCATGGCCCAGATGCCCACGATGGGGTTGTCCTCCAGGACGTTCTCGGTCAGCGTTACGTCCCCTGCCTCCTCGAAGAACAACGCGAAGCCGTCACTGATCTCCCCTTTGTCCCCCAGCTCCGTGTACATGGTGCCGCTGATCTCGTTCTGCTGTGCGACCAGGTCCGCGCCGCCCGTGGCCTTGATCGCGAAGCCCAGGTTGTCCACGAAGGTGCACCCGGTGATCGTGCCGTCTCCGGCGTTGATCTTGACGGCGCCCCATTGGTTCTCCACGAAGCTCGAGTCGGCGATGGTGAGCCCGGTCGTGTCGTCGGCCGCGATAGCGTAGTTGGGGACGAGGTCGAAGGCCAGATCGCCCAGGTCGACATCGGCCGAGTTCTCGATCTCGATGCCCGAGCGCGTGGTGGTGATGCCCACTCCCGACAGGCCGGCGCCCGTGACACCCTGGAACGAGAACGCCACTTCGTTGGATGGGGCGGTCCACAGGGTCAGATCGGCGCCTGCACCCACGATGGTGACGGCCTTGTCCACGACGACCGCTTCCTCGAAGCTGCCTTCGCAGATCTCGATGGTCGACCCCTCGGACGCCAGGTGAATCGCGTCGTTCAGGGATGCGTAGCCGTCCCCGCCATCCACCGTGATGCAGCCTTCCTCGTAGACGACGGGATCTCCGGTGTCCTCGGCGGTGTCGTCCGTGATGGTGGAATCGTCGGGCTTTGGGCAACCTGCAGCGAGGAGCAGGGCCAGGGCAAGAGGTGCTTTGCGAGGGGCGTGCATGGTCTCTCCAAGGGGGGGCTGCGGTGACACGCTACCCGGAAACCCGCTCGCGGGGCAATGACCAGCCCTCCGTCCTCGCCCTTTCGGTGGCTTCGGTGCTCGTCCTTGGCTTGACGCCGCCCGAGGCGCCGACTACATGCGGCCGGCCTGGGGGTCCTCGGGTGAAGGATACGTCCGCCCACAGACCTCCGACCTTCTCACACCCCTCTTTCCCCTGGGGAAGACCATGGCCGTTACCCTCCGCCTTACCCGCATGGGCGCCAAGAAAAAGCCCTTCTACCGCATCGTGGCTGCAGACAAGCGCGCTCCGCGCGATGGTCGCTGCATCGAGCAGCTCGGCTACTACGATCCGATGACCGAACCCCCCGCCATCAAGATCGACCTCGAGCGTGTCGACTACT
>CAZVHW010000419.1:0-7208 GCA_964626835.1 uncultured Enterobacterales bacterium
TCCAGCCGCTCGAGGGCGATGCGCGTGATGTCCAGATCCACCACACCGCTGCCCTCGATCTGGGCGAAGTCCCTGACGCGCCGTAGCAGCCGGTTGGCGATACGGGGCGTGCCCCGGGAGCGCGATGACAGCTCGCGGGCCCCGGGCTCGGTGATGACGATGCCCATGCGCTCGGCGGAGCGCGTGAGGATTTCCTGCAGCTCGGCCGGTGCGTAGAAGTCCAGCGTGCACTGGATCCCGAAGCGGGCCCGCAGTGGAGGCGTGAGCAGACCGGAACGGGTCGTGGCCCCAACAAGCGTAAACGGTGCCACCTGGACCTTGACGCTCTGAGCCGACGGGCCCTGACCCAGCACGATGTCGAGCAGGAAGTCCTCCATGGCTGGATACAGGATCTCCTCGACCGCGCGGTTGAGGCGATGGATCTCGTCGATGAAGAGCACGTCCCGGGGCTGCAACCCGGTGAGGATCGCCGCCAGGTCGCCGCCACGCTCGATGGTTGGGCCCGACGCGGTGCGGATCTCGGTACCCAGCTCCTCGGCGACGATGTAGGCCAGGCTGGTCTTGCCGAGCCCCGGAGGCCCCGCCAGCAGCACGTGATCGAGCGCTTCACCGCGCTGGACCGCAGCGCGCATGTAGACCTGCAGGTTGTCCTTGATGCGCTGTTGGCCGATGTACTCGCCCAGGTTGCGCGGTCGCAAGGCCGGATCGGCCTGCTGGTGCTCGCTCGGATCGAAGATGCGGGTCATGCCAAGTCTCCCTGCGGAAAGCTATCCGCTTTCAGGAGGGCTGCGAGCCTGCTAGCCGCTCAGGTGCTTGAGGGAGAGACGGATACGACGGTCGAGAGACGCTGCGGCCTCGCCGGCCCCGTCGAGGTGAGCCAGCGCACGTTCAATCTCGGTGCGCTTGTACCCGAGCTGGGCCAGGGCGAGGGGGAGCGGATCGAGCTCACGGGGAGCGGCCGCTTGCGCACCCGGCCTGACCGGGACGAACTCAGGTACCAGCTTGCCCGAGAGATCGAGGGCGATGCGCTGAGCGACCCGCTTGCCCACACCCGGCGCCCGCTGTAGCGAGCTCAGGTCCTTTTGGGCCACCGCATCGGCCAGGTCCTTGACCGAGAGGGCCCCCAGCACCGCCAGCGCGAGCTTGGGCCCCACGCCGGGCACCCCAAGCAGCAGCTCGAAGGCTTCCCGCTGGGCGCGACGGATGAAACCATGGAGCTGGATGGCGTCCTGACGGACCTGGGTGTGGACCAGAAGCGTCACCTCCTGCTCGATCTCCAGCTCGGCCGCCACGGAAGCGGGTACATCCAGCAGGTAGCCGACCCCGTTTACGTCCACGACGAGGCGGTCACCGCTCTTCTCCACGAGTTGGCCCCGGATGCGTGCGATCATGACTGGGACCTCCCGACGATCGTCGGCCGCGCTTGGGCCAGATGGGTGATGGCGATGGCGACGGCGTCCGCCACGTCGGCGGGACCCTCGAGCTCCCGACCGACCAGCATGGCCACCACTCGGCCGATCTGGTCCTTGTCGGCTCGGCCGTAGCCGGTGACGGCTTTCTTGACGTGGGTGGCGGAATATTCGTGGACCTCGAGCCCAGCCTGGGCCAACGCCAGCACGGCCACTCCCCGCGCGTGCCCGAGCCGCAGCGCGCTCTCGGACGAGCGATGACGGAAGATGGCCTCGACGGCCGCCTCGTCAGGCCGGTGTTCCGCCAGTACATCGCGCAGCCCTTCGTAGATGACCACGAGGCGCTCGGCCAGCGGGGCCTTGCGGGGCGGCTGAATGGCCCCGGAGGCGATGTGGCGGTATCGACCGCGCTCTCGCCGCACGAGCCCCCACCCGGTGACACGGGTGCCTGGATCGATGCCGAGCACCACCAAGGCGCTATCCGAGCTCGGCCAGCGTGGCGTCGTCGATGTCCGCGTTGGTGTAGACGTTCTGGACGTCGTCGAGGTCTTCGAGCATGTCCACCATCTTGAGCACGGCCTTGGCCTGCTTGCCGGCGACGCTGGCGTCGTTGTCGGCGATATAGGTGAGCTCGGACTCTTCGACCTCGAAGCTGGCTTCCTGGACCGCGGCCAAGCAGCCGTCGTGATCGGCTTGTTCGGTGACGATCTCGAAGACATCGTCCTCGAGGGTGACGTCTTCGGCGCCAGCATCCAGCGCTGCCATCATGAGCTCGTCTTCGTCCACGCCTTCGGCCAGCACGCGGATGATGCCCTTCTTGTTGAACATGTAGCCCACGCAGCCGGTGGTCCCGAGGTTGCCGCTGTGCTTGGTGAAGGCGTGCCGCACGTCGCCGGTGGTGCGGTTGCGGTTGTCGGTGAGGCACTCGACGATGACCGCCACGCCACCCGGACCGTAGCCCTCGAAGCGGATCTCTTCGTAGTCGGCGCCTTCGGTAGCCCCGGCCCCCTTGAGGATGGCCCGCTTGATGTTGTCGCGGGGCATGGAGTTCGAGCGGGCCTTGTCGACGGCAGTCCGTAGACGCGGATTGGCGTCCGGGTCGGGACCGCCCATGCGGGACGCGGTGGTGATCTCGCGGATGAGCTTGGTGAACAGCTTGCCGCGGAGCGCATCCTGGGCGCCCTTGCGGCGCTTGATGTTCGCCCACTTGCTGTGGCCGGCCATGGGACCTCCTCTGCGGGAATTCCGGAACGAGCCTGCTATCACGCGCTCTGGAGCGGTTCAATCGCCGCGAGCGACCTGCCCGAGGGAACGCGATATGGTGAACCGGAGTCTCCGGAGGCGCCCATGCCCATGATGCCACTGCTGTTCCTGACCAGCTCCGTCCTGGCGGCACAGCTGCCGGAAGTGGCCTTGGTAGGCCTGCACGTCGAAGGCATCCCCTCCACCGAAGCCGAACAAGCCCTCGAGGTCCTGGCCGAGTCCCTCGAGTCCACGGGCCGTGTGCGTGTGCTGGGTCCCGACGAGGTCGCGCGGCGCATCGATGGTCGCGAGCGAATCATCGTCAGCGACGCCTTCCTGGGCCCGGCCCGCGACCTGCTGGACGAAGGCCGGGTGCTGTACGAGCGCGCCGATCCGGACCAGGCCATCCCGGTGCTCGAAGAGGCCGTCCAGGCCTTCAACGCCTCCATGGCCTACACCACCGAAAACCGCTCCCTCATCGAAGCCCTGCTGCTGCTGGGCTTCGCCCATATCGTCATGGGCGAGGAAGACACCGCCCGCAGGGCGTTCGGACGAGTGGTCCAGCTCGATCCCCACCGCGAGCTCGACGAGATCAACTACGCCCCCCGCATCGTCAACTTCTACACCGATGTCAGAGAACAAGTGCTGGCCCGGGGCTTCGGCTCGATCGAAGTGCTCACCCAGCTGCCGGGAGCCGAGGTCTGGGTCGACGGCCGCCGCACGGGGGTCACGCCCATGGTGGTCGACGGCCTCCCTGCAGGCAGGCACTTCCTGGCCGTCATCGGCACCGGCGGCTACCGCAGCTTCGGCGTGGTGGAGATCGAGCCGGGCGAACGCGGCGTGGCCAGGGTTGGGCTCGATGACCGCGCGGTCGCCCAACCAGAGAAAAGCGACCACGGCCGCAGGCGCCAGACCGAGCTGCTGTACTGCAGCCTGGCCGACCACCTGCAGGCCGACGCCGTCCTGCTCGGGGGAATCGACGAAACAGGGGAGCTGGGTCTGCAGCTCTACGCCACCCACACCGGATCGTTCTCCAAGGTGCTGCGCACCGACCCCTCCGGCGACGCCTACGGCTCGGCGGCCGACCTGGCCCCCGCCATGGCGGCCTATCTCAGCGACACGGGCGATCTGCGCCCCGATCGTGTCAGCCCCTCCATTCTCGCGTTGGACGTCAGCGCCAACGACCTGCTGGCCGACCTCCTGCTCAACCCCCAGCCCAAGTGGGAAGTCGTCCACGAGTCTGGCAAGAACCGCTGGTACCTCTGGGCCGGTGCAGGCGTCCTGGCAGCCGGTGGAGCGACCGCCGCCACCCTGGCTCTGACCGCGGGGGGCGAAGGGCGTGGAGACCACGGCACCATCGTGATCGAGATCCCCTGACGGGTGGTCAATCCACCTTGAAGTAGACCCGCTCCGTTCCGCCACCGGATTCGACCGCCACGTCCTTGCTGGCGTCGATGCCCAAGGCCTCGTTGACCACCCGGACCGTGTGGCTACCGGGGGGGACCGCGAAGTTGATCAGCGGGGTCGTGTCCTCGAGCTTCTCGCCGTCCAGGTAGACATAGGCCCAGGCCTTGGAGACGTTCACCGAGATGAGCCCTGGTTCCTTGGCTTCTGCCTTCAGGGTGCGGGACTCCGTGCTGGACTCACCATCCGTGGGGACCCGAGCCGCGAAGGAAGCCGACTGATAGCCGGAGAGCCGATACTCGACGCGCACCGAAGCTCCGGGCTCGCCGCCTGACCAGGTGAACGGCGTACGCCCCACGAGACCACCGTCCACGAACACCGAGGCGCCGGAAGGCGTCGAGCGGAACGCTAGCTCGGCGGCGGCCGAGCCCTCGTCGGGTTGGTCAGGGAGCTGCCCCGGGACGTTGCCAGGAGTTGGATCGGACTGGGTGGCGTCGCCAGGATCGGGCTGGTCGGGAGGATCGTCGGGTGGCTCGGGCTTGTCTTCGACCAACCGGACCGGGAGCCTGAGCTTCTCGCCGGCCTCGAGGGTGACCGAGTCCCGGTACGGCAGGTGGCCCTCGGCGCTGATCTCGATGGTGTGCATGCCAACCGCGAGACCCGTGACCGCTACCTGCTGGCCTCGTCCCACTTCCTTGCCGTCGATGGTGACCACGGCCTCGGCGTTGACCAGGACCAACAACCGGCCGGGTGTGGTCGATTCCACCACCACGGGCTCTGGGGTGTTGAGCTGCTGAACCACCACCCACCCCACGACCGCAAGCAACAGGGCCAGCAAGACCGCAACGGTGATGATGAACGGAAGCCGGGAGGGGACCGGCGCTGGCACCTGAGCCGTGGGCAAGGTGTGGGTGGCGGTGGTGCGCTGTTCTTCCCACTCAGGCTCGAGATCGAGATCCGGCTCCTGCTCGTGGATGACCATGGCCAGCCGCGTTCCCTCTTCGAGGCGGCTGCGCTCGGCGGCGATCTCTTCGCTGAACAGCTCCTCGAGGAAGTGGGAGAAGCTCTGCCGGGTGAGGTCGGGTGTGGCCGGGTAGAGGAACTCGAGCAGCTCGTTCTGCAGCTCCCGTGCTTCCTGGTACCGATCAGCCCGGTGCCGGGCCAAGGCGCGCATGACGATCTCGTCCAAGCGCGCAGGGATGGCCGGGTTGAGGGTGCTGGGCGGATCGAGGTCGCAGGCCTTGATGGCCTCGAGGGTCTTGACGTCGGAGTCGTGCTTGAACAGCCGGCGACCGGTGAGGCACTCGTAGAGGATGATGCCGCACGAGAACACGTCGGAGCGGCGATCGGTGTTCTGCCCCATGGCCTGCTCGGGGCTCATGTACTCGAACTTGCCCTTGAGCACGCCGTCTTTGGTGTTGTAGAGGTTCGTCGCGGCCTTGGCGATGCCGAAGTCCGTGATCTTGGCTTCGCCTTCGTAGCTGATGAGCACGTTGGACGGCGACATGTCGCGGTGCACGATGCCCAGCTCGTGGCCACGGAGGTTCTGGCGACGATGAGCGTAGTCGAGCCCCTTGGCCGTCTCGTGGGCGAGGTAGACCGCAAACTCGATGGGCAGCAGGCGCCGCCGCTGGGCCAGCTTTCTCAACAGCGCCTTGACGTCCTTGCCCTCGACGCACTCCATGGCGATGAACCAGTTGTCGAGGACCTTCCCAAAGTCGTAGGTCTGCACGATGTTGGGGTGCTGCAAGGCCACCGATACCTTGGCTTCGTCCTTGAACATCTCGACGAATTCTTCGTTTTCGGAGATGTGAGGCAGGATGCGCTTGATGACGAGGAGCTTCTCGAACCCGGCGTGGCCGAAAGACTTGGCCTTGAAGATCTCGGCCATGCCACCAACGGCGACCTTGTCGACGAGGTAGTACTTTCCGAAGGGTTCGGGCTGGAAGCTGGCCAAGGTGCGGGGGATTCCTCGGTCGCGGGTGGACGCGCGACGCGCGCGTGGGGCGGATCAGACTAACGCCCGGCCGGAACCGGGGTCAATGATCCACTACTCCACAGGACGCGTCGACACGGGTCGGGATTCCCCGCGGAACCGAAGCTCGCGCTGTTTCAGCGCAGGTAGGCCGTGTCGACAGCCGTGTCTTCGGACTGCTGTAGGCCCGGATCGTCGTCCCAGTAGTCGGCCAGATCCTCGCAGGTCCATTCGTCTCGCATGTCGTCGAAGTAATCGCGACACAGCTGTCGCTCGGTGCGCGGCGTGTTGGAGCTGCTCTGTTCTTGGTAGCAGGCCTTGAGCTCGTCCTTGCTGACGCCGTAGCCACATTCGTTGGCGTAGTCGTACATCTCTCTGCACATGGCCTGGCAGGCATTGCGACAGCCCGTGCCGAGGGTGGTAGAGCCGAGGAGAAGGATGGCGACAGGGAGGTGGCGCATGGGAGCTGCCTCGGGGCTTCGGGGCTGCCTCGAACGTCACACGGCACGCCCCTGTGGTCAACCGGGCAGCGGGAGGGTGTTAGGGGGCTCACAGACCCAGCGGAGTGCCCGTGGACGTCAGCCTGGACAGCTTCGGTGTGCTGCAGGTGGAGCCCACCGACCTCTGCAACCTGCGATGCACCATGTGCCATCCCCAGCTCGACCGGCCCGGGGCGGTACACGGGGTGCCGGGCGGGTTCATGGACCCCACCCTGTTCCGCCGCATCTTCGACGATCTGCGCGACACCGACTGCCGCTTCGACCACGTCATCCTGCAGTGGATGGGGGATCCTGCCCTGCACCCCCAGCTGCCGGATCTGGTAGGCGTCGCGGCCAGCCGACTGCGAGGCCGCGCCAACTATCTGCGCATCGACACCAACGGCGTCACCCTCGACCCGGCGCGGATCGACGCCATGGTTGACGCCTGGCTACCCAGCCGCGACCTGCCACTGCTCGTGGTGTTCAGTCTCGACGCGGTCAGCCCCGCCACCTACGCCCGGGTGAAGGGCAAGAACGCCCTCGCCCGCGTGCGGCGGAACATTCGCCACCTGGTGGACCGGCGAGCTCGCATTCACGGCGCCGAGGTGAGCCTCAACCTGCAGCTGCAGTTCGTTCTCCAGCAGGAAAACGCCCGCGAGGTTGGCGCCTTCGTTCGGTACTGGGAGCGCTTCCTGGAGT
>CAZVHW010000420.1:0-1150 GCA_964626835.1 uncultured Enterobacterales bacterium
CGCCAGGCTCGCAGCTCATCACCAAGTGGACTCCCGGGCGCCGCACGTGCCAAGCGAAAGGCTGGACCAGCCCGTGGCGGAGCAACTGGCGCATCTTGTTGAGGTGCAGATCACCCTCCGGGGCGCGCACCAGCAGGGCTGTCAGGGGAGGGGAGGGTCGACCTCCAAGCTCGATGTGGGCGGTGAAGCCGTCGATGCTGCGCTCGACCCCGTCGCTCCAGTTGTTGCAGTTGCCGTAGGCGTAGGTGTTGGCGTGCTCGGTGCCCCAGTTGTGGCCCCGCAGCCCGACCCAGTGTTCCACGGGTATGCGCAGGCCATCCAGCCAGACCGCACCGTCATGGATCAGTCCCGGCACCGGTGTGAGGGGCTTGTTCTTGGGGAAGCCCATGCGGTACAGCTTGTCGAAGGGCAGGTGGAGATGAGGTGCCTGCCCACCCGAGAGGGCCAGATCCCAGCGAATGCCCCCAAGCTCGCCCTCGGCCCTGGTCGGCGTCAAGCTGGCCAGATCGGCTTGGATGCGCAGGTCGGGTCCGAGGTCCAGCTTTTCCCAGGGCACGTCCATACGGGCGACCCTGGGGGGGCAGCCCCGCTCGAACCAGATGAACCACAGCTCCGCCAGCTCGTCGCCCCCAACAGGGCGGAACAGCGTGTGCTTGATCCAGAATCCTCGGTCGCCGTCCGGGCTGTGGGCCTCGAGGTAGTGGCTCTCGTACATGCCAGGTTGGTCGAGGGCCATCAGGCGGTCGTAGGGAATGGTCACACCGCCTCCTCTCGAGCATCGTTAGCGGGCGCATGGTAGCACGGCCGCGAAGTGGTGGCGTGTCCCTCAACTTCCGCGTTTGGTGTCCGATCTGGAAGGTAGAGGCTCGTTCCCTGCCGGAAGCGATCCCTCCGCGCGGAGGCACGATGGCGGTTCCATTCGACAAGCTGGTTCTCTTCGCCCCGAGCCGGCCGCTGCATCCCACCGAGGGGCGAGCCTTCGCCCGAAGATGGGAGGCCCACCGGATACCAGCGGACGAACCGCTCTGGTACGAAGGTGCGCTCGCCAACCACGTTGGGCTGGTCCTCTCGGGTGAGCTGGTGGCGACGGTCTCGGGGCAGGAGGTGGGTAGGTTGCGGCCGGGTGACTTCGTGGGCGAGACCAGCGCTC
>CAZVHW010000420.1:1160-7208 GCA_964626835.1 uncultured Enterobacterales bacterium
GTGCTCGCGGCCGTACCGGTCGGCCACGCTCGTTGCGGCTGGCGTTGTCGAGCTGGCGCTGCTGCCTGTTCACGAGATCGAAGCCCTGCGCGAGGAGGCTCATCAGTTTCACGAGCGCCTGCTGGAGCGAGCGCTTCAGTGCGTGGCCAAGCGCCTGAGGGCCGTAGATCTGGCCATCGCGCGCTGCTCCAAGGGGCCAGCCGAGGCGCCGATGCCAGCCACGCCACCGGTGTGGGAGCGTGTGGTGAAGTCCATGTGTCGAGCCCTCGCGGACACGGAGCCTGGCCTATGTCTACTCACCTTCTTGCGAGGCTTGCATGGCTTCGGGGGGGCGCCGCCCTCGGTCTTCACGTGGCTTGGCCGGGCGCTGGAGCCGCAACATCACGAGGCCGGCAGCCTACTTCTTCGGGAGGGTGAACAGGGCGATAGCGCCTACCTGGTCGCGTCCGGCAGCATCTCGGTGTTCCGCAACGTGCGCGGCCGGCGTGCCGAGCCTCTGGGCAGCATTTCGCCTTCGGACTTGCTGGGGGCGCTGTGCCTGGTCCGTCCTAGGCGCCGCACGGCCACCTGCCTGGTCGAGGAAGACAGCTGGGTATATCGCATGGACCGCGAGGCCTACGCGAAGCTGCCCCACCCGGCGAGCAGCTACTGGAAGGCGTTCCTGCTCTCGAGCCTGACCGACAAGCTGGTCCGTGCCAGCCGACAACTGGCCGAATCGAAGTCGGCCCTGCAGGACCATTGCGAGAGGGGTGTTCGCGAGACGGTCTGAGTCGGGTCTACGCGGCTACTCCTTGGGACTTTCGTCCGCTTCGCTCTCGGGGGGCTTGGCGCCTCCCTCGATATCGGCCAGATCGGGGTCGTTCCCCGCGCTCCTGGCTGCTCGCCTGGCGGCCTTTTCTTCTCGCTTGGCGGCTTTCTTCGCTGCCTTGTCGCGATCGCGCTGTTGGCGTTCCCAGCGGTAGTTTGGCTTTCTCGGCATGCTCGGGGCTCCCGGGTTCGGCTCGTGGGTTGCATCCGATTCGGCAGGAGATGGTGGCATGGTTGCTGCTGGCGGAAGCGAGAGTCCTCTAGCCCGTAAAGGGTTCGCTGCCCAGAACCCGCGGTGCGTGGCGTGCCTACAGCGAAAGCACCCAGGAGATCTTGGCCTGCACGCGCCAGGCGATCTCGTCGTCCTCCAGGTCGGCGCGTCCACCGAGGAACACCGCACGGCCAGGCGCTTTCTCCCAGGCCATCAGCAGCTCACCGCTGAGGTCTTCACTGAAGCTCGAGCGGTCCACGATCACGCGGGCCCACAGGTCCCGGGTGGCGAACAGATCCAGACGTGCTCGGCCGACCCAGCCGTCGTGCAGGGTTTCGCCGTCTTCCGAGGCCCGCTCCCAGTCGGCGTTCAGGCCCAGACCCAGTCGGGGCACCGGGTTGAGCACGATCTCCGCATAGGCGCTCGCCAGCGCAACGCTGCGGGGGTCATCTGCGTCGTAGTAGGGCGACCGACCGAAGATCCCACCGGCGTAGGTCTGCAGCCACTCGGTCCAAGGTCCGCCCCAGGACACCCTCCCGACGTGGCGGGCCATCCAGGCGTCTTGCCACAGCTCACCACCCCGCTGGTAACCACCCATCAGCGTGGTGCCGTTGCCGAACTGGGCGAAGAAGTGTGGCGTGTAGCGGGAGTAGCGGAGCTCCCCGTCGCCGTGCCACTCGGAACCCGCGGCCAAGGGGATGAGGTAGACCATGGGGACCGCGTCCCAGTCAGGTCGCAGGATGTATCCACCCCGGGTGCCCACCCCCATGAGGTCGGAGTCCACGATGTAGCCGTTTTCCGCCCTGAAGTCGGCGTCGAGGTAGTCGAACCAGGCATCGAGGAGCAGGTGCTCCGAGCTGTGGCCCAGGGAGCCCGACGCGGCGGGGACCCAGCTGGTCGCCACGTCGGCGAAGGTCGTCTGGGATGTGAGCACCGCACCCTCCGCGGTGAGGTGTTCGCCGAGGTGGGCGTAGGTGTCGAAGCCCACCAGACGGTTCGCCAAGTCCGTGCCCACGACGCTCTTGTCCGAAAGCAGCAGGCCCACGTGGCCATCGTTTCCCGTGTTGCGACGTAGGCGCAGCACGGTCCCCATGGCGTGGTGCCCGTCGAGGTCCTCGTCCGACCAGCCACCCCCTTCCGACACCGAACCGGCTGGCTGGTTGTCCAGCACGTGCATTGCTGCGACGGTCCACTCGTCCCGCTCGACGGTGGCGTGTACGCCGTAGGTCGGCATGACCATGGAGCGCGTATAGACCAACTCGCCAAAGGGGTGCTCGAACCACTCGCGACCCTCGAGGAAGAACGGGCGCTTCTCGTCGTAGTGCAGCGCGTAGCGGCGGTTGACTTCGATCTGGGCCCCGTCCGACTCAACCTCGGAGAAGTCCGGGTTCACCGTTGCCAACAGCGAGGTGGCAGGGCCCGGGGAGTAGCGCAGCGTCAAACCTGGCGACAGCCCTCCCAGTCCCCAGCGATCGTTGTCGGGGCCCTCGTCGTTCCGGCCGAAGGCCAGCTCCGGGATTAGATCGAGCCCGCGGGTGGGAGGCAGGGCGCCCGGACCGCCCACGAGGGCCTGCTGGACGAGCATGCCCTGCACGTTGGGGTCGATCTCCGGCCAGAAGCTGACCTCGGAGTTGCGAGCGATGTAGCGGCCCAGCAGCAGGCCCACGCGATCACAGTCCACCGGGTGGCGCATGATGCGCCAGGGGATGGCCATCTCCACGAGGTAGCCGGCATCTGTGCGGCTGGTCTCGGCGTACCAGATGCCATCCCAAGACAGGTCGGGGCTGTCCACCATGCCGAGCTGGGTGCCGTCCATCTGCACGCCCAGCGGATTGACGGAGAAGAAGTAGGCCCGCTGCCCGTCGCCTTGGGGATCGATGTAGATGGCCACCGAGTCGTCGGCCCAGCGGGTGTCCCGCCGTCCGATTCGGGCCCGCGCCTTGTCGGGCTCGGGGTCGATGGCCTCGAAGACCACGTACAGCGATTCGTTATCGGCCATCATCCGGATCTTGGTCTGACCCGTGGGGGCTTCCCCTGGGGAAGGATCGGACTCCACCAGGCCCGTGACCCGCTGGGCTTCGCGCCAGGCAGGTTCTTCCGCCAAGCCGTCGATGGTGATGGCGGCCTCTTCGACGTAGGGGATCGAAACTTCGGGCAGGATCAGCATGGCGCAGGCCGTCGGTGCGGAGTCCGACAGTATACACCGTGGGCCGGCGCCGTTCTCCGCGGTGTCGCGGACGCTATCGATCCAGCAGCGCCAGGCTCAACCAGGGGACGTAGGTCACCAAGGCCAGGGCTATCAACATGATCACCGCGTAGGCGAAGCTGGCCTTGATCACCTTGACGATCGGGCGCTCGAAGACCGACGACGCTACGAACAGGTTCAAGCCGATGGGCGGCGTGATGTAGCCGATGCTCAGGTTCACGATGAAGATCAGCCCGAAGTGGATGGGGTCGACCCCGTAGCTGGCGGCGATGGGTGCCAACAGCGGTGCCACGATCAGGATCGCCGACATGATGTCCATCAGGCAGCCCAGGGCCAGCAGGAAGACGTTGCAGAGCAGCAGGAAGCCCACCTTGCTCTCCACCGAGCCCTGCAGCCACTCAGCGGCGACCTGGGGGATCTGCTCTTCGGTGAGGAACTTGTTGAACGCGATGGACAGCACGATGAGCATGAAGATGGCGCCCAACATCCAGGCGCTGTCCAGGAACACCTTGGGGACTTCCTTGATCTTCATCTCGCGGTAGATGCCGAACTCGACGGCCAGGGCGAAGATCACCGCCACCGCGGCGGCTTCGGTGACCGTGAAGAAGCCTGCGTAGATGCCGCCGAAGATCACCAGGATGAGCGTCACCGAGGGCAAGCCGTCCTTCATGGCCTGGCCGAGGGTTTCCTTGGGTACGTAGCGGTCGTAGAACCGCTCCCTGTCCATCTTGAAGATGCAGTAGGCCGCCAGGATGAAGGCCACGAGCAGTCCGGGGATGACACCCGCGATGAACAGGTCGCGGATTGACAGCGCCCTTCCTCCCACCGGCGCCATGATGGCGTAGATGATCATGGGGATGGACGGTGGGATCAGGATGCCCAGGGTGCCCGCGGTGGTGTTCAGGCCCAGGGACAGGTCTTCGCCGTAGCCTTCCTTGACCAGGGCCGGGAACATGATGGTGCCGATGGCGATGACCGTGACGGGAGCCGAGCCGGAGATGGCGGCGAAGAGCAGGCAGGCGATGATGGTGGTGACCAGCAGTCCGCCTGGCATCCAGGCCGTGGCCCGCCGCGCGAAGCCGATGAGCCGGTCTGCGATGGAGCCGGCGGTCATGACCCCGCCCGCCAGGATGAAGAAGGGGATGGCCAGCAGGACTTCCTTCTTCACGGCGTCGAACATGTCCACCGGGATGTTCAGGTAGAAGCCCTCGCCCAGGGTGCCCAAGCAGAGGAAGACGGAGATCCCGATGAGCACGAACAGGGGTGTGCCCATGATGAGCAGCACCAGGGCGCAGATGAGGATGAGCCAGCCCGGGCTGTCGCCCAGCCAGTACAAGAGCGCCCCTGCGATGAGCAGACCGGGGAAGATGCCCGCGATGAGCAGGTCCTTGAACCCGCCCTTGGCCGCCCGCCGCCAGGGCAGGGCGATGGGCGGGGGGCGCTTGCCTTCTGCTTCGAGGGCGATGTCTTCCTTCGAGCGGAGGAAGATGGCTTCGATGAAGCGCCCACCCATGACCACCAGGGTGATGGGCATGATGAGCTGGATGATCCACGTGGGGATGGGCAGCACGCCTTCGCGGTCGCCGAACTCCTTGGACTCGAGGACCAGATCCCAGGCGAACTTGGCCAGCACGAAGCAGAAGACGGCGGTGATGACGTGGGTGAAGAAGCGAGCGACCGCCGCACTCGAGGGGCTCAGGATGCGCCCGGCCACGTCGATGGTGAGGTGCTCGCGCTTTTTCGCCGCGTAGCTGGCCCCGATGAAGCCCACCCAGATCATGATGAACATGGCGAGCTTGGTGGCCCAGAACCACTGCAGGTCGATGAAGTCGAACCAGCGGTCCAGCGCCACGATGAAGACCAGGATGGTCATGGTGAGCATGCCCCCCACGAGGAGGATCTTCTCGGCCCACAACCAGACCCAGTCGAAGGCGCGCCAGACGGTGCGGATGAGCACCAGGGCGAAGCTCACCACCATGATGATGGCGAAGACCACCTGCTGGATGAGGAAGCCCACCAAGCGCCAGAATGCGAGCCAGGTCCACTCGAAGGGATCGTAGAGCTTGTCCCGCAGGAACATCAGGCCCTTGGCCAGGGGGGTCAGCTGGCCCCGCTGCACGTTGCTGTCGGAGATGGTGCTAGGCATAGAAACCATCCAGCAGGTCCCAGTATTTTTCGATGACCACCTTGCGTTTTACCTTCATGGAGGGCGTGAGCTCGTCGCCCACCTCGAACTCCTTGTCCACGACCTTGACCTTCTTGATGGTCTCGTAGCTGGCCAGGGCCTTGTTCTTCTGCTCGATGATGCGCGTGACCTTTTCTTGGAGCAGCGGGTGCCGGCAGATGGCTTCGTAGTCGTCGAGATCCAGGTCCTCGGTCTCGTCCAGCTTTTTGTGCTCGGCGTAGTCGCGGGCCTGGTCGGGATCGAGGGTGACCAGGGCCACCAGGTAGTTGCGCTTGTCCCCGTACACCATGATCTGGCTGATGAAGGGGTCGGTCTTCATGTGGTTCTCGATGTTTTGGGGCGCGATGTTCTTGCCGGCGCTGGTGACGATGAGGTCCTTCTTGCGGTCGGTGATGCGCAGCTTGCCGTCGGGGTCGATCTCGCCGATGTCGCCTGTGAGGAACCAGCCGTCCACGATGGACTCGGCGGTGGCCTCGGGGCGCAGGTGGTAGCCCTGGAAGATGTTGGGGCCCTTGAGCAGGATCTCGCCGTCGTCGGCGATGCGCATCTCGACCCCTGGGAGGATCGCTCCCACGGTGCCAAAGCGGTAGTTGTCCAGCGTGTTCAGGTGGCTGGCGGCGGTGCTCTGGCTGGATGGTG
>CAZVHW010000421.1:0-7190 GCA_964626835.1 uncultured Enterobacterales bacterium
AGTTTAGAGCTCGCGGTAGGCGTCCAGTGCCCCGCGCCAGTCGCCCGCACTCCAGTGAAGCTCGGCCAGCTCGAGCGCCGGCGGCTCCACTTGACCCAGCTTCGGGCAGCAGCGCTCGGTGTACCCCGGCCACAGATCGGGATCGAAGCGGTCCCGAGCTTCGATCCGCTGCTCCATGTCAACCGGAACACCGGCCAGAAACGCCCGCCAGTCCTGGTCCAGCTGCTCCAGATTCCGACCATACACTCCCTCGAAGTCCAGCGTGAAGGTGCGCTGGAGATCGACCAACTTTTCGAAGCCGTGCTCGAGAACGAGGAATCCAAGGAACGAACCCGAAGCATCGTAGGCGTTTCCTTCGGCGACGCGAAAGAAACCCAAGGGGTGCATCAGGTCCCGAGCGCTGGGCAAGTCTCCGCTCTCGAGGGCCCCCGCCAGCTCGAAGTGTGCAGCCGGCAGCTTGGCGTAGTCGTCCTCGTATGCCTCGGCCAAGCCCTCGAGCAGGCCACGGGAGATCACCACGGCGGGCATGGGCTCGAGCTCCAAGTGCAGGGCGTGGGCCAGCTCGTGGTGCAGCGTAGAACCCGTGGACACCCACCAGGGCGCGTAGATACGGCGGAGCACCACGTGGGTGGAGCGGGTATCGGTCCAGGCCTCGATCTGATCGTAGTCGTCGAACAGGTAGATGGTGATTGGCCGGCCGGGTACGACCCCCCAGTCTCGAGCATAGCGGTGTAGGCACCACTCGGCCTCGCGCAGGACGATGGGTGCCTCGAGGGACGCGCGCCCGCCCGGGGCGTAGCGCACCACGACCTGCTCCCCCCGCTGGACCTGGGACAGCCATGAATGCAGCGCCCCACGGCCCCAACCGACGCCAAGGTGGCTTCCAAGACCCAGGACCAGCCCACCCAGGACCGCAACGGCGAGAAGAGCAGGGATGGCGCGCGCCCGCGCTTCGGACCGCAGCGATCGGTCCTGCGCAGCCTGCACGGCCACCGCCCAGGCGCTGGTAGACGTGTACGAGCGGAATGGGCTCCATCGAGGCGCGCTGATCGAGAGCTAGCGGCTTGCCCACGAGCAGGTCCACGACCCGGAAGCCCACCAGGGACTGCATGGCGTCGTGCAACAGGGTGACACCGAGGGCCACGAGCACCACGAGCAGCAGGCTGCGGCGCCGCCAGCCAGCAGCTCCGAGGGCGCAGCCCACCACGGCACCGAGGAGCGCGAGGGGAGGCCAGGTGAGCCAGAAGAAACCGCTACCGGCCAGGATCTTGCAGCCACAACGCAGGCTGTCAGCCACCACGATGGTCCCCCACGCCACGGGCCCGGCCACCAACAAGCCCACCAACACCCGGGCCAAGGCTTCCCGTAGGATGTCCAGCGGGGCTCGCCTCGGCCGTCGAGCCAGGATGGCGCGAGCGGACCATGCCCCGTAGGTGTAGGCGAAGGCTCCCACGATCAAGGTGAAGAGCGTGGTGAGTTCGTGGGTGGGCACGTGGAAAGGCGGCGCCACCTGTCCAACTAGGGGTACGCCGAGTCCAACGGCAGCACCGAGGGCAGCGGCTCGGAGCCAGGTGGAGGCCCCGTTCAAGAGTTCCCACCCTCGACGAGACGCGCTGGGCCGCCGATGCCGAGCACGTGCACACGAGGCACGACCGGCATCAATGCATCCCGCACCGCATCGGCGTCTCGAGCCTGACAGAGCACCTTGACATTGGGCCCGGCGTCCATGGTCCACCCACAGCGGACTCCCGCGGCGCGCAACGCATCTACCGCATCGAGCACGGCCAGGCTGCCGGGCTTCAGGTAGCGGACCGAGGGGCTGGCGGTGAGCATGGAGGCATGCATGAGGATGGTAGAGCGCTCCATCGCGGCGATGAGGGCCTCGAGATCGTGCTCCTGGACGGCCTGCCGGGCCGCGAGCACCAGGCCCTCGTTCTGCTGAACGAACACGGGGAAGACCGGGCTGGTGTCACGGGTGCGGATCATGCCTTCCGTGGAGCCGACCGCCTTGGGCCCCGCGTGCACCACCGCCACGACCACCCGCAGGTCCCAGGGTGTTGCCAGCGGTATGGGCTCTCCGCGGCTGTCCTGGCCATCGGGGCGCTCGCCGCGACGCCAGTGCACGAAGCCTCCCCACATGCTTCGGCAGGCAGAGCCGGATCCGCGCCGCGCGAGGGCCGAGAGCAGGCCTGGATCCGTAGAGCGGCCTGCCGCTGCGCTCGCTGCCAGCGCCAGCGCAGCGAAGGCCGACGAGGACGATGCCAGCCCCGCAGCCACTGGAAAGTTGCTGGCGCTGATCACGCTGCAGGGTGGGCGCTGGGGATCCAGGACGTCCAGGAACGCGACCACCCGCGCAGCGGCACGAGAGCTGGCGGGTGCGCCGTCGAGCGTGACCTGGTCTCGATCGACACCCCACCTGACCGTAGTGCGTGTCTGAAATCGATCCAGGGTGACGGACAGGGAGGAGGTGGCGGGCAGGTTGAGGGGCCGGTCACGCTTGCCCCAGTACTTGACCAGGGCGATGTTGGGCCGTGCCACGGCCGTGGCTTGGGATGTCATGGAGCCTCCGTAGGGACTGCAGAGACGGGCAGATCGGCCGAGAGTGCGCGCACTCCCGCCCGTGTCGCCGCTGCGAGCAGGCGTGGCCTGTCCTTGGGTAGCACCAACGCCAGCACCACCCCACCGCCCCCAGCACCGCTCAGCTTGGCTCCCAGCGCGCCGTTTTCTCGAGCCAGCTGACAGAGCTGGTCGAGGCGCGGCGTGGAGACACCGAGCTCCCGCAACAACCCGTGATTGGTATCCATCGCGGCTCCCAAGGCCACCGGGTCGTCCAGCAGTCCCTCGGCCCGCTCCACCAAGCTCCCGATGCTCTGGAGGACGGGATCCGTCGTCGGGCGCGACGCTCCAACCATGGCCACCAGCCGCGCGGTGCTCCCCGCGAGGCCCGAGTCGAGGATGACCACCGGCAGGGGTACGGGTACTCGCAGGGGTCGTATGTCGAGCGGAGGCCCCTTGCGGTAGCTCAACAGCCCCCCGCGCAACACCACCATGTTGTCCACACCCGAAGGCTGGCCGTGGAAGATCCGCTCGAGCGCGAGCGATCGCTCGAAGAGCGTCTCGAACCGCGGCTCCTCTCCCTCGAGCGCTGCGGCAGCCCGGACGAGGGCGACAGCGATGGAGGCAGAGCTGCCCATGCCTCGACCGGCGGGAAGCTGCGATTCGATGTCCACCCGCAGACCCTCCGGCGGTAGGGCGCTAGCGAGGGTCTGCCGGAGGCGTAGGTCGTGGAATGCAGAGCTACCCAGCGCGGTTGGACCGGGTCGAGACCAGAGTGTGACCGTGGTGTGCAAGCCGACCGCCGCGGCCATGGCCGGGTGGCCGTAGACCACGGCGTGTTCGCCTAGAAGTATCAGCTTCCCCGGAGCGGTTCCTACGGCGAGGGGCTTGTCGTCGATCACCCCCCTGCCCCCCGCAGCTCCTCGAGCACCCGGCATGCAAAGGCGTCGGAGAAGTCTTTTTGCGCCACGAGCCTGGCGACCACCCGCGCAAGCTCGCCTGGCCCGGCACCAGCCCGGGCCGCCACTGAGCGGGCGTGCAGCCGCATGTGGCCCTCTTGTATGCCGGTGGTAGCCAACGCCTTGAGCGCTCCGAGGTTCTGGGCCAGGCCAACCGCGGCGATGATTTCCGCGAGCTCGCGAGCACCGCTTACTCCCAGCAGAGCGATGTTCGCGCGAACGGTGGGATGCAGCCGCAGGGTCCCCCCGACGGTTCCCACCTGGACGGGCAGCTCGATGGTGCCACGCAGGGCTCCCAGTGGTGTGACCTTCCACGTGGTCAGGGGCCGATAGACTCCGCTGCGCGCCGCGAAGGCGTGGGCGCCGGCTTCCATGGCGCGCCAGTCGTTGCCCGTGGCGATCACCACGGGATCCACGCCATTCATGATCCCCTTGTTGTGCGTGGCAGCCCGATACGGATCGACCCACGCAAAGCGCCAGGCGGCGGCCACTCCCTCGGCCACTTCCGCCCCCGAATACCGCGCGTCCGTGAGGCTCTCCGCAGGCAGCTCGACGCTGGCCCGCGCCAGGCGCTGGTCGGCGAGGTTGGAGAGAATGCGCAGGCCGACGGTCTCGCCGGTGATGGCCTCGATCTCCGGCGCCAGGGACTCAGCCACGGTGTTCACCATGTTTGCGCCCATGGCGTCCAGACAGTCCAGGAGAAAATGCAAGACCACGAGGTCGCGGGGTTCTTCGCCCGGCTCGTCGTAGCGCAGGACGCGCAGCCGCATGCCGCGGATGCCACCCCCCAGTCCCACCAGCTCGGGCAGCTGGGCATCCGCCAGCGCCTGGAGCCGATCGAGCTCCGGTCCGAGCCGGGCCACGACGTTCTCCGGATCCGCCACGTCGCGGATCTCGACCTGACCGATCATCAGGGAGGGTTCGGCCTCCGCGGTGAAACCGCCCGATAGCCGTGCCAGCCGTGCCATGTTGCCCACCGCCGCCACGACGCTGGGCTCCTCGAGCACCATGGGCACCAACACATCGCGGCCGTTGACCACCATGTTGACCGCAACGGCCGCGGGTAGCCGGAAGGTACCCACGACGTTCTCGACCATGCGATCGGCCACCTCGAGGGGAAGGCCACCGTCACGCCAGGCGGGGGCCAGGTCGGGATCGCGCCCCGCGGCTTCCAGCGCACGCGCCAAACGGGCGTCCGGGTCTAGCTTGTAGAAACCTGGCAGGCGTGAGGTCACGGAGCCTCCCGGCGGTGGATGGAGAGGTGCCTTCGACAGAGCCCCCAGGTATCATGTTCCGCGATCATCGCGGGCCACCCGAAGAGCGGGTTGGCTCAGCGGCTACTCCGTAGAGAACCCGATGCCCGAGACCCACCCCGGCCTCCTCGCGATCCTGGCCGTCCTGCTGGTGGCAGCACTCGCCATCGCCGCGGCCTGCAAGGCCGAAGGCCCTATCGGCGCCCCCTCGACTCCGGGCAACGACGCGGACCCAGCCCCCTCCCCCATCGCGGAGCGAGACATCATGCAAGGCGACATCAAGGTGCGCGAGTCGGCCATCGCTGGCTCTTGGTACCCAGGCAACCCCGACGTGCTGGCCTCCGAGGTGGACGCCTACCTGGACGCAGGCACTCGCGGCGACTGCAGCATGCTCCCCCTGGTGCTCGTGGCTCCCCACGCGGGCTACCGCTACTCCGGTGCTGCCGCGGGGCAGGTGTTTGCGCAGCTGCGCGACTGTCACGTGCGCCGGGTGTGGGTGGTGGCCCCCAGCCATCGCCTCGGCTTCCGCGGTGTGGGTCTGTACACGGATGATGCCTTTCGTACCCCCCTGGGCGACCTCCCCATCGACCGCGCCGTCTTGGAGCGGTTGGCGTCGCAGCCGGGTTTTCAGTGGCTGGAGCAAGGCGACGGCGGTGAGCACGCCCTCGAGATCGAGCTTCCCTTCCTCCAGCGCGCCCTGGGCGCCTTCGAGCTCGTACCGCTCCTCATGGGACGCACGACCCCCGATCTGGCCGAGCAGCTTGCCGCGGCCATCCATCCGGAGCTAGGGCCCGGCGACGTCGTGGTCGTCTCCACGGACTTCACCCACTACGGCTCTCGCTTCGGCTACGCACCGTTTGCCGGCTCCAAGGACCTACCCGCCAAGCTGGCAGCCCTCGATCGTGGGGCCTGGGAGCTGGTTGCAACACCGCAGCCACGGGCTTTCTACGACTACGTAGAGAGTAGCGGCGCCACCATCTGCGGCCGGGCTGGCTTGCTCTTGGCCGCCAGCCTCCTCGAGGACCGCGCGAAAGGCACCGAGCTGGTCTACACCACCAGCGGCGCGCTGACTGGGGACTGGTCGAACACGGTCTCCTACCTGGGCGGACGGCTGGATGGCACGGCCTGGGCCGGGCTCGGTCCGCAGTCGGGGGTTGCACGTCTGGTATCCACCGACACCGCCACAATCTTGCTGGGCCTCGCCCGCCGTTCCCTGGAGCACTGGTACCAGCACGGCGAGCTGCTCGAGGTGGACCCCACGACGCTGCCTCCGGACGCCCAGACCGTGCTGGGCGCCTTCGTCACCCTCGAGAAGGGCCACCAGCTCAGAGGCTGCATAGGCGAGATTTCTCCTCGCCGCCCTGTCTACGAGGCCGTGATCGCACGAGCGGTGGACGCGGCAATCCACGATCCACGCTTCGCTCCGGTCACCGCGAACGAGCTGGACCAAATCCAGCTGGACATCTCTCTGCTCGGGCCCACGCGTGAAGTCCCCAGCCCCCGCTCGGTCATCGTCGGGCGCCACGGCGTGGTGGTGTCCAAGCGCGGCCGCTCGGCGACCTATCTACCCCAGGTGGGTCCCGAGCAGGGCTGGGATCGTGACACCATGCTCTCCTACCTCGCTCGAAAGGCTGGACTTTCTCGAGCGGACGTGGCCGACGCCCGCATCGAGGTCTACGAAGGCCAGGTCATGAAGGAGCGCTGAGATGTACACCGAAAGCTGCGAGTAGGGGCAAGCGGGTCGCGCTGGGGCGAACACGCCCCAACGGGAAGGACCTCTCGCTACGGAGCGAGATCGTATCGAATGACCACCTCTTCCCCGCTGCAGGGGAGGTCGTCGGTGAAGCGCACCGCGTATCCGGTACCCGGTTCGGCGCCCTCGCAGCCATCGGGCGCGGGGCCGGCGACCGCAGAGAACGCCACCCAGCTCAGATCCTGGAGCGAGGAAGGAGCCCTCGGTGCATCACAGCCATGACAGGATCGAAGGCCCAGTTGGGAAGCAGACGCAGGAAGCCTACCAGCAGAGTCATTTGCCAGGGCACGTTGACCTCGGACCTGCGCCGGAGGATGCCTGGCAGCGCACGTCGAGCAAGGTCATCCACCTCGAGCAGGAACGGCATCCACCCCTTGTTGACAGCGGTGAGCTCAGTGCGGACGTAGCCCGGGTGTACGACCGTCACGGCGATGCCCGTGTGCTGGAGCTGACCGCGCAGAGACTCCATGAAGACCGATACGGCGGCCTTGCTCGCGCTGTAGGCAGCCGTGAGACTCATGCCACGCCAGCCCGCATAGCTCGAGATCACCACGAGCTGTCCGCGATCGCGCTCCAACATCCCAGGCATCACGGCCGACACGGCATTGACCACACCCTCCACGTTCACCCGCATGACGGCTGCCACGCGGCCGGGGTCGAGGTCACGGG
>CAZVHW010000422.1:0-7154 GCA_964626835.1 uncultured Enterobacterales bacterium
TGAGCAGCTCGCGAACGTTCCCCGGCCAGCCATGGCTCTGCAGCAGGTCCCGGACCTCGGGTGCGAAGCGCAGCTCGGCTCGCCCGCTCTGCTTGCACAGACGCGCCACGAAGTGGTCGAGGAGGATCAGCACGTCTTCCGCCCGCTCCCGGAGCGGGGGAAGTGCGACCCGGACCACGTTGAGACGGTGGTACAGGTCTTCCCGAAAGCAGCCTTCCTGGACCGCGCGCTCGAGGTCCCTGTTGGTGGCCGCGACCACTCGTAGATCGGCAGCCTGAAGCTTGTTGCCACCAACTCGGCGGTACTCACCCTCTTGCAGCAGGCGAAGGAGCTTGACCTGCACGCCGGAGTCCAGCTCGCCCACTTCGTCGAGGAAGAAGGTGCCACCGTTGGCGGCCTCGACCAAGCCCGCTCGGGCCGAAGAAGCACCGGTGAAGGCACCGCGCTCGTGCCCGAAGAGCTCGGACTCCATGAGGTTGTTGGGAATGGCCCCACAGTCCACGGGGACGAACGACTTCCCGGCGCGCTTGGAGGCGCGGTGCAGGGCGCGGGCGACCACCTCTTTGCCCGTGCCGCTTTCGCCCGTGATGAGCACGCCCAGATCCGTCGGCGCCACCCTGCGAATCATCTCGACCACCCGTCGCATGACGGCCGACTCGCCCACGATGCCCAGGTTGTCTCGCTCACCGGTGAGCTCCCGCATGAGCATGCGGTTTTCTTGCTGCAGCCGGGACTGGGCCAACGCCCGATCGACCACGACCAAGAGCTGTTGATGGGTGAAGGGCTTGGGCACGTAGTCGTAGGCACCGCGCCGGATCGCATCCACGGCAGTCTGGACGGTGGCGTAGGCCGTGACGAGCAGCACGGGGACTTCGGGATACAGCTCGACAGAGCGCTGCAGCACCTGCATGCCGTCGATGTCGGGCATCATGAGGTCGGTGATGACGAGGGCCGGTCGTTGGCGGCTCAAGGCCACCAGGGCCTCTTCGCCCGACGCGGCCAGGAGTACCCGGTGCCCACCGCCCGCCAGGATGCGCCGCAGGGTGTCGAGCAGATCGGGTTCGTCGTCGACACAGAGGATGGGGCCTTGGCTCATGCTTCGCCCTCGGGAGTAGAGGTGGGGGGGGAGTAGGCAGCCGGCAGGCGCAGGAGGAAGCGCGCGCCTCCGAGGGGGCTGTCCTCGATGCGGATCGTACCCTGATGGTTCTCGATAATCCCGTAGACGACCGAGAGGCCCAGGCCCGTGCCCTGGCCGAGGGGCTTGGTGGTGAAGAAGGGATCGAAGACCGAGCTGCGCTTGTCCATGGCAACTCCCGGTCCGTCGTCGTCCACCGTCAGCTCCACCCAGGGCTCGTCAGCCAGGCCTCGACAGGTCACCTGCACGTGCCCACCCCGCGGAGCGGCTTCGATGGCGTTCTTCACAAGGTTGAAGACAACCTGCTCCATGCCATCCCGCTGCCCCTGTGCCCGAGTCTGGCCGACCGCCTCGGCGGACACCCCCACCCCGGCCTTGCTCGCAGCATGCCGCAACAGGTTCCGCGTGAGTTCACAGATCTCCGCGAGATCCAGGGGGGCGGGTCGAGCGTGGGAGCGCCGCGCGAACGAGAGCAGGTCGCCCGTGATGGTGCGGATGCGCTCGGCCTGCTGAACGATGACCTCGAGGTCCTCGATGACGTCGGGGTCCAGACCTTCGTCGTCCGCGACGCTGACCAGGTAGGAGGAACGAGCCAGGATGACGCCAGTGGGGTTGTTGACCTCGTGGGCCACGCCACCGGCCAGCTTGCCCACGGAGGCCAGCTTCTCGGCCTGGACAAGCTGCACCTGGGCTTGGCGGAGCTCTTCGGTGCGCTTCTGGACACGCACCTCGAGCTCTTGGTTGAGACCCGCCAGCTCTTCCTCCCGCTCGACCACCAGCTTGCGCATCTGCTCCAGGGCCACACCGAGCTCCCGCGGCTCGTCGATACCACTGGAGAGGATGGGATCACGGTAGGAGCGATCGGGGAGGCTTCGGACTTGCTGCACCAGCTGCAAGAGCGGGCGGGTGACCAGCCAGTCCAGCGCCGCGCCGAGCAGGAATCCCACCGCCAGCGTTCCCACCACGAAGGCCAGGACGAGGGCGGTACGGTACTCGGACCCCAAGGTCTCGAGGAGCCAGCTCAGCAGCACCATCTCCCCCACGATCATCAGAGAGACCATGGCCGAGATCTTCAGTGAGATGCCCGGCCGGCTGGGGAGGAGCTTGCGCACGGCGCGCTAACGATCCCAGCGGATGCACTGGGTAGGGCAGGCGTCCATGGCCGCCTGGACCTCAGCCTCGGGTGCCCCCTGGTCGACGACCAGCGCGCGTCCATCGGTGTCCAGCTCGAAAGCCGACACACAGTACTCGACGCAGGTACCGCAGGCGATGCAATCATCGAGGTCCACCACCAGCGTACCGCGAGGGGCGGCCTGCGGAGGTTCCGCGGACTCGGGTGGCGCGTCGAGCGGATCGCCGAGCTGAACGTTTTGCCCCGAGGCGATGACGCGGGCCGCCTCGGCAAAGCTGCCCACCACGGCGGGGGGCGAGGCCTGGCGGAGTGCGGCCTGAAGCTCGTCTACCTGGCGACGCAGGGCCCCGAGCTCGCCGCGGAGCGCTTCGAGCTCGGCGTCCTGGCTTTCACAGCCGCAGCCGAACACCTTGCCCAAGGCTCTCCTGATCATGGTCCTGGACCTCCGAACACGGGTGGTGCGGGGCAAGGTAGCCCACGCCGCCCAAGAGGCAACGGGAGGCCCGCGCACGATGCCCGGGATAGGAAAAGAACCCTCCCGGTGGAGCCATGTCTGCGTCAGCCCTTCACATAAGCGTCGTCTTTCCCGCCTACAACGAGCAGGAACGCATCGGGGCCAGCCTGGACAAGGCCCGCGCGTGGCTCGAGGAACACCAGCCCGAGCACGAAGTGCTGGTGGTAGACGACGGCAGCAGCGACGACACGGTCGCCATCGTGCGCCGCGCAGCCCAGGACTGGCCCCGGCTCGAGCTGCTCCAGCTCGAGCGCAACATGGGCAAGGGCGCCGCCACCCGACGCGGCGTGCTCGCGGCCAAGGGGCGGTGGATACTCTGCTCCGACGCCGACCTCTCCACCCCCATCCACGAGACCGAGCGCATGCTGGCAGCTGGCG
The DNA here is from genome assembly GCA_964626835.1 of uncultured Enterobacterales bacterium. GTDB lineage: Bacteria > Myxococcota_A > UBA796 > UBA796 > JAFGLY01 > CALDOK01. The sequence goes on from CAZVHW010000422.1 coordinate 3,160, forward strand.
CTCCGGTGGTCATCGGCTCTCGCTCAATCCACGGCTCCAACATCACCCAACGCCAACCCATGTACCGAGTCGCCATGGGTCGAGCCTTCAACGGGGTTACCCGCCTGGTCACACCGGGCAGGCATGCCGACACCCAGTGCGGCTTCAAGCTCTACCGCAGCGACGTGGCCCGGGATCTCTTCCCCCGCCTCACCATCGACGGCTTCGCGTTCGACGTCGAGGTGCTCTTCCTGGCCCATCGGCTGGGCTACCAGGTGGCGGAGGTTCCCGTCACCTGGCGCAACGACGAGCGTTCCTCGGTCAACCCGTTGCTCGACCCAGCCAAGATGTTCCTGGACATCCTCCGCATCCGGCGCAGGCACCGAGGGGTCCACTGACACTCACGCCGCGAGCGGGTGCTCGTACCAGTCCGTTGCCAAGCGGCGCCGGTGCTCCTCGAGGAGCAAGGCGTAGGCGCCGAGGTGGCCGTGCTCGAGCAGCAGGCGCAGGGCCAACAGATCGGCCTGTAGCTCATCGCGAGAGTGGCGCAGAATGTGGGCCAGTTCGTGGGCGATGAGCACCAGCAGGTGGTCATCGGTGAACCAAGGCTGACGCACGACGCTCGCGTCGATGACGATGAAAGGTCCCACCGCTCCATTGCCATACACCGAGAAAGCATGGCTCTGGCCGAAGCGCCGTGCGAGTCCACCTTCGGGCTCCACGACGAGCACCGGGACCTGCGGATCGAGGGGACAGGCCATCATCGAACCACCTCCAGTGGACGAGCTCACGACCGGCTTCCCGAGAGGAAAGGCCACTCCAGTATCGAGGCTGCCGACAAATCGTGACAATTCGACTTCTTGCATCCCGGCGAAACACGAGTTAGAACGCTCGGCTTTTTTTCCGGCGGGCAGCCTTGACTTGTCAACGCGACTTGGCGCGCGCGACGTGCCTGGGTCACTCCCCGGGAGCCAGTCTGCGCCAGTCGCCGCCGCGGAGTCGGTGAGCGCGGGCCTTTCCGAGCTGTTCGGCAGGGGCGGCCCAGACCTGCACCGACAGGGCACGCAGCCCCATGCGGGCTCGAGCCGAAACGAAGGCAGGCTGCAAGCCCGGACCGGTGAGGAGGTCCCCCACGAGCGCCAACACGCGGGGAAGAGGCCGGACGTGAATCTCGCCGTGCACCCAGACACCGGACGGATCGAGCGAGAATAACACCGTTCCAGAGTGCAGCCGCCACAACCTGCCGCGCAGCTGGGCGGGCATGCCCGAAGACTCGGAGAGCACCCAGGCCAGCCGCTGCCCGTGAAGCAGCTCACCGTAGACGAAGAGCGCCCCCGCGCTCTGCGCCGAGCTCGAGGTGAACAGCGGCTTCAACCGCTAATCCTGGACGCCAACGGCCCACTCGGCCAGGCGGCTCTCGATCCAGACACCCAGGGGTTGCAGCCGGTCGTGCACGTGGCGGTCTTCCGGCTGGTGCAGCAGCCGCCTGAAGAACGACTCGCGCAGGACCAGGGCACGACCGGCCTGCACGGCGATACCGAGCACCTCGGCGAGGTCCTTGAGGGTGGCTTCCGGCAACCCACCGCGCTGGCGGCGGCTGACGAGCCAACCGCGTTCCCGCATGAGATCGTCGCTGCGCAGCAGGAAGGAGCCCAGGTCGCGGCGCCGGTGGTAGACGCGAAGCCTATCGCCCCGAAGCCGCACGCCGACCCGCCCCCGACTGACACGTTGCTGCAGGAGGGTCGCCACGAGCACCGCGAGGTGCGGGACGCGCTCGATCACGTGCAGGCGCAAGCTGACGCCGTCTGGGATGGCGCCAGGCCGTTGTTCGCCAGGATGGCACAACCCACCGTGGACTCGCAGGCGGGGCGCGAACGCCGGGTGCCCCCATCCGGCAGACCCACGGCCTCGGTCGAGGGCGCGATTGACCGCCGGCAGCCCGCCCACCAACAGCTCGATGGACGCGGGCAGCGCAACAACCAGGTTCGAGCTGTCGAGCTGATCGAGGAAGAGGGCCGGTTGCGAGAGATAGTCGACCTCGACACCGGGCTTCGCCTGGGGGATGGCCACCAGGGTCGGGCCCTCGATGAGCCGATGCGCTGCGTGCGCCATGGCGCGGGGGGAGACATCCACGCCGAAGACGCGCTCGTCCCAGCGGCGGAATCGTGCGCGAAGACGCCCGTAGCGGGCCGCTGCCCCGAGAGCGCCTTGGCCCGTGGCCTGGAGGACGTGCAGGTAGTCGCGGTAGTCGGGATCGGACAGCGCAACCGAGGCGACGGTGTCGGAGACATCCCGGCGCTCGACACCCCCAGCCGTCACCACCAGCTTGTCCACGTGGCCGTCGTGGTGCCGCACGGCATCGCCTCGTCGCACGGCCATCTGAGCGTATGCACCCGCTGGCGCCGAAGGTGCGCCGAGATCGCTCAGCAACCCAGCGATGTCTGGGATGGCGAGCTCGCCCTCGTCGAGCAGGAGCTGCAGAACGGAGCGGTACAGGGCGGGATCTTCGAGCGTGGAGTCGCCGATATCGGCTGCGCGCAGACGGTAGCCCGTGACCGGGGCGCGTGGGCGAGCGAACGCCAGCCGCAGCTGGGCACCCGGACGCCTCTCGCGCCGACGAGGCCGCTGCCGGATGGCCGGGGCCATGAACGCGTGGACGGCAGCGACAGCGTGCTCGAGTTGGGGTGGCTCGGCGGCGGGTGCGACCCCGCGAAGTAGTTCCTCGAGCTCCCAGCGATCCAGAGCCCGACCGGGCTTGTGAGCCATGAGGGGACCCATCAACGGATGGTCCCAGAGCGCCTCGGCGTACACACGCGGCCGGCGTCGCGCCCCGAAGACGAACTCGAGCCCGCGGCGGCTCAAGGGCGGTATCTCGAGCTCGGTCGCGGTAGACGGCCGTGTGAGAAAGCCGAGCCAGGCAGCCACCTCGAGGTGCCGCCGAGCAGCGGCTGGGTCGGTACGCATCCGTCGAGCGAGCGCTTCGACACCGCTGGCACCCGCAGCCACGAAACCCAACAGGCGGCCCAAGGCCCTGGGAGAACAGCTCCCAGGAGCGGGCGTGGGGATGGAGGCGAGCTCGCTCATGGCCAGACCGTATCTCGGCCACTGCAGGCTGCCATGGTCGTGGCGGCATGCCGGACGAGGGTTGTCCGCTCCACGAACATTCTCGTGTAAGTTCTAATATGAACACTTGACATGACAATAGGAAACATATTGGTCTTGCGACGAGCACCATCCGAGGCGTGCGCCTCGGGGCCGCCAGCCCGCTGCGCGAGGATCCCATGAACCGCCTGGCCCGCCGCATCCACGTGCGCCATCGCGCCGACGAAGCCTACGTCCATCCCCAGCAGCTCGCGGCAGAGTCCGCCCACCGCGGCCGCTCCGCCAGAGCCGTGCGGACCGCGCTGCGTCGCGGCGACTCGGTGGCCCTGCTGACTCCCCGCTGGTCGTGCCCCCAAGCCTTTCTCGAAGACGTCGCGCTCGATCTGGCGGTCAGCGAACCGGGTATCGGCTGCCGCACGGTCAACCTGTGCCCCCTGCGCGGGCGCAACCGCGTGGCCGCCTGGCAGTTTCTGCTGCGGATCCTGGCCCAGCTGGCCTCTCCCAGTCGCAGCGAGCTGCGCATCCCGACGGTGGCAGAACGCAAGGGCTTTCGGCTGGTGGCCGGAGAATTGCTCGCCAGAGCGCAAGAGAACGCTCCCAATCCCGTGGCCCTGATGGCCCACGGCGCCGAGCACCTCCCGGTAGACGTGGCCGAAGACCTCCTCTTGGTCTGGGAATCGTACGCATCCGCCCGTCCGGGCGACCGGCGCTGCATGCTCCTGCTGGGCGGGACCTCCAATGCTCCCGCGCTGCGCGACTTCGAGGGGCGCCCCGTAGAGCTGGCCGACTTCGGCCAGGCCGAGACCACTCAGGTGCTCGGACGGATGGTGGGCCCCCGTTTGTCCCCTCGGGTCAAGGGCGCCGCCGACTTCACGGGGGGTGTTCCCGCCCTGGTCCAAGCCGTCGGCCGCCAC
>CAZVHW010000423.1:0-7117 GCA_964626835.1 uncultured Enterobacterales bacterium
AAGAGGGCGGTTTCATGGAGGTGGTCCACCTCCGCTACCACTGGCCCCCAGGTCTCGACGACGGCTACCGTGGTGCAGTCCAGAAGCTGCTCGCTCCGTGGACCGAGACCCGAGAGCAGCTCGAGGCTCGGCTAGGGCGCTGGCTGTCCCGTGACCGGCAAGCCACCCTGGACGCCGTGGGGTCGGAAGCCTCGGTTCTCGCGCGCTGGTGCGGACACCTAGGGAAGAACGAACCCTCACTGAACGCGGCGGTGGGCTTGGCCTACCTGTACCGCCACCTCGACGCACGTGCTTGGCGTGGGGGAGCCTGCCTGGTGTTGGAGGACGTGCACCGCTCCACCGTGGAAGGCGACGGCTTGGCCATCGCCCAGTCCCTCCTGGATCGCTCCGTGGGCGAACGTCCGGTGCTCCTGCTCGCAACGGTGGCAGCCGAGTCCGTCAAGCAGAACCCCGTCCTGGCCGAGACTGTCCGGCGCCTGGAGCGCATGGGTGCTCTCATCCTCCAGGTCCCCCCCCTCACCCTCGACGAGACCCGCAGCGTGCTGGACGAGGCTCTGCTGCTCGACACCAGCTTGGCGGACGAGGTGGCCCAGATATGCTCGGGAAATCCCCTCGCCGTGAGCCTGCTGCTGCGTGACTGGGCCGCCAGGGACCTGCTCGAGCTGGGACCCGGGCAGTTCTTCCAGCTCAAGCCAGGCGCGTCCCGCGAAGAAGCGGTGCCCCAAAACATCGAGCAGCTCTACGTGCGCCGGCTGCAAGCCGCAGTCCAGGTGTCCGAGGATCCCGTCGCCAGCGCCGAGACCCTCGCGGCTACGGCGCTCGCAGGCCAAGAGCCGCCCAGCACGCTCATTCGGGGGCTCTCCGAGACCGGCCTGGACGGCCTGCTGTCCACCGGCGTCTTGCGCGAATCCGGCGATGTCCTCGCCTTCGAGCATGGCTCGGTCCAGCAGACCGCCCTGCGCCTGGCCATCCGCCTGCCGGACGTGGCCGAGATTCACGTCAGCCTGGCGGCCCAGTGGCAGGCCATGGCCGAACGTTCGGGCATGCCCACCGACTTCCCGACCGGGCTCCACCTGCTCCGGGGCAACAAGACCCACGCCGCCTCGGGGCACCTCGTGCGCGCGATCCGCTTGCTCATCGAAGAAGGCCGCAACAGCCTGGCCGCTTGGGCAGCCACCCTGGCCATCGAGGCCGCAGACGCAGCGGGGGGCTCCATGGCGCGCCAAGAAGCGCGCCGCCTCCGCGCGGAAGCCCTCATCGAGCTTCGCCAGTACGACGTCTCCGAGCAGCTCATCCGCGAAGCCCTCACCATCGAACCCATCGATCGGCTCACCCAGGCTCGCCTCACGCTGGCGCGAGCCCGGGTATCCCTGGGCAAGGGTGACCTGGACTCCTGTCGGCGAGGCCTTCACCAGGCCGGCCTGGCCTTCGAGACCGTAAGAGACCGTGACGGGCTCCGGGACGTGATCCACGGTCGAGCCAGCCTCGAGCGGCTCGAAGGACGTCCCCAGCTCGCGGTTCGTTTCTTCGAGGAAGCACTGGCGCTTGCCCGTCGTGATCCCCGACGAGAGGTCTTGATCCTCTCCGGCCTCATCGAAGCGATGCTCACCGCAGGGCAGATCGGTGTGTCGGAGCACCACGAACGAATGCTCCGCGTGGCACGCACGAGCGGCGACACGCGGAACATCGCCCAGGCCGCCTACACCTCGGCCATGGTGCACCTGTTCCGCCGCCACCTGGGCAAGGCGGAGCGGGACCTACACACCGCATCGGCGTTGAGCTCCACCCTGGGGGCCCACTGGCTCCACCTCAACTGCGAGAACAACCTGGGCGAGGTCGCTCGCTTCAGAGGTGACGTGGAGCTCGCCCGGGAGCACTACGAGCGGTACAGCGGCTACGCCGAAGAACAAGGGCTCACCAACGCCTCGGCGGTCGGTCGGATCAACCTGGCCCTGCTGGCTCTGGCGGCACGCGACAACGAAGAGATGGAGTGGCAGCTCAAGGCGGCCGAAAAGGCCCTCGCACAGCAGCCCCGACATTGGACCTGGGTCTTCGTGGGGCTGATGCGCGCCATCAGAGCTGCCCAGGAGCGGAGCGAGCCCCGCACCCGCGCGTGGTGGTCCGTGGCGCGCGAGCACGGCCTCGCCCAGCTGCGCACGCCCGATCTCTGGCTCCCCCTGCAGCGCCTGGTAGAAGCCTCGGCCGCCGCGGGCTGGACCGACATCTCTCAATCGGCTTGGCGCATCGCGCGGGATCTCGGGACTTGGTCGGAAGCCGAAGAGGTGGACGAGGAAGAGCCCGAGCTGGTCTTCGAACCCGAAGACGTCCCATCCGAGGAGTAGCGTGCCGCGTCCCGCCCTCTGGCTCGGCTGGCTCGGAACATGGGCCTGCCAGCCCGCTTCCGTACCGCCAGCCGAAGTCCAGCCCGGAGCACCGCTCGGTGGCGAGTGGTACCTAGCGGGAGCGCTCGAGATGGATCGGTTGGGGGTGCCCGAACAGCCCGGATTCTCGGGTGCCGCGGATCTGTTGGGCTCCGACTGCAAGGCAGCTGCCCAGACCACGGGTGGCAAGCCTCCTCCTTGCCGAGTAGAGCGCTGGCAGCGCGTCACCCAGCCTGGCTCCACACCGCCTGGTCGAGACTCCGAGGCGATCCATCTCGTCGTGGGCGAGCGCAGCCTCCTCACCCTCGACGGCGCCCACTACCGGCGCAAGACGGTGTGGCGCGGACTCGGCCCGACCCTCGCCTCCTGCCTGCAACAGGCGCCGCTGGCCCTTCCCCCAGCCGAAGATGACGACGGACTGCGGTTGCTGGTCCAGGATGGTGCTGTTCTGTACTGGACCCTGCGGTTTTCCGGCCAGAACCCCTGCGGCCTCGAGGGCCGCCTGCGCCTGGCGATCGTAGGCCCGACCGTGGATGCGAGCGGGCTGGCGGTCCAAGGCGTCGGGTGGTCCGAAGGAGGTCGGGATCTCGCCCACATCGAGCTGGCAGCCTGGCTGCGGCTGCTGGTCCGCGAGCGCTGGGCATCCCTCGACGACGCGGAGCGCATCCTGGTGATTCAGGGTCTGGCGCGCGACGACGAACCCGAGGCCAGGCAGCTGCTCCAAGGCATCGCCGAGGGATCCTCCAACCTCGCCGCCAACGCCAGGAGAGCCCTCGACCGTCAACCATCCCCCGCCGCGGAGGATCCATGAGCCAACGAAACCCCTACCCCACCGTAGACGTGATCGTGGAAAACGGAGCCGGCATCGTCCTGGTCCGCCGCCGCAACGAGCCCCTGGGCTGGGCACTGCCCGGTGGCTTCGTCGATGTCGGTGAGTGCGTCGAGGCTGCGGCGGTGCGAGAGATCAAGGAGGAGACCGGCTTGGACGTGGACCTCGAGACCTTGTTCTACGTCTACTCCGATCCCACGAGGGACCCTCGCTTCCACACCATGACCATCGTCTTCGTGGGCCAAGCAGACGGCATCCCCGTCGGTGACGATGACGCAGCAGAGGCCCACGCGTTTCCCGTCGACGCGCTCCCAGAGCCCATCGTCTTCGACCACCAGCGCATCATCGCGGACTACCGCCGCTGGCGGACCACCGGTCAGCGACCCGACCCTTCCTCCTCCCGTCGGTAGAAGCTCAAGCAGCTGTCCCCGTATCGACGCATGCGGTGGCTCCAACCGGGAGGAGGCTCGGGGGCCTGCTTCTGGGCGCTGTGTTCGAGCACCAGGCACGAGCCCGTCCGCGCTAGCAGCGCCTCGACCCACGGGTCGAGGTCTTGGGCGTAGGGAGGATCGGCCAGGACCAGATCGAAGGTCTCCTGCGCCGAAGCGCGTGCCAGGCTGTTCACACAACTGACGTCCACGACGTCGGACAGGCCTAGCTGGACCACACTCCGGCGTAGTGCATTGGCGACGCGGCGGTCGCGGTCCAACACCCGCACCGGGGCAGCCCCGCGGCTGGCAGCCTCGAAGGCCAGGATGCCGCTACCGCCGGTCGCGTCGAGCACGCTCACACCCTCGAGCTCGTTGCCGAGGATGTTGAACAGGGCTTCCCGCACCCGGGCCCCCGTGGGCCGGACTCCAGCCGACACCTTGACTCCAAGATGCCTACCTCGAAGCTTTCCTGCCGTGATGCGCACCCGACCTCCCGTCGGACTCGTCGAGCGTTTCCGTCATCGGCCCTATCGTGCTGGCGCGTTGTTCGGCGACATGCTATTCGGCGGCACGCCGCCTCCCTCGTACGGGAGGCCATTTTCGTCTAACGATCTCCAGCCCGTACGGAGCCACCCTTGATCGCCGTCACCGTCCGAGACAACGAGCCCTTCGAAAAGGCTCTCCGTCGTTTCCGCCGCAAGGTGGAGCGCGAGGGGATCCGCAAAGACATCAAAAAGAACAGCTTCTACCTCAAGCCGGGTGAGAAGCGCCGCCTGAAGCAGCGCCTGGCAGAAAAGCGGCGTCGCAAGGCCGCCCGCCGCGCCTCCCGTCAGCGCTAGCGCTTCCACTTCTCTTCTCGCGTCCCGACCGCCACCTCACGAGGGTTGGTCGGGCGTATCTACGTCCAGGTCCAACAACGACCTCGCCCTCGTCTGCGCTCTCCGATTCTCGAGCGCCCACCGCGACGTACTGGGCACGGGGCTGGCGAGCACCTCCTCGAGCTGCTCCCCGAATCGCAGGGCATCTTCCCTGCGGGCGTAGACGTATTCGGCCAGGTCCACCCTCAGCCCGAGATTGTCGGGGTCCAACCTGATGGCCTCGATGAACAGATCTTCCGCCTCGTTCAGGGACTCGACCGTGGCCATGGGCTCGAGGGCCATGGCCAGTCCCGAGTAACCGAGCGCCTGCGGGTGGTTCTCCCCCGTCTCGAGCGTCACCGCTCGTTCGGCCAGGACTCCGAGCGGCTCGAGGTCGATTCCGAAGCCGGCCGGGCCCCGAAGCGCCAACCAGCGAGTCCAGTTCGCTACCAACCAGAACAGGCAGCCAGCACGATCTTCCTGGATGCGGGCAACAGCCACAGGCTGGATGCGCCCTCCGAAGCTGCTCAACACACCCTCGAACGCGGGATCCTGGTAGAGACAGCGCCAAGCCACCTCCCTGCCTGCCTCGTAGATTCGCAGCGGAGGAGGTTCTTCGGGCTGGAAGCCATAGGCGAGCGCGTGCTGGGCCCGAGCCGTCCTGGAGAGCAGGCGGGGATCGTCCCCCATGTCCAGGGAGAGCTCGCCCAGGAGGTCCATTGCCCTGTCCAGGTTGGCGCGCTCGTGCCGCTTGCCCAGGAGGCGGTCCACCTCGCCCAGGAGTTCCTCCGGATCGTCCGTTCGCCCCCCCCCGAACAGGTGGGCGCAGGAGCACGAGACAACCAGCGCTCCAAAGAAGAAGCAGCGAACCGGGAGGTACTCGAAGTTCATCGATGGCAAAGCTAGCGCCCCAGTGGGCCGGTGGTCAAGGAAGAGCGCGTTCTTCGCCCCAACCCGCCTGCAAGGATAGGTCGAGAGAGATGCAAGAGCCCGGATGGTGAAACGGCAGCCACGGGGGACTTAAAATCCTCTGTCCGACAGGACGTGCGGGTTCGAATCCCGCTCCGGGCACCCCTGAGCCCGGCTTCGAATTCATTTCGGAATGACAAAAACAACAAAGACGAAATAGCAGACCTCGGAACGTTGACTTCACTGCCCGTGACTTTTATCATCGCTTCTGTTCAACACGCCTCTGCCGACACTCAGAGCTCGTCCGCACCCCTGGGAGACCTCGATGGGTAAGGTCATCGGAATCGACCTCGGCACGACAAACTCGGTCTGTGCCTTCATGGACCGACACGATCCTCAGATCATCATCAACGAGGAAGGCGGTCGCGTCACCCCATCGGTGGTGGGTTTCTCGAAGATGGGCGAACGCTTCGTGGGCGATGTGGCCAAGCGTCAGCTCCTCATCAACCCCGACAACACCATCTACGCCATCAAGCGCTTCATGGGGAAACGATACGCCGAAGCCCGCCGCGAAGCCAAGATGGTCAACTACGAAGTTGTGGAAACCCCCGAAGCCGACGTGGGGGTCATGGTCAACGGCCGCATCTACCAGCCCCACGAAATCTCGGCGATGATCCTTCAGAAGATCAAGAAGAACGCCGAAGATTTCCTGGGCGAGACCGTCAACGACGCCATCATCACCGTGCCGGCCTACTTCACGGACCGCCAGCGCCAGGCCACCAAGGAAGCCGGCTCCATGGCTGGGCTCAACGTCCTGCGCATCATCAACGAACCGACCGCAGCGGCCCTGGCCTACGTGCACGAGCGCCGTCGTTCGTCGGTCATCGGCGTCTACGACTTCGGCGGCGGCACCTTCGACATCTCCATCCTCCGTGTGGATCGCGACGTGGCGGAAGTTCTTTCCACCCGTGGCAACAACTCCCTGGGCGGAAACGACATCGACGAGCGCATCGTCGAGTGGCTGCTCGCGGAGTTCCAGAGGTCTCAAGACGTGGACGTCTCGGAAGACCGGGTGGTCCTACAGCGTCTCCGAGACGCGGCCGAACGTGCCAAGCTGGACCTCTCCTCCATCACCGAGACCGAGATAAACCTCCCATTTCTCGTGGCCGACGCCTCGGGTCCGAAGCACCTACAGAGCACGCTGACGCGCAACACGTTCGAGAAGCTCGCGATGCCTCTGTTCAAGGAAACGTTCAAGGAATGCCGCATGGCGCTCGAGGACGCCGGCCTGGGCCCCAACGACCTCGACGAGATCATCCTGGTGGGCGGCTCCTCCCGCATCCCCAGGATTCAGGAGATGACGCGCAACCTGTTCAAGTGCCCGCTGAACAAGTCCTTCAACCCAGACGAGGTCGTCGCTGTCGGCGCCGCCGTCCAAGGCGCCATGTTGGGTGGCGACGTCAAGGCGGTCATCCTGCTGGACGTCACCAACTACAGCCTGGGCATCGAGGTCGAAGGCCGGCGCATGGCCTGCCTCATCCCCAAGAACACCACCATCCCAACCGTCACGAACCAGCTGGTCTCCACGGTGGTGGACAACCAAAAAGTGGTCCGCGTCCACGTCATGCAGGGCGAAAAACCTCACGCCAGCGACAATGTGAGCCTGGGCGAGTTCGAACTGCACGGCGTCTCCCCCGCCCCTCGCGGTGT
>CAZVHW010000424.1:0-7089 GCA_964626835.1 uncultured Enterobacterales bacterium
TGTACAAGCGCGACCTACAGGCGGTGGTGGACGACATGGCTCGCATCCACGACCACCTCGACGTCTACACACCCTCTGCGCGTGCCGCCGACAGTGCGTCGGCATCGGGGCAGGCGGACGCTCGAGCGCCCGAACCACTGCCTGCACGCGCTGCCCAGCCTTCCCTCGACCGCAGCCCCGAGTCGAGCTTCGAGGACGCCTGGGAAAGCAAACGCCGGGCCGGGCAGGCCGCGGGCGCCAAGCACAAGGAGTAGCTCATGGGTATCGTCGACATCCCCCGCGGCGGGGGACGCGCCAGGGTCCGCATACCGGTCCTGGGTGGTGGCATCAAGAAGTTCGGCATCATCGCTGGCGTAATCATCGCCGCCTTGCTGTTCGGCTACGCCAGCTTCACCGTCTACGTCGAGCCCGACGAGCTGGCCGTGCGGCAGGTGTTCCTCAAGTTCCCCCTCGGCCCCGAGAAGGGCATCCAGGATGCGATCTACGGTCCCGGGCTGTACTTCGTGATGCCCGGCTACGAGCGCCTGCACCTGTTCCCGCGGGACATGCAGGTGGTGGAGCTGAACGACTACGCCACCGAAGCCAACCACTCCACCAGCACGGCTCCGTCCATCCGCATCCAGACCTCCGAAGGCTACCAGGTCACCGTCGACGTCACGGTGGCCTACCGCATCGTCGATCCGGTGGCGCTGATCAAGAGTGTGGGGCCGGGCAGGCTGTACGAAAACCAGCTCATGCTCCCCCGCGCCGACCGCTACCTTCGACAAGCGCTGGGCGAGCTGAACGCCGAGAACTTCTACTCGGGCCAGCTGCGCATGGCCAAGGCCCAGCAAGCGCGCGAGCTGCTCGAAACAGACCTTACCAAGGCCGGAATCCAGGTATGGAACGTCATGGTGCGGCACTACACCTACGACGACCGCTACCAGGAAGCCATCGAGCTGCGGAAGATCCAGGACCAGATGGTCTTCAAGAACCGCGCCGAGGCCTTCGCCAAGACCCAGGAAGCCGAGAAGAACCGCGTGCTCGCCGAAGGCGCCGCCAAGGTCGAGGTAGAGAAGGAGCGCGGTGTGGCGGAGGTCCGCAAGATCGACGCCGACGCCGAGCTGTACTACCGCAAGACCCACGCCGAAGGCGGCAAGCTGTTGGCCTTGGCCGAAGCCGAAGCCGTGCGGCTCCGCAACGACGCCTTGAAGGTCCCCGGTGCCGAAAACCTCGTGGGCTTGGAGATGGCCGAGGTGCTCCGTGGCACCCAGGTCATCGTGGTGCCCACCGATGGGAGCGCCGGTGTCAATCCGCTCGACCTCGACCAGCTCATGAGGGGGTGGTGACATGCGCTGCCTGATCTCCCTCTTCGCGCTGCTGTTCGCCATCGGCTGCGTGCCTCACAGCACCGACTCCACCGAAGTCGGTGTCCGCACGGCCAAGATCGCCTTCGTGGGCGACAAGGGCGTGCAAAAGGACGTCTACGCGCCCGGCTCCACCTACTTCTTCCCGCCGATCATCAACGACTGGCATGTCTTCGACACGGCGCTGCAGAACCTGGAGATGACCCGAGAGGTCAACAAGGGCTCCCGCTCGGGCGACGACTCGTTGCGCTTCAAGACCGTCGATGGCAACGACATCTCCGTCAACGTCACGGTCGCCTGGCGCATCGATCCGTCCATGGCCTGGTACGTGCTGCAGTTCCTGGGTTCGGACCTAGACCACGTCGAAGAGAAGCTGATTCGACCCGTGTCCCGTACGGTCATCCGTGACGTGCTCAACGAGCTGGCGTCCGAGGAGTACTACGACGCCGACAGCCGCTTCCGCAAGGGCGAGGAAGCCCACGAGCGGTTGAACCACTACCTCAACAGCGAGGGTGTCATCATCGACCAGGTTCTGTTGGGTGAGCACGCCTTCAACCCGCGCTACGAGCAGGTCATCCGCGACAAGAAGGTCGCCGAGCAGGACGCCTCCCGCCTGCAGTCGGAGACCGAAGCCGCCAGCGAGCAGGTCAAGCGCGACCTCGAGGAGCAGAAGGGCTACGTCAACCAAGCCATCGAGAAGTCCATGGGCGAAGCCCAGCGCAAGCAGCTCGAGGCCGACGCGTCCTACTACGAATCCGAGCGCAAGGCCGAAGCCATCCTGACCGAAGCCAACGCCGAGGCCGAGGGTCTCGAGGCCAGGGCCCGAGCGCTGGTCGGTTCGGGTGGCGCCGCTCAGGTCAAGCTCAAGCTCGCGGACGCCTTGCGCGGCAAGCCCATCGTATTCCTGCCCGCCAGCTCGGGCATGGACGTGCGCAACACGGATGTCAACGAGCTGCTGAAGCGCTACGGTGTGCAGACCGCAGGGCGCTGATCGGAGTCCCCATGGTCCACCCCATCGTCGACAAGGTCCGCCTAGCCGGCGTGGTCGGTGCCGGAGGTGCGGGCTTCCCCACACACGTCAAGCTGCAGGCCAAGGCGGACTACTACCTGGTCAACGGTGTCGAGTGCGAGCCGCTGCTGCACAAGGACAAGGAGCTGATGCGCCTGCAGGCCGGTCGCCTGGTCGAAGGCCTGCGCCTGGCCATGGAAGCCACCGCCGCCACGCAGGGCATCATCGCGATCAAGTCCAAGGCCAAGGACGCCATCGCGGCCCTCCAGCCCCATATGATGGGCCCCATCAGGCTGAAGCTGCTCGACAACTATTACCCTGCCGGCGACGAATACTGCGTGGTGTACGAGTGCACCGGTCGCCGCATCCCTCGGGGGGGCATACCGCTGGCGGTGGGCTGCGTGGTCTCCAACAACGAGTCGTTGTTCAACGTTGCGCTGGCCGATCAGGGCATCCCCGTCGTGCAAAAAGCCGTCACCGTCGCGGGCGAGGTGGCCAATCCCAGCACCTACGTGGTGCCTATCGGCATCTCCGCCCGAGAGGTCATCCAGATGGCGGGGGGCGTCACCGTGGACGACCCGGTGCTCATCGACGGCGGTCCCATGATGGGCCCCTGCATCACCGATCTCGATTCGCCGGTCACCAAGACCTGCGCCGGTTGGATCGTGCTGTCCCGCCAGCACCGCCTGGCGCGACGCAAGCTGGCCCCGGAGTCCGAGCGTGTGCGCATCGCCAAGGCCGCGTGCGACCAGTGCGTCATGTGCACCGAGCTGTGTCCCCGCTACCTCATGGGCTACGCCATCCATCCCCACAAGGTCATGCGCATGGTGGGTTTCGCTGGCGAACGGCACGATCAATGGGGCCGCCATGGCCTGCTCTGCTGCGAGTGCAACATCTGCGAGTACTTCGCCTGCCCGGAAGAGCTCACCCCCCGCAGCATGTGTGTGCGCGCCAAGGGCGCCTGGTCCAAGAAAGGCAAGTGGCCCGAACACCTCGAGGGCCTCGGACGCATCCACCCCATGCGCGAATCCCGACGGGTCCCGGTCGCGCGCTTGGTGCCCCGCCTGGGCCTCACCCGGTACGACGTGGACGCCCCCATGCGTGACTTTCCCTACGACCCGCCGGTCGTGCGCCTGATGTTGAAGCAACACCTCGGCGCCCCGGCGCAGCCGCTGGTGGCCGAAAGCCAGCGCGTGTCCATGGGCCAGCCCCTGGCTGACGTGCCCAAGGGCAAGCTCGGCGCGCCCGTGCACGCCAGCATCGACGGCCGCGTCGCGCGCATCGACGAAACCAGCATCTGGATCGAGAGGAGCTAGCGATGGCAATCGAACGCCCGAAGGACGGTTGGCCCGCATCCATCGGCATGGTGGAGCTGTCCTCCATCGCCCGAGGCATCGAGACCATCGACCGCATGCTCAAGGCGGCCGAGGTCGAGTTGGTGCTGGCCCGAACCATCTGCTCCGGCAAGTACGTCGTCTTGGTAGCGGGCGACCTGCACATGGTCGAAGCCAGCGTCGCGGCGGGTCAGGAGATCGCAGCCGAGTGCATGGTGGACTCCTTCCTCATCCAGAACGTCCACCCCGACGTGCTCCCGGCGCTGTCCTCCACGGTCATGCCAAAAAACCGGGAAGCCCTCGGCATCCTCGAGTCGTTCTCCGTGGCGGCCTTGGTGGAAGCCATCGACGCGGTGGCCAAGGCTGCCCTGGTCGAGATGGTCGAGTGCCGACTGGCCATGGCGCTGGGTGGCAAGGCCTTCATCGTGTTCACGGGCGACGTCGAAGCGGTCAAGGCGTCCATCGAAGCCGGCGCCGAGCTCATCGCCGACCGCGGCGTGCTGGTCAACCGCGTCGTCATCCCCGATCCGCGACCCGAGCTGTTCGAGACGCTGCTCTAACGAACGCCGTGGTCTTGCCTATCCGGGAGGTTTGACCTCCGCGATGCAGCGATCGAAGCCCGAGGTGCAGCGGACACGCAGCTCCTGCCCCGCTTGTATGGTGAGTACACCCGCCTCCTGGGGCGCCTCGGCCCCCGGGAAGGTAGCGAGGATGACGTATTTCCCCGGGGGGATCTCGCCCGCCTCGAAGCGCTCGTCACCGTCGGCGAAGACCACGCTGGTGGCTTCGCCCGTCACCTCGACGCTGGCGGGCTCGGGTGGCGCTGCGTTCGATGTGCGCTGGGTGGGGGGCGAGGTCGTCGTCGCGTGCTCCGCGTGGGCGAGTGGATGCTCTGTCGCGCTGCGCTGCTCGGACGCCGGCCCGCTCGAGCCCGGTTCGATTCCGGACATGGATGGATCCGGGGCTTCTGTCGGTGAACGCGGGGAAGCGAGCCCAGGTTCGTCGTCGATGGCGGATTGTGCACCGGGAGCCTGGGCGCCCGATCCTGGCTCGTGCTCCGAAGGGGAGAGCTCCTCGCTCGCCGCCTCTGTACCGGGTGCTTCGGCGTAGTCCGCCGCGGGGTGGTCGAACCAGGGCCCGAACAGCAGCACCAGACCCGCCGCCACGACGAACGAAGCTCCGAGCAGGCCGACCACCAGACCCGGCCCCAGTCGAGATCGGGGGGAGATCGGGGAGGCGGGCCGTGGGGCGGGCGGTGGCTCCGAGGGCTCCGGCGGTGGCAGGCGCACGAACTGCGTTGGGTCCGGTGTTTCGTCCTCAGGCGCGTCTGGCTCGGGATCGTCGGCGGTTGGGGATTGGGGGGCGCGGCCCATCATGACCACCTCGTCCAAGGACATCGGTGGCGGCGTCACACCTTCGCGGTGGTGACTGCGGGGTAGGGGAGGGAGGCCCAAGGGATCTTCGGGGATCTCGTCAAGCAGCGGCCGTGGGGAGCCTGCCGTGGGAGCCTGGGGCAGGCTGGGGGTGGGAGTCATCGGGGGACGCGTGAACCCCGCGTCGTCGCCGACCTCCGGATGTACCCCCGGTGGGGAGCCTCCCTGTTCTATCGCGCCGGGCGAGTGCTCCGGCCCCCGTCCCTCCAGCAGCTCCCGACCCGAGAGGGGCCCGGTGGCGGACCGCCGGTCGCTCAGGATGGGCGCGAGCACCTCGTCGGCCCAGTCGTTCAGCCATGGCTCGGCGTGTCGGCCGCGCAGCATCCGCGCCTGGCGCTGGAAGATCTCTGCCCTGGGACGCGTCTTGGGATCGAAGGCCAGCGAGGCGCCGAGCAGGGCCAGCAGCTCCTCGTCCGGATACCGACCGCCCAGCTCTGCCAGGGCATCGCTGATCATGGTGGAGTGCAGGGTGGCGTGGCTGCACGCCGTGCCCAGCCTGCGGCCGACCAGGATCTCGAAGAGCACGACCGCGAGGGCGTAGACGTCACCGGCGTGGCTGTCGCGACCCGCCAGGCGCTCGGGCGCCATGTAGCCGACCGAGCCGAAGATCAGGGATCGAGTGGCGGCCTCCCTCGTGGCGAAGCTGGCGCGGGCCACACCGAAGTCCAGGACCTTGATCTCTCCCAAGGGTGTGAGCTGGATGTTGGAGGGCTTGATGTCGCGGTGGAGGACGCGGAGCGAGTGACCGTCGGGGCCGGGGCGATCGTGGGCCGCGTGCAGGGCGCCAGCGACCTTGTGGCCAACCTCGAGCGCTATGCCGAGGGGTACCGGCCCGCGGGCGTCCACGATCTCGTGCAGGTTTGCCCCCGCCAACAGCTCCATGACCACCGTCCAGCAACCGTCCAGGCGCACCAGGTCGTCCACGCGGACGATCGCTGGGTGCTTGAGACGGCCCAACAGGCGAGCTTCGTCCCGCAGTCGCTGGGCGACCTCGGCCATGGCGCCCATCTCCTGGTTGAGCACCTTGAGGGCTACGGGCTTCGAGAACCCTCCGGAGGAGATCATCTCCGCCAGATAGACCGTGCCGAAGCCCCCCTTCCCAAGGACGTGCTGCACCTGGTAGCGGCGCCCTTCGCCTGCCATGATCGGGTGGGGACCTTCCTGGAGGGGGGGGAGTGGCTCTGGCGGGTCAGGATACCAGCTTCAGAGGGCTCGCTCCAGGCCCACGGAGCAGCGATCGATGCCGGTGAGCAGGAGTTCGAGCGTGTCATAGCGCTGCACGGGAGGGCGTTGGCGGTGGTCGAGAGGTTCTCCGGCCAGGCGTTCGGCCCAACCGCCGTGGGTCGTCAGGGCAAGGATGGGCCGCTGGTGAAGCCAGGCGTGACAGATCTCCGAGAGCGTGCCGGCGGCGCCCCCCAGGACGATGACCATGTCACCCGCCATTGCGGTCAGGGCGTTGCGTGCGTCGCCCATCCCGGTGGGGATGACCACCTTGCACCAGCGATTGGCCCGCTCGTGATGCGCACCCGGCAAGATACCGACCGTCAGCCCCCCGGCCAGGACGGCACCCCGGCTGGCGGCTTCCATGACACCTCCGCCTCCGCCAGTGAGGACCGTGACGCCCCGGGCGGCGAGGTGCGCTCCGATGGCTTCGGCCGACGCGAGGATGGCAGGGTTGGCATCGGAGGGGCCGATGACGGTGGCCTGGAGCGGGCGTTGTCGCATGGTTCTCCCTGTTCGAGCGATGAACAAAGCCCGTCGACGCTAAGGGGACACCGGTGTATGATGCGCACCCGCACGCTGGAGGAATCATGCGTAACTTCGTCATCGCCACCGCGGCCCTGCTCATGGGTGCCCACCTGCAAGCCTGCTCCTGCAATGCAGAGGGCGACACCGCCGACACCGGCACCGTCGAAGGTGACACCGACACCGACACCGACGCCGACTCGGACACCGACGCCGACACC
>CAZVHW010000425.1:0-7068 GCA_964626835.1 uncultured Enterobacterales bacterium
GCCGCTTCTACGATGGTGAGCACCCCACCGAAGATGCCGCCGATGACCAGCAGCGGCATGAGGATCTCCCACTTGGCGGCCCACAGGGTGCGGAACATCGCGTGCGGATCTGCCTTTTCGCGCTTGGTCTTGCTGCGCAGGCCGTGGCCCAGCGACAGCAGCATGAGCAACCCCACCAGCAGCAGCCCAGGCCCCAGGCCGGCCAGGTAGAGCTTGTCGATGGGTTCGCGGGCGGCGACACCGTAGAGGATGACCGGCAGGGATGGCGGGAAGAGCAGGCCGATGCTGCCGGCGGCGGTCAGCAGGCCGATGGAGAACCGTTCGTGGTAGCCGGCCTTGAGCAGGATGGGCAGCAGCAGGCCGCCCAGGGCGAGGATGGTGACGCCGGACGCTCCGGTGAAGGTCGTGAAGAAGGCACAGACCAGGATGGCCGCGGCAGCGGTCCCCCCGGGGATCCAGCCCACCCAGGCGCGGAACAGACCCACCAGGCGCCTCGAGGCCCCGCCTTCGGCCATGAGGTAGCCGGCCAGGGTGAACAAGGGCAGCGTGGGCAGGGTGGGGTCGGCCACGATGCGGTAGGTCTCGGCGGGAACGGCCGTGATGGGCACCGGCAGGGGCGCGCTGAAGAACAGCAGCATGGCGATGCCGCCCATGCCCGTGAACAGGGGGGCCCCCAGGCCGATGGCCAGCAGCAACAGGGCGGAGCCGGCCCAGACCAGGGGCTGGCGTTGTCCCACCGGCACGAAGGCCAGGCACATGGCCAGGACCACCGCGAGCAATGCCATGGCGCGACCGGCCCAGGAGCGGTTGCCGTGCCACGCCAGGCGCAGGGCCATGAGCCCGAAGCCCACGGGCATGATGCACTGCACGAACCACATGGGTACGCCGCCGGGCAGCGCCAGGGAGGAGCCCATCTCGGCCTGTACCAGGCGCATGCTGGCGTAGGCCAGCAGGACCGTGACCGAGGTGCCGACCGCCGCGGTGAAGCCTTCGGCCCAGAAGCGGGCGCGGTCGTTCAGCTTGAGCAGTTCGCCGGTGGACAGGGCCAGGTGCTTGCCGACGCGAGCCGCGACCAGGGCACCCGCAAATGCCAGCCAGAGGTTGAGGCTCTGCACCCACAGGCCCAACCCCGCCAGGCTCTCGCCGATGACCAGCCGCACCACCGCGCCCACCACCGTGAGCAGCACCATGGCCGCCAGGATCAGTGTGGTGATGCCGTGCTCGACGCGAAGGAGCTTCCGGCGCCAGGGGGACGGGGACTTTGGTTCCGTGCTCATCAAGAGGGGCCGGCGAAGACGTGGTAGACCCTACTATCAAGAAACCATGGGCGGTGACTATCGGGCCCTGCAGGCCTCCACGGAAGCCGTCGCCAGGTCGAAGACCTCCGGCGGCACGATGTCGGAACGGAAGTAGGGGTAGAGGCTGACGCCTTTCTTCATCCACTGCAGCTGGGTGGCGGCGTCAGCCTCGACCACGGTGAGGCCGTACTTCTGCATGACCCTGATGGCCGCGTTGTCCTGGCGCCGGATCTCGTCCTTGAGGGAGGCTCCCACCTCGCGGGCTGCCTGCAGGAAGGGCTCGTGGTATTCGGCCGGGATGGCGTCCCAGGCGTCCTTGGTCATGATGGTGGCGCCGGTGAGGGGGGCCCAGGGCACGTTGAGCATGTTGGGCGCCAGGGCGAACCATTGCATGGAGAGGGTGGCCAGGGGCGTGGAGAAGAAGCCGTCGATGAGCCCGCTCTGCAGCGATGGGATCACCTCGACGGACTGGACCACCACCGGGTTGAAGCCGGCCTTGCGGAAGCCGATGACCGCGGCGGGGTCGCCTTCCCAGGCGAAGACCTTGTACCGACCGGCGTCTGCGGGGGTGCGCACGGGCTCGCGGTTGAAGTAGTAGGTCCAGCCCGCATCGGACCAGGACAGCACCACGAAGCCCTTGTCGAGCAGGCGCTGCTCGAGGGTGGGGGTGATGGCTTCCATGACGCAGTCCAGCTCTTCGTAGGTGCGGATGAGCATGGGGGTGTTGATGACCTGGGGGCCCGGGTCGATGTCCAGCAGGCCCATGTTGGACATGCCCGCGGCGTGCAGCTGCCCGATGCGCATCTTGCGCACCTGGGTGCCCTCGTTGCCCGCGACGCCCCCGGCATAGATCTTGAGCTTGACCTTACCCCCGGAGATCTCGGACCAGCGCTCGCCCATTTGGCGCAGGCCGTTGTACCAGGTGGTGCCCTCGGGAGCCAAGGTGGCCAGCTTGATGGTGATGGTCTGGGCCATGGCCGTTGGTGCCGTGAGCAGGAACAGGCCGAGCACCAGCAGCGCGCGTCCGAGCCAGGAGGTCAGCGTGCGGGTGAGTGGGGCAGCCATGGCGTCTCCGGTGTCAGCGTGGCGCGACTAGATGAAAAGGTCGTCGACGTGGTCTAACAGGAAGCGGGCCTGCTGCTGCGCGTACTCGTTGGCCAGCCGGTCGGCGGGGCTGGCGTCGAGATCCACCTCGAGCGCCTGCCCAAGCAGGGATTCGAAGGCTTCACGGTCCTGTTTGTCGATGGTGATGGCGGTGGCGAGGGATACGAAGGGTGAGGCCTTGTGGCCGTCGGCCAGCTCCACCGCGCGCTCGAAGTGGTGCTGGGAGCGCTCGACACCGCCCGGAACGGGCAGGGAGGGTTCGAGGCTGATGAGCAGCTCGTGGATGGCTCCGCGCTCCCAGCTCTCGTCCAGCTCGAGGCAGCGGTGCAGCAGGGCCGCTGCGAGGGGGAGCTGGCCGATGAGCTCGGGATCTTCGCGCGAGTTGGAGATGGCCGCCAGCCACGAGGCGCCGAGCCAGTACAGGGTGGGGATGTCCTGGGCCGTGGTGGCTGCCAGCGTAGCCTCCGGTTCGTCAAAGATGCCCTTGGAGAACCCCGGGTGGGCCAGCTCCATGCCCTCGAGCCCGTAGCCTCGCGCACGGAGGAAGAGCTTCCGCGCACGCTCGAGACCTGCCCGGTACGTCTCGAAGTCGTCGTATTTGTGCTGCTCGGCGGGCCACTGCACCCAGACCATGCCGTACTGGGTGAACCCCCCCGTCATGGCCAGCTTGAGGCCCTGGTGTTCGGGGACCTCGGCGCTCAAGCTCTCCATCAGCTTGAGCGCAAAGGGGATGGCGTCCCCCACGAGCTCGAGGTCTTCGTCTTGTGCGAAGGAGCTCGTGGATGACGAGGCCAAGGAGTCGGCCACGGCGTTGACCGCAATCTTCTTGATAGAGCAGCTGGTGGCCAGGAGGCAGACCGCCAGCAGCGCTGGGATGGCGCCGCGGCGAAGGAAGGACGGAGGGTTCGGTGCGCGCATGAAGGGACCTTCACACCCTCGGATGCATGCGTCAAACCACCGCGGAGCTGGCGGCACCGTACCCGAGATTCCTGACGGCGTGGCGGCCTGGGGGATAGGCTGACGGCTCGGAGGTGAGCATGGGAACGCGCATCGCGCCCTCTTCCATCCCCATGGTCCTGTTGCTCGCGCTCGCGCTCGCCTGCTCCTGCGATCCGCGGACCCTCGACCTGGACCGCGGCGACAGCGAGCCGCCGGAGGAAACCCAGCCGCCCGAGGACACGCAGCTTCCGGTGGACGCCAGATCGTCCGAGGACGCGCAGCCTCGTGAGGGACAGGTCACCTCGCCATGTCCGGGAGAGAGCGAACGCTCCTAGTCCGGGGACCTGGGTCGCTGGCCCTTGCGGGGGAGGGCGCGGCCGCCTTCTTCGGGGCCCCCGCCTGGGCGGACCTGTTCCCAATACCCGCCTTCTCTGAGCGCCTTCAGGAAGGCTTCGTCCATCGGCGTCTCCTCGCCGCCCCGTGCTCGGAGCAGGAGTCGGTCCACGTGGGCGAGCAGGTCTCGCTCCATGGTGGCGGCCAGCTCGGGCTGGTCGCCCCGTAGGTCGGTGTGCTCCGCGGGATCGTTGCGGAGGTCGTAGAGGGCCGGCCGGGCGCTCGTCGCCATGGCACCCAGGCGTTCCGCCTCGAGCTCTTTCGGGCGCCGCAGAGAGTGGATCACGAGCTTCTTTTCGCCCCGCAGCAGGGAAGCGGCCAGCAAGCTCGAGAAGCTGTAGAGGTCGCGCTCGGGCCAGCCTGACTCGTCTCCGCCAAGCAAGGGGGTCAGGCTCCGTCCTTCCATCTGCTGGTCTGGCTCGGCGCCGGCCAGGTCCAGCAGGGTGGGGGCGAGATCGATGGTCTGGACCCGGGCGCGGACTGTGCGGCGAGCGTCGGGTTTGCGACCGTCATGGATGACGAGTGGGATGCCCAGCACGGACTGGAAGTGATAACGACCGTGACCCAGCACGCCGTGATCGAACAGGTCCTCGCCGTGGTTCGAGGTCAGGACCAACACGGTGCGCTCTGCCGCGCCCGAGGTCTGTAGACAGCCGAGCATCTTGCCGACGGACTTGTCGTACCAGGACAGCTGGGCGTCGTACAGCGCCTGCACGTAGGCCCGGGCCTCGGGCTCGCTCGTGGCCCGTAGCTTCTGCTCGTAGTGCCCGTCCAGGCTGACACTCCGGGTGGTCGTTTCCCGTCCGAGTCGCTGGACCAGGTAGCGCTGGGGGACCGGGCCTGGGGGCGCGTGGAGGTCGATGTTGTGAACCACCGCCAGCCAGGGCTCCGCGGGGCCCGTCTCGAGCCAGCTGCAGACCCGCTGGTGGTAGGCGCTGGGAGGTGTCGAGCGCTCCATGTCCACGCTGTCGAAGCCTCGCGAGAGCGCCCCGAAGGTGGCGGGCAGGGTCTGGCCCCAGAAGATGACGCTGGTGTAGTCGTACCAGCCCAGGATCTCTGGGAGGGTGCGAACCTCGGGATCGAGCCACGAGATACTGGTCTCTGCGGCCTCGAGGGCCGGGGGGTGCCGCCCCGTGACGAGGGACGCGACCGAGGGCACGGTCCAAGCGGCTTGGGCCAGTGCGGCCTCGAAGCGCACGCCCCGCGTGGCGAGCGAAGCCATGTTGGGTGCCACCGGGCGGCCGTTGCGCTGGGCGTGGACCCGATCGGCGCGCAGGGAGTCGACGTCGATGAGCAAGATGTTGGGGCGGGCCACGTTGGGCTCTGGGGCTTGCTCCGGGGCCTGCTCGAAGCCCGAGCAGCCGACCGTGAGGGCAATGGCGATGAGCGGCGCCGACATGGCAGCCCCCGAGCCTGAGAGCGTGGTCAGCATACCCGCCGAAGGGGGCAGCGCGCACAGGCTGCAGCGGCCAGCTCGAGTCGGGCGCGCAAGGTCGTCCGGTCCAGCCGTGTCAGGTCCCCGTGCTCGCCGATGGGAACCACCGCCTCGCAGCAGGAGAACAGCCCTCGCGCCGTCACGGAGAGCTCGAGGGTGCGCGGACGGTCGCGCAGGCTGGTGTGGTGGTTGGGGAGGTGTTGCTGCACCAGGGCGAGCAGGGTCGCCGGATCCTCTTCACCTCCACGGGGCACGAAGGCCGGGTTGTCCAGGTCGGCGACCGCGGCCCGAGGGAAGGGGAGGATGGGCTCGAGCCAGCTTCGGCGCCGGACGTCGTGGATGGGTAGGCCTGCGAGTACCGCCAGCCGTTTCTGCAGGGCGTGGAAGCTCCGCCCCACGGCGGGCAGGCTGTCGCGGCTGAGCAGGCACTTGATGCCCACGCCCTGGCCTCCGGCGGCCAGGTGCCGAGCCGCGAAGGCGATAGCGCGGGGCCAGTAGCCGGCGCCCCGGTGGGCGGCACTCCAAGATCGTGGCAGATCCAGGCTGATCAGGGCCACCTTGTTGGCAGCTGCGGGGAGGTCCCTCTCGGTCTGGCCGTTGGTCTGAACCACGTGCAGCAGCCGCTCCGGCCAGCGGGCGTCCAGGTCTCGCAGCAGGTCGGGGAAGCGGACGTCCTGGAAGACCTCCCCCAACCCGCACCAGAAGACACCCAGGGTGTCCTGCCCTTCCAACATGATCTCGACCGCACGCCCGATCACCTCCGTGGGCAGCAGGCGCTGGCGGCGGTGTGCCGTGTAGCAGAGGGCGCAGTCCAGCGGGCAGAACGTGCAGGGTTCGAGGTAGAGCCCCGTGGTGGTGATCTCGGTTGGGCGCCTCACAGCCTCACCTGGGCGATGTCCGCTGCGTGTAGGAAGCACATCAGCGTGCGGTCCACGCCGACCGAGCCCCCAGCACAGCGCTCGGGCAGGGCCCCGAGGGCGGTGAGGTAGGCCGGATCGGGAGTGGGGGGCTTGCGACCCATGGCCTGCAGACGTGCGGTCTCGCGGGCAAAGCGGCGACGCTGTAGCGCTTCGTCGGTGAGCTCGGAGTAGGAGTTGCCTAGCTCCACGCCTTTCACCCACACCTCGAACTGCTCGGCCAGCCAGGGCTCGTCGTCCTTGGGCCGGGCCTGCATGGCCAGTCCGGTTGGGTAGTCCACGAGCAGGGTGGGGCGCGTGTCCCCGAGGTGCGGTTCGACCTCCATGGCCAGCAGCACGCAGAAGGCGTCCTGCCAGCTCTCGACCGTTCCCAGGCCTCGGTCGCGGACGGTCTCCACGAGGCGCGGCAGGTCCTCCGAGCCGCGCAGCTCGACCCCTGCGTAGCGGGCCATGGCTTGGGGCACCGTGATGACTTCCCACTCCCCCAGAAAGTTCACTGGAGGAGGGGGTAGGGGAGCGACGTCCTGCGCCTCGAAGGCCTGGGCCAGCGCGCGGAAGAGCGCTAGGGTGTCGTCCATGATCGCGCGGTAGTCGCTGTGAACGCGGTACCACTCGAGCATGCGGAAGTGAGCACGGTGCTGGTGACCTTCCTCCTCACCGTCCCGGAAGGCGTGTCCCAGCTCGAAGCAGTCGGCCTGCAGCACGGCCATCGCTCGCTTGAGGGCGGCTTCGGGGGAGGGGGGTAGGTAGCGTTTCTCCTGGCCGCCCTGGCGGTGCAGGGTGACCGGAAAGACGTCGACGAAGGACTCCACCGGTGCGCCGGGCAGCAGCAGCGGGGCGTCCACCTCGACGAAGCCCCGCTCGCGGAAGAAGCGGCGCATGGTGTGCAGCGCGATGGCGCGCAGGCGGAGCGCCTGGGGATGGGAGGGGACGAGCTTCATCTCGTGATGCTACATTGTTGCGGACACGGACACATGTCGAG
>CAZVHW010000426.1:0-7060 GCA_964626835.1 uncultured Enterobacterales bacterium
GCAGTCGTTGTCGACTTCGTCGCAGACCTCCGAGGCGGCCGGGTTGATGGCCGAGTCGTCGTCGTCGCAGTCGTCGCCGTCCCAGTCCACGCTGGCGTAGCCGTCGTTGTCCGCGTCGATCGCGTCCTCGTACCGGCGATCGTATCGATCCTGGGTGACCCAGATGCAACCCGAGGCCAAGCCGACCAGAACGAAGAACGCACGGGGGAGCCGCATCCTAGAACCTCAACCCGAGGGTCAGGCCAGGCCCCCCGTCCAGGAAGGAGATCCCGACGAGCCCCACCCCGGCGACGCCAAGACCGGCCCCGGTCAGCACCAGGGCATGGTTTCGGCTGCGCAGGGAATCCAGCTCGCTGGGATCATCGGCCTCGTCAAAGTCGCGACTGGATACCGCGCCCAGCGCGAGAACGACGGCGCTGCCAACGACAAGCAGGCCCCCTCCCACCCGGGCGGCCTGGGTCAACGGCGCGCCGCTGCGCTCGTGAGCCGGCTGACCGTCCACCACGACGCTCGACCCCAGCGGCAGCACCCGCGCCTCGGCGGAGGCCATGCGGAGGATCTGGCCGTGGAGTCCCAGCTCGTCATCCTCGCGCCACTGCAGCAGGTGGTAGCCGACGGGGAGCTCGACCGGGTTGCCGGGCTCCACCGCCCGGCCGTCGATCCAGACCTCCACCTGACCCAGCACGGTGAAGCTCCCCACCGCTTCGGCCAGTACGTTGCGCTGGACATCTCGGTAGGCCAGGGCGGCTTCCTCGCCGAACCGGCCGTCAAGGTTCGAGAGGGGTGCCACGGCCACGGCCCGCCGGAAGGCGGCCTCGGTCTCGCCGGGATCACCCTGGAAGTAGGCGATGGCACCGTTCAGCTGAAACAGGTTGGTGAGCAGCAGCGGATTGACCGGGTTCTCTTGGCAGGTGAGCGCGTCGACGGTCTGCTCGGCCATCATGCGAGCCTCGTCCAGGCGCACTTCCTCGACGGCGGCACGGATGGCGCCGACCGCCTCGACCAGGTCGAGACAGTCGTCGGCCCAGGCGCCGGATGGAGCCGACAACGCGGCCAGCAGCGCGACTCGCCGGAGGCAGCTCACCGTACCTTTCCCTCGGACTTGACGTAGTTGAAGAAGTTGCTGCCGCCATCTTGCACCACCACCTCGGTGCGCAAGGTGTCGGCACCGTCGAGGTACATCACCGCATGGGCCCCAGGCGTCAGCTCGGTGGTGATGGGGGTCTTGCCGAGCGACTTGCCGTCCACGTAGACCTCGATGCCGAAGGGCACCGAAGAGAGCCGGACCTGGAGGGGAGCCGCGGTCGGAGCGGCCACCTCGGGCTCCGGGGCCTTGCGCCGACTCGTCGAGACGACGGGGGCCGGGGCTGGAACGACCGGGTCCTCGGAGACGGTTTCTTCAGCGGCGTCCGGCTCCAGCGAGGTGGCCTCGGGGGGCGGCTCGTCGGCTTCCATGGGCTCTTGGTCGGCGACCTGGGGTTCGGGTGCCGGGGGCTCCACGACGGCGGGCGGCTGCACGGGCACCGCGACGTCGGCGGGATCTTCGACCTCCTCCGCTCCCGTCAGCCCGACCCGCTCCCTGCCCCAGTGCCGGACGCCCGCGACCGCAGCAGCAGCCGCGATCACGACCGCCACCGCCACCACTACCCAGGTCCACAGCCCACGGCGGGACGAGGCCTTGGGCGCAGTGGCCGCCGCGACGGGCTCCATGGGCTCGATAATGGTGAGATCGGGATCCGCGTGCGACGGGGGGGCTGAAGGACCCCTCGCACCGCCCGCATCGACACCACCGGCCCGCTCGGCACCCGAGCCGACCAGGCCGGGATCGGCGACAAACTCCACGTCGTCCAGGTCTCGACCCTGCGGGAGCGCGAACACCGAAGAATCCTCGAACAAGGTCCGGCCCGTCAGCTCCACGTCTTCAGGGTCGCTGGGCTTGTGCACACTGGGAAGCTTCTCGGGCGCCCATTCCTCAGGCAGGGGGCCGTCGAGCAGACGCTCGAGCCTGCGACAGCGCTTGCGCACGTCGGCGGCCGTGGGGCGACGGTCCGGTTCGAAGGCCAGCATCTCCGAGACGAGGGCGTTCAGGCCGGCCAGCCCCTCCCCGGTGGCGTCCAGGTCCAGGCCTTCCAGACGCTCTGCGACGCGGCGGTCGTGGGCTTCCTGCGTCTCGCTGGGCCACCCGAAGCGCTTGCGGCGCAGGCACTCGCAGAACACGACGCCCAGTGCATAGACATCGCTGGCGGTCGATGCCCCACCGCCCACCAGCAGCTCCGGCGCCATGTAGCCCAGGGAGCCGAGCTGATGAGCGCGGGTCTCGGCTTCGCGATCCATCCTGGTGGAGCGGGCGATGCCGAAGTCGAGGATCTTGACAATCCCGTCAGGCGTGATGCGGATGTTTCCGGGCTTCACGTCCCGGTGGAGGACCTCGAGGGGTGCGCCCGTGACGGTGGAGGGGCGGTTGTAGGCCGCGTCCAGGGCGCCGGCCACGTCCCGCACGACGGCGACGGAGATGGTGGTCGGGATGCGCTCTCCGAAACGCTTGGGGTTGATGAGCCAGCTCAAGTTGACGCCCGGCACGTACTCCATGACCACCGCGGGGCGGCCGGCGAGGGTGATCAGGTCCTGAGCCTGCACGATGGACGGGTGACTGATCAGCCCGAGCATGCGAGCCTCGTCGCGCAGCCTCTCCGCCACCTGCTCCACGCCCTCGACATCGGGGCGGAGGATCTTGACCGCTACCGTCCTGGAAAATCCCGAGGCGGTGCTCATGCGCGCCTGGTACACCACGCCGAACCCACCCTTGCCGATGCAGCGCTCCAGCTCGAACCTGCGCCGAGACGAATCCTGGTTGGTGACCTCCGGCACGCGCCACTCACTCCCTTGCTGTCAGACCCGACCAGCATCGCGCAGACCCCAGCCGAGGTCAACCTCCGCGGTCCTCGAAGGGCGGCTCGGGACATGCGAGGCTCCATGGTGCTCGCATGCGGCGTGAGAACGCCGACTCGAGCCAAGAGCTGACGGCTGAGTGCCCACCCCACATCGCGGCACTACGACGCAACCTTCGCTGAGCACCCCGCCGCGCGGAAGTTGGTCGTGGATGCCATCTCCCACCTCTACCAAGCGACCTTCAGACCCATCGAGGGCTTCGAGCTGCGGGCGAGCCGCGACATGGTTGTCGGCGAATCAAGCGGCGAAAAGGAGCCCGCGCCCTGGAGTGCTCGTCCGTAGCGCCCCATGCGATGTGGCACGGTCGTTGCGCCATGAGCCGGAGCGACCCCAGCAGGGAGAGATCACGAGTGCACGGAGGTCGGCAGCTGCGCGCTGCTCTACGAGCCCGAGGACACCGCCGGGGAGTGATCAGCCGAGCCCGCGCGGCCGAAGCGCCAGGCCACCCCCATCCCAACGGTCGGGGTCAGGAAGCGCGGCTCGAAGAGTCCGTCCAGCTCCAGGCCGGCTTGCTCGGCGGCGCTCTGTTCCGGGCCGACGGCCGGCGCGTCATCGCCGGGCTCGACACGGGTGCTGCCGCCCACCATTCCCAGCGCACCGGCGGACAGCCGCAGGACCACGGTGTCGGAGAGCACCCAGTCATGGCCCACGGATCCGCCCAGCAGGTGAGCCCGAAAGCTCAAGGCGAAGGGATCCGTAGATGTCTCGCCGAGAGCCCCGTCGACCTGCTTGCCATCGGCCTCGACCCCGCCGAGATCGATACTGAACGCCGACTCGATCTGGGTCGCCTCGGCCGAGGCGTCTATCCTGAGCTTGCGGTAGTCGGCTGCCAGCCAGAAGCCCGCACGCTCCAGAGGCCGCCACCCACCGAGGCGCCCAGCACGCGGGTGCCATGCAAGCTGTCGTGCAGCGCTTGGGCGGCGGAGTCCTCGAGCAGGCCCGTGGCGGTCGCGATGCCGCTGGCGCCGCTGACGAAGGCGCCCGGCACGCCGCCAAGGCCCGCAGCCACGCGGACACGGCCCGGCAGCTCGACCACGCCCTGCACACCCGCTGCGAGCGGAGCCTCGGCGGACAGGCCAAGGTCGAGCGAGCAGGTCGCGGCATCGGGCGCCGCGACGGCCAAGCTGGCGACGAGGGGGAGGTGAATCATGAAAAACGCGACGATGGGGAAAAAGAACGTGGACACCATAGGCCCAAGGGACCGGAAATTCGTGTCAGGAGATGTTTGACGGCGAGCTTTGACACATTCCAGACCTTCGCCGCGGATCCGGAGCCCGTTCCAGCACGCTAGGTGCTGCTCGAGATGCCTCGATTCATGCTTGCCCTGCTCCTCCTCGCTGCCTGCACTCAGGAGCCCGACTACCCCGGGCTCGCCCCCGAGCTGTTCGCCGACCAGGAAGGCCAGGACGTCATCATGACGGTCCAGATCTTCGAAGGCGGCGATCCGGGGCTCGACGCGCGCTACGACCTGGTCCAGGTAGGCGAGGAAGGTGACCGCGAAGTGTTGGCGCGCCACGCCTTCGACCCCGACGAAGCGGACGAGACCGGCGAGGCTTGCCTCGAGGACCCCGGAGCCCTGGACACCGCGGATCCTGGTGTGGGCAGCTGCGACGAAGTGGTGGACTGCTCCGGAGACTGTGTGCCCTGGTATGGCTTCGATGTCGTCGACCCCTGCCAGGTCGCCGGCCAGACCGCCTACGAGCTGCGCCTGGCGGCTGAAGAAGGCTTCATCACCAGCGAGCACTTCTACGTCGTGGACATGGGCGACGAGTGCGAAAGCGGAGGCTGCAGCAGCCTGCCAGCCAGGTGTGGTGCCGGGTGTTGGGGTGCCCTCGCCGCCTTGGCGCTGGCCTGGCAGCGCCGCAGACGCTGCGCCTACAACGCCGCCCGGAGCACCAACGACTTGTAGTCGCGCCTGAAACCCCATCGCAGCAGGGGCCGGGCGTAGGGGCTGTCCACGGCCGGCGCATCGTCGATGGATTCGACCTCGAGACGGGGCAGCGGTCGGAATCGACGGTCTACCAGCATGCGGAACAGGCCGAAGCAGAGCGGGAGGTCGGGATGATCAGGGGCCAGGTGGAAGCTCAGCCGCGTGCCGTTGGCCCGGGCCACCACGGCAAGCTGACGCCCCCGCCAAGCCAGCCAGCTGGTGGACCGGCGGGCGGGGAGACCGATCCCTTCGATCTGCAGACCCAAGCCACAGGGCGAGGCCGGGTCGGCGGCGTTGTGCCACCAGACGTCGGTGTCGGGCAAGGGCTCGCGAAGGGCCCGCAGCGCGCCGTGGGAGGCGAAGTGGGGCCCGGGGATGCCGTGGAAGAACAGCCCGCCCACGATCTCCCCCGATAGCTCCATGAGTCGCAGCGCTCGGAACAGCTTGCCCCAGCGCAGGTCGGGCAGCTCGCGCAGCGCCAGCGCCCGGAACAGGATGCCGTAGCGCTCGAGCAGCTGACGCACGCGGTCCTTGTCGCGTTCCATGCTCTCGACCAGATCTGTGGGCTGGGCCTGCCGAGAGGGCAGGACTTCCCACTGACCTCCGAACGGGCGGCTGGCTTTCCAGCGACCGAATCCTGCCCGCCCCCCCCGACGCTGGGCAGGCGCCGTCACTGCGGGCTCGAATCGTTGCTGGATGCCCCGGCGGAGCACCGAGATGGTGCTGTTGGTGAGCCGACCGTCCCAGACCCCCTGCCAGAGGGAGCGCGTGAGATCGGCGGTGCCCAGCCCGGAGGCTTGGCGGGCGTCTTCGATCCCGAAGGAGCCATGACCCTCGAGCAAGGGTGCCAGGGGCGAGGGCTCGCCGTCGGTCACGGGGTGATGGAACAGCTCGAGGTCTTCGGGAAAGCAGAACGTGACCCGCTTCTTGCCGCAGCCCAGCCAGAGCAGATCGCTGTCCTGCATCAGGCCCTCGAGCCAGCTGGAGTGGTAGGGCCGGAGCCGTGACGGCAGGATCCATTCTTCCCAGGCTCGGGCACGGGCGGGGAAGCCGAAGAGCTGCTCGAGGCCTCGCTGCAGCCCCGCCATGTCGCTAGCGGGCTGGGACAACCCCTGGTGCCAGGCCAGGAAGAGGGGCAGGTCGGCCGCGGGCAGGGGCTGGAAGGAAGGGCGGGCGGCCGCGCGGGCCATGCGCAGCAGGATCTCGAGGTTTTCGGCGTCGCAGACCAGCTGGCTGTCGCTGTCGCGCAGCAGGGGGCCGATCACGAGATCTTGCTCGTTGGCCAGCTCCGCGAGGACGGCCTCGAGCACACCGGAGCGCAGGCCGAGGATGCCGTCCAGCCGGGCGGGCTCGATGGGGCCCGACAGCTGCAGCCACTGGACCAGCAGCGACTCGAGGCCGATGTCGCCGAGGCCTTCGGGTGCATCTTCCGCGTCACGGGCTTCGCGCACGAGCCGCTGCACGACCTGCTGGGAGTCCGCGGCCAGGGGCTCGGCCGGATCGCCCAGTGCTCGCAACAGACCGGGGCTGGGCTCGCGCTCGAACACCGCCAGCAGGTAGGGCAGGCGCTCGAGGGCACAGACACCGCCAGCGTCGTGGCCCAGGCCGAGCCAACACAGGCGCTCGCCCGCTTGCTCGAGCAGCGGCTCGATCTCGACCTCGTGATCGCGGACCATGGCCTGGACCAGCGCCTGCCACTCGTCCGCAGGAACCAACAGACGGTCCTTGACGTGCTCGACCAGATCGAGGACATCTCGCGGCGCGTAGCCAGGGGCGGTGCGCTGCAGCCGGCCTTGCAGCCGCTGCACGACGGCGGCGGGAACCCGGGGCTGCAGCCCCGGCGTGTGGACGATCTCGCGCAGCAGGTCCTTGCGGAGGGTGGCCCCGGCCCCGGCGACCTCGGGCGTGTCGTCGTCGTACATGTACTTGTTGGTGGCGCGCCAGGTGAGCCCATCGCAGAAAGGCGAGGCCACGCGGGTGACGCACTCGGTGACCACGATCTCGCCGGTGCGGACCTGCTCGAGCAGCTGGGCCAGGGTGGGCAGATCGAATTGATCCTGCAGCAGGTCGCGCCAGGTCTCGAGGACCATTGGGAAGTCGGGGTGGCGGGAGATGTGCTCGAGGAGCTTCTTGGATCGCAGCCGGTTGAGCCACAGGGGCTGGCGCCGCTTGATGTTCATG
>CAZVHW010000427.1:0-7053 GCA_964626835.1 uncultured Enterobacterales bacterium
GGGGCGGAGGGTTCTAGGAGCCCCGGGCAAGGAGCTCTCGGCGACCCGCCGCGGTGACGCCACGCCAGCTCGAGCGATCCGATGACCTTGGCGGAGCGAAGAGGCTTGGCATCAGAGTCCCGCGCGTAGCTGACCGAAGCGCCACTCGCTGAGCTGCTTGAAGCGGTTCAGAACGTTCGCGGTCACGCGGTTGTGGACCCCCTCCCAGACCCGATGTACGGGCCATAGGATAGGCCAGCCCTTCTTGCCGTAGAAGTCGAATCCCACGGCCATGAAGATCTGGGAGCGCGCTGTCTCGCCGCGGGCGGCGATGGACGAGCGGACGTAGATGACGAAGAGCCCGATGGGGTACCCACCGCTGCAGGCGTACAGCAGGTAGCGCCCATTGTCCGGGTCCGCTTCGCCCGGGGTGCGCTGGATGCGGAGCGCGGTGAGGTCGAAGAGGATCGGTGCCGTCCACCGCCCGGTGCGGTGGCGTGTCTCGGGGCGGTTGAAGCCGAAAGGTCGGATGTGGATCCGCTCGATGTCGTCGTCGATGCGCTGCACCGTGGCCACGTGGTTGGGCCAGCAGGCCGAGTCCCCGCTCCAGTCCAGGAAGTCCTCGAAGACGTAGCGGGCGGGAGCCTCGATGCCGATCCCGTGGACGTTCAGCACCGAGTATTCGCCGAAGTCCATGCCGATGCGCTGCATCATCAGCCGTGCATAGCTCTCTGCTGCGTGCCTGCTCGAGAACTCCAACAGCGTTGGAATCTCTGGCGGGTGGAGAAAGAAGGCCCGCACGTCACCCATCACGCTCCGGGTCCTGGCAGGGGGGTGGGGGGGTGCCTCTTGGCGGTTGGATTCCATGGACCTCGCTCGGGGTCGACCACTCTGGCGCGCTTCTACATAGCCTCGATCACGACTTACTCAACGTATCCCAAGACCCTCAGTGTCTCGGTCAGCTCCTCCTGTTCCTCCTCCTCCAGGTCTCTGCACAGCCCCACCGGCTCGGCCTCTTGGTCGATCGTGCCCACCGGGGTGGAGCGTTCCCAGGCTTCGAAGGCGGCCAACAGCTCGTCGAGCTTTTCGGGATTGTCCAGTGGCGCTTGTTCCCCTGGGTCGTCCTGCAGGTCGTAGAGTCGCCACTGGAGGTGGTCGTCGCGGATGGCCTCGAGTCGCCCATCGATGGTGACCGCCACCTCGTCCAGGCGCTCGGTGACGATGGTACGGGGGCTCTCCCAGCGTGTGGGGTCCAGCAGGTTCTCGCCTTGCCAGGTAGCGGGGACGGCCCGCTCGAGGCCCAGCAGGTGCAGCAGGGTTGGAGCCAAGTCCACGAGGGCCGCAGGGTTGTCGACACGGGCGGGGGTGAGGTTGGGGGCGTGCATGAGCAGGGGGACCCAGGACAGCTCCTGCCAGACGCCGCGCGAGTGGCCGTAGAGGTCGTCGTGCTCGAAGAGGCGCTCGCCATGATCGGCGGTGACCACCACCAGGGTGTCGTCCAGCAGGTCCTTGCGCTCCAACGCGTTGATCACTCGGCGTAGGGCCTGGCCCGCCTCCCAAACTTCGGCGTGGTAGAAGTCTCGGGCCTGCTGGCGCTGTTCGGGGGTGCCCTTGCGCTCGAGGCGGCGCGCGTCGTCGACACGGATGATCTCTTTCTCGGGCAGACCGAAGCGCTCACGGGCCTTCTCGCCGGGCTTGGATGGCAGGTGGGGGTGCATGGCGTGGAGGTAGAGGAAGTGGCGCTGGCCGTCGTCCCAACCCGAGATCTCCCTCAGCAGCCAGGGGGCCAGGCTGACGCCGTCGCGGTCCTTGTCGGAGATCTCGCCGCTCTCCAGCCGGGCCACTTCCTGGGTGTTCCAGACGTGGAAGCCTCGGGGGAAGCCCATGTTCGGGTAGAGAAAGGCGTTGGCGCTGATGGCGGAGTTGGAGAAACCCTGGGTCGTCAGCACCTCGGCCAGGGTCTGCAGGTCGGTTCGGCCACAGAATCCGCCGGTGGGTAGGGGGCCCGGGACGTGGAAGTCCCAGCCGGTGGTGCGCACGTGGCTCGAGGTCATGTAGGACCAGAACGAGGCCTGGGTGTAGGTTCCCTGGGCCCGGGTGCGCTCGAAGACCACGGCGTGCTCGGCGAAGTGCTCCAGCCAGGGGTTGGTGGTCTGGGAGTTGCCGTGGATCGACAGGGCATCGGCGCGCAGGGCGTCGAAGACCACGATCAGCAGATGCGTGGGGTGGTCGGCGGGGGTTTTCGGGAGGTCCGGTGGTTGGGAGCGGCGGATCCTCACGGCGGTCGACAGGGCGATGGCGACGATGCCACCGACGAGCACCCATCCGAGGATCGAGCGCCCGCGTGGTGTGGTGTGGCTTGTGGTCATGGGCTCCCCCCAATAATCCGTGGCGCACCGTGACCCCGCGCCCCGCCCTCACCTTGCTGACCTGTGCCGCCTTGGCGGTGTCCAGCGGTCGCTCGCCCGGGGAGCAGGCGGCGTTGTCGGGCGATTCCCAACCGGGCCTGCCATCGTGATTCTAGAGGTGCTCGAAGACACCCGCCAAGGAGGAGCCCTCGATGACCAACAGGTCGTGGCCGTGCGCATCCATCCAGGCCGTGCCTCGGTCCTCGCAGTAGGCGTGCTCGTTGCGGAACGCGGGATCGTCCAGGAGCTTGGCGGTCCATTGTTGGTTTCCCGGGCCATGGAGCCATGCTTTGGACTTGCCACCGGCGATGCGCACCGTGGAGGTGACCTGGCTGTCGCCGTACGGCACCCAGCTGGTCTCCGTGCGGTGGCGTCGTCCGAAGAGCTGGATGGAAGCGACTCCCATTTCTTGGCTGCGCACCACCCACGCGCCGTCGAAGACTTCGTGATGGGTATCGTCGGGGCCGTCCTCGACGTCGATGTAGACGACGAAGCTGTGGTTTGATCGGAGCTTGAGGCGGACGTTCCCGTCGCAGACGTTCGTCCAGCTGCGATCTACGATGTTCGCGAGGTCAGTGCTGGCGACCTGCTGCAGCAGTGCGGCCCTGCGCTGCTCGAGGTCGGGGGTGGTCGGGGCGATGGGCCCGTCACCGTCGCGCAGGCGCAGCTCGGAGAGGACGAGGTCCTGGTACTTGCTGCCAGCGGTGGCCTGCGCGATCTCGAGAACCACCTGGCTGCCGGTCATGGGCGCCGGCAGGGTGAGGGTCTGGGATCCCATGGTGTCGGCCACCGACAGCGCGACGGGCTCACCGCCGTCCGCCGAGATCTTCAAGCTGGCCAGGCGGGCGTTCTTGGCGAAGTGGTCGTCGGAGCGCTGGTAGCCGTTCCACAGGTCGAGGGCCTCGAAGGTCACGGGGCTGTCGAACGCGAGGGTGAGGCTCTCGCCCACGCCCAAGCCCTCGGTGCCTTCTACCCAGCCGAAGTCCGTGCGTCCGTCGAAGAGGTAGCCGGGGTGGTACGCGTCCGCCGGCTCGAGCACCGAGCTGGCTTCGACCGTGGCCCGTACGGCGCGTGGGGGCTTCACCTCGGTGTTCCGCTCGGGGGGGAGAACCAGCGCGATCTCGGCGATGCAGAGGTCGCCGTCCGTGTTCAGGGCGCGCACGAAGAGGGACTTGAGGGTGGGCGCTTCCGCGCCGCCCCGCCAAGGCAGCAGGACGGGGCCGCCAGGGTTGATGCGGGTGAGCGTGTTCTCGCTGCCGTCCACGAAGGTCTGGAAGGTGGCGGCGGCGCTGTCACGGCAGAGCTGCAGGTTTGCCTGCAGGACCCGCGTGGGCTCCTCGAAGCGCAGCAGCACGCCTTCGTCCCGGGCGTCGCCATCCGGACGCCAGCCCGTTGAGGGGTCGCCGTCGAGCAGGGCTTCGACGCCGGCCCCAGAGGTGGCCACGAGGGTCTGGAGGTGCAGGCCGGACACGGGTGGGACGCCGGTCTGGGCGGGGGGGAGAGTGGGCGCGGCTTCGGTGTTGGTCGTGCTCGTGCTCGTGCTCGTGCTCGTGCTCGTGCTCGTGCTCGTGCTCGTGTCCGTGGAGCAGGCCACCAGCAGGAGCATGGTTGGCGCCAACAGGGTGTGATGCATGGGTTCCTTCCTCGCCTGGTGCCGTATTGCGGAGGGTGGGAGTGGGCGAGGGGACGCGCGCCCCCAGCCGACGTGTTCTAGGGCCGCTCCCCGCAGTCCCCGGTCCCCTTTGCGCTCCCTCGCCCGTAGAGTCTTGCCCTTTGCCCTCCGTGTGGAGATCGTGCGCTTGAGGGGTCTGCCCGTGCGCCTTGTCGAGCGCGGTCACGTCGCGCGGGTTCGAGTCCCCGTCGGCGATCTGGCGCGCCACGGGCACGTGCTGGCCGAGCGCCGCTCCCCACTTCGGAGGGGGCTTGTGAAGGACGAACGTCTGCAGCGTGGCAAGGAACGGAACGTCGGCTTGGTAGCGCGGAAGCTGGACGGCGTCGTGGTGGCGCCGTCCCAGGTCTTTTCCTACCAGCATCTGGTGGGGCGCCCCTCACGACTGCGAGGCTTCCGGCTGGGTCTCGAGCTGCACCAAGAGCAGGCGGCTGCGGGCGTCGGCGGGGGCTGCTGTCAGCTCTCGAACCTGCTCTACCTTCTCTGTCTCTTGGGGGGCATGCGCGTCGTCGAGCGGCACCGACATGGGCTCGACCTCTTCCCCGACCAGGCCCGCACCGTGCCCTTCGGCTGCGGGGCGACCGTGTTCTTCGGCACGGCGGACCTACGCTTCGACAACCCCCTGGACCAACCGGTGGTGTTGCGCACGGTGGTCGAGGATGGTGACCTGGTGGGGCGGTTGCTCTGCGAGAGGGATCCTGGCGTCAGAGTCGAGATCCGGGAGGAAGGGCACCGCTTTTTTCGCGTGGACGGTGAGTGGATGAGGGAGAACCGGATCCATCGGCGTTTTCTGGATGCCAAGGGTCGCACCCTCCTGGATCAGCAGGTGGCTCACAATCGCGCCAGGGTCTGCTACGAACCGCCTGAAGGCGCGTGCTGAAGGCTCTGGCCAAGGCGGCCCTCCACCTCGGGCTGGGCCACGTCCCCAGCGGGCCGGAGCTCTACCACCACGTCGCCTGGGATCTCCTGGGCACCCAAGCCACCCATGTGGACAAGCTGGCCCGGGTGACCCCCGGCTATTGCCCCGTGTGGGAACGGGTCTGCGGCCTGCGCCTCGAGGGCAGCGACCTCTGGGTGCACGACGCGGGGGGTACGCCATTCTGGTCACTGGCCGGCTGGTTGCTCACGGGTCGCCCCACCCAGCTGACCAACATCGAGGCCCGCATGCTGGACCGCCACGTTCCCCGCGCGGTCCGAGGAGTGCTGGGGATGCAACTGCCCCCGGGGATCGGTGGCTCCGAGCGTCGCCACGATCTGTCGGTCTGCCGCTGGCTGGACAGCGCCGCCGAGGTGAACGAGCGGATGGGCGCCACGCTCCACGAGTCCGTCGCGCCGGACGCCATCCCCATCGGCGACCGCAGCATCGACCTGGCGCACTCCGGAGGCACCCTCGAACACCTGCGGCCGGAAGAGCTGCGTGCATTCTTGGCGGAGTGTCTTCGCGTCCTGCGCCCGGGGGGCGTGGCGAGCCACATCCTGGATCACCGTGATCACCTCCACCACGCGGACCGCTCGCTGCCCTTTTTGGCCCACCTGGCGCTGCCCGAGGCGCTGTATCGGCCCCTCCGAGGCCACGCGTTGGGCCACCACGCGCGGCTCTCACCCACCGAGGTGGCGGCCGTGTTCGAGTCCCTGGGCTTCGAGCGCATCGCCCTGCGTCGACTGGCTTACCCGGGGCGGCGCTACGTGGACGACGAGGTGGCACGCCTGGCCGAGCCCGGGCTTCCCCGGTGGCTGCTCGCCCCCCGTTTCCGCGACCTTGGCGCGCTCGATCTGCGCACTGCGGCCTGCCACTATCTGTACAGAAGGCCCCGCTGAGCCCTACTCGGTCGGTCCGTGCTCTCGCAGCCAGCCTTCGATGAGTGGGTAGATCTCGTCGGGGGCATGGTCGCCGATGGGCAGGTCCAGGTGGCCGTAGTCGCTGACGAAGCCGTTCTCCAGCCCGGCCACCACGAAACGTTTTTCCACGCTGCCCACCGCCTCGTAGTAGCCGCGGACACGGTCGGGGGGGGCCACGCGGTCGGCGCGGCCGGCGATGGCCAGCACGGGGACCTGGATCTTGGCCATGTCCGCGCGGTAGTCCCGCTCGCCGTCTCGCGACTGGAAGCGGCCGTCCTGGAGCATGTTGGCGAACTGGAGCATCTCGCCCGGCCACAGGGGGCTGACCACCGTGTGCATCATGCGCCGGGCCGCCTCGGGTTGCATGTTGTCGTCCACGAAGAGAAAGGCCTCTACGTCGATGGGCAGCGAGTCCGACCAGGCGTTGGCAACTCTGGCCAGGGAGGGAGTGAGGATGAAGGGCGTGATGGCGCCCCCGACCCCAAAGGTGGTGCGGGCCAGGGACATCATGAGATCGGGGTCGGTGAACTCGGCGGGGCTGCCGACCACCACCATGGCCCAGAGGGCGTCGTCCCCCAGCTGGCTGGCGTAGATCGCACCCACCATGCCGCCAAGGGAGTGCCCCACGTACCCGAGCTTTTGGTGACCCGTCTGTTGCTGGACGTAGGCCACGGCCGTGGGGATGTCGTGGAGGCCGTAGTCGTCGGCGGCCCAATGCCGATCCAGGTTCTTGCCCCCCGGGGCCTTGCGCGCATCTCCGTGGCCGCGCATGTCCAGCAGCCAGGTGTCGAAGCCCCGGGCCGCCAGGTAGGTGCCGATGCTGCGCTGGGGGTCCAGATCCCAGCAGTAGTGGTTGCTCGAGATGCCATGGACCACGAGAACGGGAGGGCCATCGGCTTGATGGCGGTGCAGGTGGATCACGGCTCCATCCGGCGTGTCCAGGAAGACGCCGTGCTCTACCCCGCAGGGGGGTTCGTCGGGGACCTCCGGCTCGCAGCCGAGCAGGAGCATGAGAGGGAGCGAGGAGAGGAACAATGGCACTCCGTGGGGAGACGCCAGGCATCCTACAGCAGGGCCGTTCCGCGGCCAAATCGAGAAAAATGGGCTCATCCGGATCCCGGTGGGACGCTTGCGAGGCCCAGAGGGCATGCGGCAGGG
>CAZVHW010000428.1:0-7053 GCA_964626835.1 uncultured Enterobacterales bacterium
GCAACATGGTAGCCACTACTCCGACGACGGCACGCTGCTGTACTCGTCCTACAGGGAAGAGGATGACGACGAGTTGGTGGTACGCGAGTACGAGTTGGACGAAGCGGACGCCACGCTGCACGAGGTCTGGAGCTACGGTCTCGGTGAAGGCATCCACGCCGAGTACATGGGGGAAGCCCACCGCTTGCCCGGCGGCAACACGCTCCACAACTACGGCAGCAACCCCCGCCTGCGCGAGGTGACGCCGGACGGCACGGTGGCCTGGGACCTGGCCTGGGAAGGCGAGGACGGAGGTTGGGAGCTGGGCCGGACGACCCCCCTCGAGGACCTCTACGCCTTCGCGCCCTAGAACGTCGAGCCCCCGCGCTGGTGCGACAGCCGAAAGCCGGCATCATGCGGGCATGCTCTACTGTCGCTCGCCATCGCCTGTTCGTGCCTTTTCGTGGTCGCGAGCTCAGCGCAGCTCGTGATCCGGGATCAACACCAAGTGCTGCTTCCCATACGGACGCTCACCCTCCACCACGGACCAGTCGATCCGCGCCACCGATCGCCGGCTGAACCCCAGCAACAGCTTGTCCTCCACCACGGCAGTCGCCGCAGGTCCGTCCGCGAGCCCCAGCACGACCTCGATGCGCCCCAGATCGGAATCCGCCGCCATCGCCGGCCTGGCCAGGGCAAAGACCACGGCCAGGGCATCGCCGATCCAGGCCCCTGGAAGCTCGCGCGCCGGCCCCAGGACCTCGGACTCGAGCACCACGATGCTCACCGCCAGGGCTTCATCGTCGCGCTGGGTGGTCACGCGCACGGGGATGCCGTCACGAAGTTGGCTGCGCTGGGCCAGCCCGGGATCCCGCAGGTCGGCTTGTCCCAACACCTGGACCCACTCCGGGAGCTGGAAGGGTACCAGCCCGCTGCCCAGGATCTCCGCCACCACGGCGGTGATGTGCTCCCGCAACGCTGGATGCAGGCGGCTGATACGGTTGACCTGGTAGAGCAGGAGTTGGGCCCGTGTCAGCGGGGGCAGCCCGACCGCGTCGCGGCCGTCGTGGCCGTCCCGGAAAAGGGAGGCCACGTCGGTCTCGAGCATGGGGGGCGAAGCGGGCAGCGGCCCTCTGACCGGCCCCAGGCGCAGCTGATGATAGTGGGCGGACGAGACCACGGCCACGAAACGGCGCAGCACGCGGGCGGCGTCCTCGACGATGCGCGCGTACTCGGGGGAGACGAAGTTGTCGGGCTCGAAGAGCTCTTGCTGGGCCGGGGGGTGGGCCAGCAGGAGCTGAACGTCCCCCTCGGCCTCGCTCAAGGCTCGCTCGACGATGGCGGTACACCATCGGGCGCGTTCCTCACCGCTCTGGGCGGTACGGAGGGATGCCGCGGCGTCGATAGCGCGCTCGAGCAAGGACGGATCACCCAAAGCCAGCGCGGACCAGATGACCTCCTCGAGCCGTGCCTGGGCGGAGCCCCCGGAGATGACCAGCGCCTCCACGACACCCTCAGGCGGCTCGAAGGCACCATCGAGCTGCTGGAAGAGCTTCTCCACCTGCTGTCTGCGCTCTTCCTCCGC
Source organism: uncultured Enterobacterales bacterium (assembly GCA_964626835.1). Taxonomy (GTDB): domain Bacteria; phylum Myxococcota_A; class UBA796; order UBA796; family JAFGLY01; genus CALDOK01. The sequence continues at coordinate 1,565 of CAZVHW010000428.1, forward strand.
CGACCCGCGCAGGCTGGGCTCGAGCCGCTCCGCCTGCTGCAGATCCCTCATGGCCTGGTCGGGTGAACCCAGGAGGAACCCGCGCCGTGCGCGCTCGAGGTGGGCTCGACCCAGCAGGGACCGCACCTTGGGATCCTCTCCGAGGGACCACGCCTGCTGCAGCTCACGCACCGCGGAATCCAGCCGCATGGACTCGAGAGCGTCCTTGCCGCGGGCGTGGCGCACCGCCGCCTCCATCGCGTCGGTGTCGCTGTCGGAGTCTATGTCGCGCGCCTCGTGCACCCGCTCCAGGGCCTCGTCGAGCCGACCGCGCGCCAGCTCCTTGCTGGCATCCACCAGCAGCAGGTTGGCCAGCTGGCGGCGCGCACGCCGGCCGCTGGGGGTGTCTCCGTAGCGCTCCAGGAATGCGCGGATATCGGCCGCACGGGGCTTGCGTCCCAGCCGAGCCCAGGCTTCCTCGGCGAGCAGCTCGTGCCGCAGGAGCATCGCCTGTTCCAGCCGGGAGCCCTCGGGAAACCACTTGACATAGGCGTCACAGAGCCCAACTTGCCGCTCCTCGAGCATCCGCTCCACCAGGATCCCGTGGCCGATATCGAGAGCATCGACGGCGTAGGGACGCAGCTCGGGTACCTCGAGAGCGTCCACCAAGAAACCGAAGTTGGCCGGCTCTCCCATCTCTCCGAGAGCCAGCAGGCACCGCCCAGATGCGGGGTGCTTGCGCAACACCGCGTCCTGCAGGGCGCTCGAGGCGGCCGGGCCCAGCTCCACCAGCACCCCGTAGGCCTCGGTCCAGGTGTCCTCCTCGTCGCTCTTCAGTCCTTGAATGAGCCGCTCGACCTTGCGGGGATCCACCTGGGCCTGGCCCGCCAGCTTGTGGACCTTCCGCGGGCTGTGCACACCACAGCCGAACGTGAAGGCCAAGAGGAGGAGCAGGACGAGCCTGAGGGGTCGGGGCGACATGGCGGAAGGATAGCACCCCGCAGGGCCCGAGAGCCCACCGTGATTCCACTCATCTCCGCTTCGAAAAGCTGGAAAAACGACAATGCCCGTGAACATGGAAGGGTGCTCGCGCGTGGAGTGTAAGGAACTCGAGCGCGCACGCGTTGTCCAGCCGCTCGCAGGAGGTCTCACATGCGACGATGGATGCTCACGACAAGCCTCGGTGGCGCGGCCGCGCTCGCCGCCGTTCTCATTCCGAACCTGCAGGCGGCCTCGAGCCGAGACGTCCGCCCCACTCCAACCCCACCACTTCGCGCGGTCGACGCCGCGCCAGCGCCGGTGGGGCCTCTGGGGAGCCTGTCCTTCGCTGCCAACCTGGACCAAGGCACCTTGCTGGCAGGGAGTGAAGAGGACCGGTTCCTGGTGATCACGGTCACGGCGCCGGAGGCCGAAGTGGACCGGCGCATGCCGGTGGATGTCTCCGTTGTGATGGATACGTCCGGCTCCATGAGCGGCTGGCACAAGATCGACTATGCCAAGCTCGCAGCCCGGGAGCTGGTGCAGTCGCTGCAGCCCGGCGACCGCGTGTCGTTGGTCACCTTCAGCGACCGAGCCCGAGTCGTCCTGCCCGCCCAGAGCGTGGGTGACAAGACCGGCATCCTCACCACCATCGATCGCATCCACGAAGGCGGCGGCACCAACATGTACGGCGGCATCACCACGGGGCTCGAAGAGCTACGCGGTGGGGAGAGCGGCTACGTTCGGCGCCTGCTGCTCCTCTCGGACGGCCACGCAAACGTGGGGATCTCTGACAGCGCCAGCCTCTCGTCTCTTGCTCGCCAGGCGTCGGTGGCCGACGTCAGCACGAGCACAATCGGCCTGGGGCTGGACTTCAACGAGGACCTGCTGGCGTCCATGGCGGACGCCGGCGGCGGCTCCTACCACTTCGTAGACGAGCCGCAGCAGCTGGCCCAGATCTTCGGCAACGAGCTGGACACCATGACCCGCACCGTGGCCCGCGACGTCACCGTACGGATGGACCTGCCGCGGGGCGTCAGCGTGGTGGACACCTACGGCTATGCGGACAGCCACGACGAGAATGGCTGGCGCGTCTACCTGGGCGACATCTACGCCGGTCAGGAGCGCAAGATCGTGGTCCGGCTCGACCACCCCGCCGCGAGCGGAGGCACGCTCGAGCTCGCCGACGTCACCTTGGACTACCGGGATCTGGACCTGGAGCTGGACATCCACCGTGCCCTGGCACTGGATGCCCCGGTGACCAACAATCCGGCCCGAGCCGCAGCCAGCCTGCACCACGAGACCGCCATCAAGGCCGCCCGCGCCCATGCGGCCGCCATCGCCGAGCAGGCAGCGCGCTCCTTCCAAGCCAACGACCGCAAGGGAGCCCAGGCGTCTCTGAACCGAACCAGCGCTCTGCTGCGCAAGGCTTCGCTGGAGCTGGCTGCCCCCGAGCTGCTCCAAGACGAATCCGACTACATGATCGCCATGCCCGCCTACCAAGATGCGTCCCCGTCGAGCGAAGAAGGGCTGCGCGCGGTGAAGTCCCAGAAGGAGGTCTCCCGTGACTACGCATTCTAATGCCCTCAACGGCCAAGGCCGCTTCGCCCTGGTGCCCGCTCAGCTCCCGAAGCTCACCCAGCGCATGCTGAGCTGGACCCTCTGGCAGACCGCCGCGCTGCTGGGCCTCGCCGCCCTCGGGCTCGCCGACACCGTGTATGGCCCCGCCGTGGCGGTCGGCATCGCGGCCTGCTCCGCCCGTCCCAAGCACCTCCCCTTCGCGGTCCTCGTCGTGCCGGTGGCGGTGCTGGCCTCCGTGGCGGCCACGGCGAGCGGTCTTCCGGCCTGGAGCGCGGTGGGTCTGGTTGCGGGGCTTGCAGCAGGCTGGCTCGAGATCGGCAAGAGCCAGCCCTGGAGGCTGCTCAACACCGCCCTCGCCGGTGCCGCTCTGGTGCCCCTGGCGCTGTGGGCCCAGCTCGAGCTGACCACCCTCCTCCCCATGGGCCTGGCTACACCCCTCGCGGCGCTCACCGCAGGTCTGCTGACTGCGCCGGTCTTGGCGGTCATGACGGTGGACTGGCACCCTGTCGCACGCATCCCTTCAATCCGCCGCATTCGGGCCACCCTGGCTCCGCCCTACCAACCCCCCTGCCTCGAGGCCTGGAAGCACGACCAGGTGGTGCGCGACATGGCCCCTGACCGCGAAACTCGCGAAGGGCTGGGTGAAGTTGCGGCCTGGGTCTATCGGCTCTCCCTCGGCTTGCAGGAACAGGACGCAGAGCTGGAGCAGCTGGCGGGCGAGGACATCGGCGAGCGCGTCGAGGCGGCTCGAAAGGCCGTATACGCCACGGACGACGCCTACACCCGGGACCGACGACAGGCCACCTTGCGCCACCTCGAGCTCATGGAGCAGCATCGCGGTGCGCTGGCACTCGAACGCCAGCGCACCGAGAGCCTGGTCGAGTATGCCCTCGCCACCCTCGCCGAGGCCCGGGCCGGACTCGCCTTCTCCCGCAAGGGCTCGGGACACCCGGCCCCGGAAGGCCTCGATCAGGTCCTCCATCGCCTGCGCACCCACGCCACCGAGCAAGCCGCCATGCGGGACACCGCCCGCGAACTGGAAGCTGCAGGCGCCTAGAGTTCGTTCACGAGCCTCTCGGCGTGCCGGACCAGCTCGCTGGGTGGCGTATCGGGCGCCCCCACCCAGCTGCGGCGTTTGAAGCGGCGCTTGGCGCGGATCAGGAGCTTGTGAGGGCCCACGCCGGCGCGCCATTGCACGCTGAGCTTGACGGAGCCTCTTCGCCCTCGGGCCTCGAGTCGGGCACGCCAGCTACGTTGCTCACGAAGCTGCAACTGGCCAGCGACGTGCTCCAAGGCGGGCTGGTATCGCAGCCGCAGCCAGTGCTGCCACAGCTGGTTCTTGATCACCACGATCCACGCCATCACCAGCAGGAGCACGACTCCCGCAAGCTCGCTCAGGACGAGGCTCTCGTCGATCCAGGAGCTCACCCCTCGAGGTCCACGTTGCCTCCTTCTCGAGCCAAGCGGACGACGGGTTCGCTGCTGTCGGCCCACACCTCGGCCAGCTGATCCAGGACTGGATCGGTGGCTTCCGGAGCGTGGTGGAACAGATACAACAGCGGGACGCTGGCAGCTCGCGCCAGCGCAACGGCGTACTCGGGGTAGGAATGACCCCACCCCATCTTCTCGAGATACGCTTCCCGGGTGAACATGGTGTCGAAGACCAGCAGGTCGAGACCCTCGAGAGCGGCGATGATGCGCTTCTCGGCCTTGGTGGGCCGCTTTCCCGCCGCCACGCCTTCACCCGGAGAGGCAAAAGGCGCGGTGTCGGTGAAGTATCCGAGCCCAAAGTCACCGTGCTCGACCCGGTAGCCGCAAGCCCCGCCCGGATGGTTCAGCGAGACCGCGGTGATTCGGTAGGGACCAACCTCGCGGGCGCGCCCCGGGAGCATCGTGGTGTAACGGACGGGTGCGGGGATGTCGGGCAGCCGCAAGGGATGGAAGATGCCATTGAGGAACTGCTTGAGCAAGCCCCGGGCTTCTGCCTCGTCGTGACCTGGGAGCAGGATCTCGACATCAAAAGACGGGGCGTAGATCGGCCCGAAGAAAGGAAAGCCCAGGGTGTGGTCGATGTGGAAGTGGGTGAAGCCCAGGATGAGCTCGCGGGACGGCCTGCCCAGGAGCTCGTGCCCGAGTTGCCTCGCACCCGTGCCGCAGTCCAGCACCAGTGTGGGTGCGCCGGGCGCGTTGATCTCCACGCAGGAGGAGTTGCCGCCGTAGCGGGTGGTCCCACTTCCCGGTGCCGGTATGGACCCTCGAACCCCCCAGAACGTAATGTTCACGCGTACTCCCCGTGCTATTCGGCCGCGCGGGGCGAGTGGGCTCTGTGCTTTGCGTTGTGCGATGCCATGACGATGCTGGGGCGACAGGAAGGTCAGAAGTAATAACGGGCACCTATTTGGCCATCCATGACCCAGCCAAAGTACTGGTACACGTACACGGTGGGAGCGATCTCGAGGTAGATGTCCACGGGGAGCGTGGGGACGAGCACGGTACCTCCGATGACCACGCGCGGGCCCAGTAGAAGCTGCCCTCCGGGTAAGGACCAGTCCACGTCGGTCTTGACGCCCCCTCCCGCGTAGAGGGGAAGGGAAAAGTCGTCGCCTTCGACGTTGATGGGCCGGAAGTGGACCAAGAAGTCGGCGGTTGCCGCGATGTCCTTGAAGCTGCCCCAGCCCCCACCGAACGAGAACTGCACCGCATTGTCGGACCCGAGCCAGAGCTTGCCGGTGATGCCGGTAGGGTAGCCCAGACAGCCCCCGAGGCCGAAGTCGCCCCCCAGGCGCTCGCGGGTGGTGGACGCGCCGTAGGACGGGTCGAGGGGGACCTGGGCCGTGGCGGGCAGGCCATGGAACAGCAGTGCGAACAACAGCGCGGTGGAAGTCATGGCCAGGCGTGCGAGAGGCAGGGGGGGAGGTGGCGCGCGGTATAGGATTCGAACCTATGACCTT
>CAZVHW010000429.1:0-7043 GCA_964626835.1 uncultured Enterobacterales bacterium
TGCTTCTGTCCCACGTAGCCCGTGCGAGTGATGCTCCAGTCCGCTGGGATTCCTTGCCGGTCCAGGGTGTCCAACAGGAGGAGGTCGCCCACGAAGAAGTGGTGGTAGAAGAGCTCCAGCGGAGTTGAGCCCACCGTCATCGATGCCAGCAGCCCCCCGTTTTCGCTGCGCGCTTCCACGACCTTGACGGAGAGGCCGTGCAGCCGCAGGCGCCAGGCTGCGAAGAGTCCGGCGGCACCCGCTCCGATCACCACCACTGGATGCTTCATGGGCTGGTACTCCGTGCCGGTCGGCCCACCCGCCCCAGCGGCGAGTGGGTGGTGAACGGTATATCCTATCCCGGTCCCCACTCGGCGATGGGCCGGCAGGAGAGCGCTTTGGCGGGTCGTGCGGGTCAGCGCATCGTCCTCTGCAGTCCCCCGTGGTCCTACGCGGCGCTGGGGGCCACGGCGCCGCGTCCGGGCGGGCGGGACGTCACCGGTCAGGGGCATCTGCCAGAGCTCGGGCTGCATTTCCTGGCCACCACCCTTGACCAGCGTGGCCACGGAACGGCGGTCGAGGAAGGATATGGTCGCGACCTGGCCAGCCAGCTGCGGGCGATCTCGGCTTGGCATCCCAGCATCGTGGGTGTCGGCGTACAGACGGCGCTGTGGCCCGCCGCTCGCCGCCTGGTGGCGGCCCTGAGGGCCGCCCTGCCCATCGGCACGCGGGTGGTCGTGGGCGGCCCACACGCCACGTTGCATCAACAAAGGCTGCTCGATGAGCTGCCGGAGCTGGACGCCGTCTTCGTCGGACCCGCCGAAGGCAGCCTGCCGGGCTGGATCGAGGAGGGCATGGCTGGTGGTCGGGTCGTCCCCTCACGTGGCGAAGGCCAGTCCCACGACCAGGACTGGGTTCATCGCCACGTGCAGCGCGTGGACTGGCGGGCTTACCAGCCGAACATGATGTTTCTTGGTGCGCGACCCTTCGCCACCTCCCTTACGTCCGTGGGCTGTGCCCGCGCCTGCGCGAGCTGCTCGATGACTCGGACGGGTGGAGGCAGGCTTCGCGACGTGGCGGAGCTGCTGTTGGAGCAGCGGGCGCTGGTCGACAAACAAGGCATCCGCAGCCTCGGCTACATGGACGACATGCCGATCTTCGCCCGAGAGGGCGTGGGAGCCGACGGCTTGCTCGAGGATCTCGCCGCTGAGGGCCCGTTCCTCTCCTGGTCCATGTACCTGGACAGTTTCGACCTGGACGCCGAGCGCTTCCTTCGGCTGCGCGAGGCGGGTTGTCGCCGCCTGCTGATGCTCGTGGAGAGTGGGGATTCGGATGTTCGTACCTACGCCAAGGGCCGTGTCGTGACCCAGGCCGCCGTTGTCCGAAGTGCGGAGTTGGCCCACGCCGCCGGAATCGAAGTGGGGGCCCGCTTCCAGATCGGCTACCCCGGCGAGTCGTCCCGGCAGGCCGAGGCTTCCATCGAGCTGGCGCTGGCGTTGCCACTCACCTTGGCGTCCTTCGTGCGGGCCATGGCCTACCCAGGCTCCGCCATGGCACGGGACTACCGCCTCCGGGGCCTCGCCACCGACGACGAGTCTCGTTGGAGCTACTACGGCCGCCCCGTCACCCCGGACGCCATGACGACGGCCGAGCAAGAGGCTGTCATCCGCGCCGGTGTCCGCCGGTTCTATGGCCGACCCGCCGCGGCCGTACGTCTGCTCGTCTCTCCGCCTCCCTCCAGGCGTGTCTCTCGTGCCCTGGCCCTGGCTCGCAGGTTCGTGCTCGATGGCGTCAGCTGAGTGCGCGACCAGTGTGGTGGTGCCCGTGCGCGATGGCGCCGGGACCCTCGAGGCCTGCCTCGCGGCGCTTCGTACCGAGCTGAGGCCGGGGGACGAGCTCATCGTGGTGGACGATCATTCCAGTGACAGGGGCCCCCAGATGGCCCTCACGGCGGGCGCAACGGTGCTTCATCTGCCTCCGGGGCGACGTGGAGCGGCCGCTGCGCGCAACCTGGGGGCCGCCTCCGCGCAGGGTCGGCGGCTCGTCTTCGTGGATGCAGACGTTGTCATCGAGCCGGGCAGCCTGGCGCGACTGCTGGCTCCGCTCGAGGCGGGTCAAGCCGTCGCTGCAGTGGGGGTCTACGCACCCTGCGCTCCCCGACTCGGCCTGGCTTCGCGGGTCAAGGACCGGTCCGTTCGGCACCGACATCTCGCGTCGGGTGTGGATATCGCCTGGTTCTGGACTGGATATGGCGCCATCGAGCGCTCCGTGTTTTCCCACCTTGGCGGCTTTGACGCCGAGCGGTTCGGCGGGGCCACCGTCGAGGACATGGAGCTGGGCTACCGAATTGCGGACAGCGGGGGCCTGGTACTGCAGATGACCCAGGCTCGCGCAGCCCATCTGCATCGATTCACCATCGTGTCCCTTGCGCGCAACGACTTTCGCAAGAGCCGGGACTGGACCCGTACCCTGCTTCGCCACGGCGTGGGTCGCATGGGAGGCCACGGCAGCACCCATCCACGCGAGGCTCTCGCCATGGCCTGCTCGCTGCTGGGGTTGGCCAGTGTACCCCTTCCCCCGGCTTGGCCCTTCGGGGCGGCGGCTTGGGGCACGCTGGCCTTCTGCCTGCGGCGGGAGCTGGCCGAGGCGCGGCGCGACCAAGGGTGGTGCGACGCCACGGCTCACCTGGCGCTGCGCGGGACGCTCTACCCCGTGACCTTGGTCGGCGCGGTCTCCGGCATCTTCGCATGGCTGGGGGAGCTGGGATGATGTTGGGTCGTCGGCTCGGAATGCAGCTGCTCGACGGCAGGCACGCCGTGCGACTGGCCAGCCGCTTCGTGCGGCGCAGAGGCCGGGGGCCTGAGTTGCTCTGCCAGTTCGTCACCTCGCGCTGCGATGCGCTCTGCGCACACTGCTTCGATCACGCCTGGCGCGGCCCCGCCTTCGAGGACCGCGACCTCGAGACCTGGGAGCTGGCAGCGATCGCGGCCAATCTCCCCCGCCTGTACTTCGTGATTCTGACAGGCGGCGAGCCCTTTCTGCGCTCCGATCTGGCCATCGTCGCCGCGGCCTATGCGCGCGGCGCCCGGCCCGCGGTGCTCGCGATTCCCACGAATGGGGGGCGTACGGAATCCATCTTGGCGACCGTCGACGAGTTGATGCTCATGCTGCCCGAGGGCGTCACCTTGAGCGTCAACGTGTCCCTGGACGGTCTCGCCGATCGGCACGATGCCATCCGTGGCGTACCGGGTCTGTACGCGCGTGCGTTGCGGACCGTCGAGGGCCTTCGGGAGAGGGCCAGCCGTCACGACGATCTCGTCACGGGGGTCATCACGGTTGTCTCCCAGGCCAACCAGGACCAACTCGAGGAGCTGGAGCGCAAACTGTTGGACGAGCTCGATGTTCAGAGCTGGGCTCCCTTCTTGGTGCGCGGCAGCCCACGCGACCCCAGCCTGATCGAGCCTGCGCTCGAGGCCTACGAGGCCCTCGCTGTCAGGCTGGAGGCTCGTGCCCAGGCACGCAACCGCGCTTGGACGGACACCACCGGATTTCTCGGTGCTCGCGTCAATCGAGCCAAGAACGCCGTCCGCCGGGGGGTCATCTCGCGCACCTTGCGGGAGGAGCGGCGGATCGTACCCTGCCGCGCGGGGGAGTTGTCAGCGGTGATCAGGGCCGACGGTACACTCTGGCCCTGCGAGCTGCTCGATGCTCCCATGGGCAACCTGCGGCAGAATGGCTACGACCTCGGCGCGCTCTGGCGTGATCCGCGGTCCGAACGGGTTCGTGAGCGGGTGCGGCTGGCTTCTTGTGCTTGTACACACGAAAACACGCTCAGCATGGGTATCGCCTACGATTGGCGTAGCTGGCGCTCCATGCTCGCTTGGACCCTGGCCTTCGAGCGACTGCCCGGTGGTGGGTTCTAGCGCGGGATCGGCCGTTCGACCTATTCGGTTGGAGCGGGCTCGGACTCGGGCTCGGGCTCTGGGGCCGGTTCGGCGCCTTCCGGGTCGTCGGTGCAGCTTGGCACGCACTTCCCTTCCTTCGGATCGTCCGGAGCAGCGTCGGGGTCGAAGCAGCAGGCCATGCCGTCACTGCAGTCGGCGTCGCTCGAGCAGCTGGGCTTCTTGTCCTTGTCTTGGGACGGTTCGGCGGGGGCAGGCTCTTCGGGCGCGGGGGCGGGTGCCTCGGCGACGGCGGTCGTGGCTGCCGGTTCGGGCGCTGGGGCCACCGCGGGGGCATCGGATTGGCTGCATGCCGTGAGTGCTGCCAGGACGATCGTATACGAGAGGGAGCGCATTTCGTGATTCCTCGTGGGTTCGCCGCCGTGGGTACCGCGGTCACCCGGAGTGGGGAGCCTGGACCCTCGTCGGCCGAGAGGCGGAGAACGGACGATCTAACGCATGTGTCCTTGGGTGCCCCCTCACCGTGTTCGAACCCTTTGTGGGTTGTGCGCGTTGCGGGGAGATACGGTTGGCGTGAAGCTCACCGCCGAGGTCGGTCCATGACGCCATCCCCACGCAGCACCGTCGATGTGCGGGCGCCCGGGGTGCGTGCGTGGCTGGGGCTGGCGGTGTTTTGCCTCGCCCTGGTCGCGCTGCACGCGCTGTGGGTTCAGGACAACGGCTGGATCCGCGCCTCGGACGAAGCGATCCACAACCTGGGGGCTCTGCGCATCCACAGGGCGCTGCTCGGAGAGGAGTCCCTGCCAGAGGTGTTGCTTCCTGCGGCGCCAGGCCAGCTCGCCGACGGTGAAGACCGGAGCCTGTACTACCCTCCTCTGACCTACATGGTCACGGCCGTGTCCTACTTCTTCCTTGGGGACTCCCACCGCGCCGCCTCGGGGTCGTTGGCCTTGTTCCAGGTGTTGCTGGTGGTAGGCCTTTGGCTCTTCGTTTGGCGGAGCGCGGGTCCGCGTGCGGCCTGGGTCGCCGTGCTGTTGGGGGCCACCTCGCCTCCACTGCTGGGCTACGGGCGCATCTACTTTCTGGAGCTGCCGAGCACCGCCTGGTTGGTTTGGGCGGTGCTCTTTCTGCAGGACAGCCACGGCTTTCGTCGCCCCACGAAGGTCCTGGGCTTCACCTTGTGTGCCACAGCTGGGCTGTTCACTCGTTGGAACTTCGCCCTGTTCGTGGCCGCCCCGGTGCTCCTGGTCATGCCCAGGCCCTGTGGAGGGGTTGGCGTGACGCCGGGGTGGGCGGGCGCGCTCGTCCCCTGGTCGGCCTGGCGGTCTTGTTGGCGGTGCCGTTCGGTCTGTCGGTGATCGCGCTGATGACAACCCAGCACGTGGCATGGCGGGTGGCCAGCTTGGCGGGCTTCTCGGCATTGTGGTGGGCGATGATCGTCGCGGGGCTGGCCGCGTGTTGGTCCCTGGCGCGTCGCTGGTCGGCGTGGGCTCCAGCCATGTACGGAGCCGCCTCCGTGTGGCTGATGGCGGGCCTCGCGGCCCCTCTGTACGTGGTCTTCATGCCCTTGTTGGCCCACAAGTACTTCGTGATGTTCGGCACGCAAGCCCAAGCGAGCTTGGTCTGGTATCTCGAGGCCGTCTCCTCCTTCTTTTGGCTCGCGTTCCTGCTGATCCCGGCGGGCGCGGTCTGGATCCTGATGGACCGTCAGCGAACCCGTCGGCAGCTGATGGCCGTCGGTACGCTCATCGGGAGCATCGTCATCACCACGAGCGTCACGGACACCAACGTGCGCTACGTCCTGCTTCTCGTGCCTTTCGCTGCGGCTGTTGCCTGCAGCTGGGTGGAGGGCTGGCCCAGGGCTGGGCGAGTCTTCCTGGTGGCCGTGAGTGTCGTGGGAGCCTGGCAAGCGGCGGGGTGGAAGGCACTGGAACGGTGGCCCGCCCTCCGCGAGCTGCCGCTCACGCAGGCTCCCATCCTCAATGTCGGAGAGTACTTCGTCTGGAGGCTTCCCCACCGGCTCCTGCCCAGCACCGCGGCGGCGCCGCTGCCGGGCCGCCCCCCCCTCGAAGACGTCCTGGCCATCGTCGGAGAGCGACACCGCGGCGCCGTGCCGTTCCTGTCGGTGCTGGACGGTCGCCACACCCCCACCCCCATCGAGAGCGACTGGTGGCGGTACATGCTGTACCGAGAGCATCTGTCTGCCGCGATCGACCCGTTGGACGCGCCCTACGCCGATCAGGCGCCCAACGAGTACTTCCTGTGGATCACCGAGGAGCCGGAGAGCTTCGCCTATCTCAACCACGTGCTGTCTTCCTGGTCCGGCTGGGATCTTCGGTTCCACGATTCCGTGTCGTTTGGACGTGGTGACACGGGATGGCTGTTCCGAGTGGGGCGTCGAGACTCCATGAGCCTGGTCGAGCTCGAGCACGCGCTGCCCACGATGCTCGACCAGGGCCGTGTGGCCGAGCTGGGACCAGGCTGGACACACGCCCGGGTGCTGACCAGGGACGACAGGGATCTCACGGCCTCGGTGCTGGGCCAGACCGTGCGTTTTCGGGGTGCCGAGGCTTCTTCGATAGATCCGAGCATACAGAAGGGGAACCACACGCTGATGCGGCATCGTGGCACGGTGGACGGCGATGGCGCCGTGCTGGTGCGGCGGGCTTGGCCCGCGTATGCCCCGGCGCGTTTTCGCGATTTCATGGACTATCCCCCGCGCCCCGACCCGTGGGGCCCCTCGGGCTCCGGGCTGCCTTGTTCCCGTCGCGGGATCCTCGAGCGGCTCCTGCCCGACCGGCTGACCTTGAGAGGGGCCGACGGGACGACCACGGTCGTGCCGTTGGACATCGACACGCGTCTGACGGGTGCCGAGTTGTTTCCCGGCACCCCCCTGTGCATTCAGATTCCGCCGTCCACCCCGGACCTCCGGCGGATCGAACTGGACCTGGACGCTGAGTCGCGGGCCTCGAGTGGGGGCGATGCGCTCGGACTGGCGCTGTCCTCGGTCTACGGGTCCCTCGGGGGCTCGCCTCGCGACTGCCTGTCTCCGCTGGACGCGGCGTCCGCGGGTGCGGATCCCCTGGCGACCGGCGTCGCCTGTCTCCGCGCGGGCGAGGTGGCGGACGCTCGAGCCCTGCTGGGCCGAGATGATTCTGGGGC
>CAZVHW010000430.1:0-2086 GCA_964626835.1 uncultured Enterobacterales bacterium
TCTGCGATGGGGCCGACAACGACTGCGACGGCACCACGGACGAGGACGACGCAACCGACGCCTCCACCTGGTATGCGGACGTCGATGGCGACGGCTACGGCGACGCGAGTAGCACGGACACGGCCTGCTCCACACCCTCGGGCTACGTCGGCGACGACAGCGACTGCGACGACGGCGACGCGGCCGTCAATCCCGGCGCCAGCGAGATCTGCGACGGGCTGGACAACGACTGCGACGGCGACGTGGACGACGACGACTCCGGTGTCACCGGCACCTCCACCTGGTACGCCGATGGCGACGGCGACGGCTACGGCGACTCCGGCGCGAGCGACACTTCCTGCTCGGCTCCCAGCGGCTACGTGGGCGACGACACCGACTGCGACGACGGGGATGCCGCGGTCAACCCCGGCGCCAGCGAGGTCTGCGACGGGGCCGACAACGACTGCGACGGCCTGACGGACGACGACGACGCCAGCGTCACCGACGCCAGCAGCTGGTACATCGATGCCGACAGCGACGGCTACGGCGCGAGCAGCTACGGCACCACGGCCTGCGACCAGCCCAGCGGCTACGTGGCCGACGACACCGACTGCGACGACCTGAACGCCTCGGACAACCCCGCAGCGGACGAGCACTGCGACGGCGAGGACAACGACTGCGACGGCACCGTGGACGAAGACGACGCGCTGGACGCCGCGACCTGGTACCTCGACGCCGACGGCGACGGCTACGGTGACGCCAGCAGCACCGACGTCGCCTGCGACGCTCCCAGCGGCTACGTCGGCGACGACACGGACTGTGACGACGGCGACGCGGGTATCAGCCCTGGCGCCACCGAGACTTGCGACGGCACGGATGAAGACTGCGACGGTGCCAGCGACAACGGCGTCATGGGCAGCGACGCCACCTGCGCCGCCACCAGCTGTCTCGAGGTCCTCGAGGACGGCGCCCCGACCGACTCGGACTACTTCTGGCTGTTCGACAGCACCGCCACGGCCTACGAGGAATACTGCGACTTCGGCACCGTGGGCGGCGGCTGGGCCTACCGCATGGACCTCGAGATCGAGAACACCACCGCCACCACCCTCACCGACCACCAGGTCGAGGTGGTGCTCGACACCGCCACGCTCATCACCGCGGCCAAGCTCGAGGGCGACGGCGCCGACCTGCGCTTCTTCACCCACGACGGCCCGCTCATGGACTACTGGGTCGAGACCATGACGCTGGACACGGCCAGCACCTCGGTCTGGGTCACTGTGCCCAACCTCGACGCGAGCGCCACCACGGACTTCACGCTCACCTACGGCAACACCGACACCGAGCGCAAGTCCTTCGCCTGGCACTACGACAGCTTCGATGCCACCAGCTCGAGCTGGTACGACACCCACTACAACAGCTCCTGGGGCACCCCCAGCTTCTCCTGGAGCACCAGCGGAGGCACGCTGGACACCGACTCCACCAACATGGACTACTTCCTGCAGCTCCAGGACGGCCTGGTGGACCTCGAGACCCCCATCTACGTCGAGATCTACGGGCTGATGTACGACAACGACACCATCGGGCCCATGCTGCGAGACTCGGGCGGTAGCTTCATCACGGCCAGCGGCTCGAACGACTACGACGGCGTCGCCCACTCAGGCGGCCAGGAAGCCATCGTCGAGAACACCAGCGCCCCGAGCTCACACTACACGGGCAGCTACCTGCTCGAGCTCGGAAACATCACGTCCATGAGCAGCCTGGTGCGGATCGGCCTGTACTACGACGGCACCGACCTGGCGTTCTACGTCAGCGGCAGCGAGCAGGGCTCGGTCAGCGCCAGCCTCGACATCGCGGGCGCCGGGCTGAGCACCTTCGCCTGCTCGGGCAGCCCGGGCGCGTCCTTCGACTATCTGTGGGTGGGCTCGACCCCCATCGACTTCAACCCCACCACCCTGGGCTCCGACGGCGTGGCCAGCGTGGGGAGCGAGAGCGCGTTCTGATCCCTACCAGTACCCCTCCCGGGGCGTCATCCGCAGTTCCCAGAGCTGCTCCTGGGTGAGCCCCCCGTCCTCGGCGCCCGTCGCAGCGAGGCGCGCCGCGATCAGCA
>CAZVHW010000430.1:2096-5843 GCA_964626835.1 uncultured Enterobacterales bacterium
CTGGCGCATGGTCTCGGTGGGCGCTCCTCCACTCTCCAGCTTCAGCTCACGCTGCTGGGTGGGGTCGGCGGCCACGTCGTGGAGATGAAATCCCTTGTCGTCGGGATCGGCCTGGAGCAGCGAGGTGGTCAGCTGGGGGTCCAGCACGGTCGTGTAGTGGACCATCGCGCGGTAGCCGTAGAGGAACCGCCCTCTTCGAAGGTAGAGCATGTCGCCGTGCTCCATGTAGGCCAAGGCCTCGGGGTCCTCACCGGGGGGCAGATCGAACAGGTCCTCGCCGAAGATGCCTGCAGGAGGCTGCGCCCCAGCGAGCGCTAACAAGCTGGGGCAGAGATCGATGAGCTCCACGACGTGTCTCACGGGCTCCTCGCGGGTCCAGCCCGAGGAGTGGAAGAACAGCAGCGGGACGTGAACCGTGGTCTCCTGCACGATGGGGTTCGCGCCGAAGCTCGGCCGCCACCCTGCCGGAGCGCTCACGTCGAACCCCGCGGCCGAGGTGACGATCACCCAGGTGGGACGTTCGCTCCCCGAGAGCATCCGCTCGAGCCAGGGACCGAGCATGGCGCCCGCGCTCTGGACATGCCCTCGGATCTGCTCCAGCACCTTCTCGTCCGCCTCACCGTGCTCTTCGGGCATCGCAGGACCGTTGCTGCCCGATCGCAGTGGCTGGAGCAGCACCACCCGCTTGCCGGAGATTGGGCGGTGGACCCCCTCGGGCGGTGCCAGCTCCTCCCTGCCCACGACGGTGTGGGCCACGACCATCAACCGAGGGGCGTCGCTGACGCCACCCCACCAGCGGTCCGCTGCATCCTGCGCGGCCGCCAGACCCGCCAAGGACGTCTCCTCGACCACCTCAACCTGCTGGAAGCGGGCGTCGAACGCGGCGGCGCCGGGGAAGCTGCCGCGCACCAGGGCCGTACGGTAGCCATACAGTGCCGCCACGTCGGGGATGGCATGCCGGCTCGAGGGAACGGACACACACCACGGAAGATCCGCATCGGGCCGAGAAGTGGAAGGAACGCCGCAAGCGGGGATGCTCGACGGGTAGTGCCCTGTCAGCAGCGATGCAGCGCTGGGAAAGGCGCTCGGGGAGGCCGCGTAGGCGTTTCGAAAACGCAGCGACGGCTCCCGCCCGATCCCCTCGACCAGTGCCTCCTCCGGGTTGGCGGACGACGAGGTCGTGCGCCATACACCGTTCAGCAGCACCAGGACGATGTCCGGCTGCACGGCGTCGGCCGTCGGCTTGGCCAGATGAAGGCCGTCCCCTTCTGTCGGGAACGGCAGATCCGGCCCCCCCGCACCGACCGGACCCTCGCAGCCGGGCGAAAGCACCAGGAGCGCTCCCATCCCGGCGGCCATCGCCCCGCTTCGAGGTCCGTCAACGCGGGGCACTCGCCCGACAAGCAGCCAGGCCGAGGCGAAGGCCAGACCCGCAACGCCCAACACGGCTCCGATGACCTGCCAGGCTCCCGTGGAATCACGCGCCGCTTCGGGCAGGCCGAGGGCCCAGCTCCCCACGAGGAAGCAGAGATTGGCGACGGGAGGTAGCAAGAGGAGCAGCACCAGGGGAAGCCAGACCAGTAGACGGAGCCAGGCGGGTGGGGTTCGTTTCAGGAACACCGTTGCGAAGATGGTGGGCAGCAGGGGTAACAACAGCAGGTGCTGCAGGAGGTAGAAGGCGAGCAGCGCGGGGTACCCCGCCCACAACACGCCGCGCACCCGCCCCCGGCGCTCCGCGGCATCGGGTTCGAGATCCCCACGGACGACCAGGTCGGCCTCGCCCGAAGCCACGATGCCGTGCGCTACCGCCGCCAACGTCGCCTCGCTGCGGACCAGGCGCGCCAGCCCGGACCACGGCGTGATGATGGCCAGGTCGTCCTGCCACTGAGCCTGTCGGGGGGCGCCGTCTACCATCGCCGACACGCCGGGGACTCCCGCCACGGACGGCTCGAGGGAGTGTTCGTGGATGTGGGAGGGAAGCAGCACATAGGCGACCAGCGGGAGCAAGCAGAGCGCCGTGAGCAGCTTGTGCGGCAAGTGGCGCCAGCCCACCCTGGCGAGGGAAGCAGGGACCAAGGCCACGGCCAAGGGTAGGGCCACCAGCCAAGGGCGGGTCCAGTCTGCGGACAGGGTCCGAACCGGATCGATCCAGGGGAACAAGGGATGGTGGGACAACCCAGCCGCCGCGAGCGCACCCAACCCGGCCGTGAAGGCCAGGCCCCAACCGAGGAGCGCGCGGGGCCGCCCCCTGAGCGGACTCACCCCGTCACCGGGTGGAGTTGTGGGGCTCGTGGTTTCACGGACGCTCCCGATGGTGGAAAGGCATAGCCCGAAGAGGCCATGCTATCTCGAGAGCCCCTTGTCAGAGGGACCGTATCTTGACAGCCGACCCGCGACTGCTACCGTGTCCGCATGTCACAGGCCGTCGTCGAGCACGAACAACCCGCCACTCGCTTCGGCACGTTCACGGGTGTGTTCACCCCCACCCTGCTCACCATCCTGGGCGTCATCCTGTACGTCCGTGTGGGCTGGGTGGTGGGCAACGCCGGGCTGGGCGGGGCGCTGATCATCCTGGGTCTGGGCTTGGCCATCACGGCCTGCACGGGCCTCTCCCTCTCGTCCATCGCCACCAACACGCGCATCGGCCCCGGCGGCCCCTACGCGATCATGAACAAGTCCCTGGGCCTCGAGGTAGGCGGTGCCATCGGCATCCCGCTCTACCTCACGCGCCCCCTGGGCGTGGCCATGTACATCTTCGGTTTCCGGGAGGGGCTGCTCTGGGTCATCCCCAGCCTGCCACCGCTGCTGGTGGACCTGGTGGTCCTCGCCGTGCTGTTCGGCATCGCCTTCAGGAGCGCCGACCTGGCCTTCAAGACCCAGTACTTCATCATGGGCGCCATCGCCCTGTCCCTCGTGTCCATCTTCGCCAGCTCCGCTCCCTTCCAGGAGCCCGTGGCCATCGACTGGTGGGGGGACTACGCGGGCTCGCCCGAGACCGGTTTCGAAGGCGCAGACTTCTGGATGGTCTTCGCGGTGTTCTTCCCGGCCACGACGGGCATCCTGGCGGGTGCCAACATGAGCGGTGACCTCGAGGACCCCCGCCGAGCCATCCCCGTGGGCACCATGTGGGCCATCGGCCTGTCCAGCATCATCTACATCGCCGTGGCCGTGTGGGCGGCCCGCACCGGCACTCTCGAGGAGCTGTCTGGCAACTACACCCACGTCATCGACAAGTCCTTCTTCCCGCCCCTGGTGCTGCTCGGCCTGCTGGGGGCCACGGCTTCGTCTGCGCTGGCGGGGCTGGTGGGGGGACCCCGCATCCTGATGGCCATGGGCCAGAACCGCATCGTGCCGTTCTCCGACCAGATGGCCCGCATCAGCAAGGGAGAGCCCCGCAACGCCATGGCTGTCACCGGCGTGCTGACCCTGGCCTGCGTCATGGTGCGCGACCTGAACGCCATCGCACCCGTGGTCACCATGTTCTTCCTCATCACCTACTGCATGATCAACGTGGTGGTGCTGATCGAGGGCAAGCTGGGGCTGGTGAGCTACCGGCCCACCATGAAGGTACCCCTGGTGGTCCCGGCCATCGGGCTGGTGGGCTGCCTGGTCTCCATGTTCATCATCGCGCCGGTGGTCAGCCTGATCTCCGTGGCGGTGGTGCTGGGGCTGTACGCGTTCATCGGACGCCGCACCCGCAACGACGACCGCACCAAGGATGACGTGCGCTCGAGCATCTTCATCGGC
>CAZVHW010000430.1:5853-7040 GCA_964626835.1 uncultured Enterobacterales bacterium
GCCGAGTGGGCCGCGGCCCACGTCACCGCGGAGGACATGAACAACGTCCGGGCGTGGAAGCCGCACTTCGTCGTCCCCGTGCGCGACCCCGAGAACCTGCGAGGCTCCTACAGCCTCCTCATGGAGCTGCTGCTACCAGAAGGCACCGTCAAGCTGGTGGGCCTGACCCCCCCCATGACACCCCAGGAGCTGCGACCTCGCCTGGAGCGCATCGGCCTCACCATGCGCGAAAACAACGCCCTCGCCTCCTGGACCGTGGTCCACGTCCCCGCGGGAGGGTTCCGCTTCGAGGCCGCGCTGATGGCCCTCCAGGGCGCCTTCTTCAAGCCCAACCTGGTCTTCGCCCGCCTGCTGCAGGGAGAAATCCGGCCAGAGTTGGTGCGGGCCATCCGCACGGCCCTGTCCATCCCAATGGGGGTGGTCCTCTACGGCTCCCACCCCACCGCCGAGCTGGGACGCAGGCGGGACATCCACATCTTCGTGCGGGCCGCCGCCGACAGCTGGGACGCCCACGACGCCTTCGGACACGGCAACCTCAACCTGCTGCTGCTCATGGGGTTCCGCCTGTGGCGCCGCTGGAAGGGCACGCTCCGCGTCATCACGGTGGTCCCCGACGGATCGGATGAAAAAAACGCCCGTGGCTTCCTGAACCAGCTCTGCGACCTGGCGCGCTTCCCCAAGAGCGTGAAACGCGTGGTGGCGGTCGGTGAGCTGCACGACGTGATCCGGCGGGGACCCGTGGGCGACCTGTGCCTGTTCGGCCTGGCGCGCGATCCCATGGACCTTTCCTGGTGCGACGAGATGGTCAAACGCACACGCTCGAGCTGCCTGTTCGTGCTGGACTCTGGCCGGGAGTCGGCCAGGGCGTAGAGATGGTCATCGCGGCGAGAATGGAATTGTCGTAGAATGTCTGCGGACCACGCCCTTGCGCACCGCTCCGGAGTCATCATGTCCAACCTCCGCCTCCCCTTGCTCTGCCTGCTGGTCCTGGCCTCCGCGTGCCGCACCAAGGACGACTCCACCACGGACACCGATCCCGGCACCGAGATCGTCGATGCGGACGGAGATGGCTTCACGTCCGATGAAGACTGCAACGACGACGACGCTTCCATCCACCCCGGCGCGGAGGAGATCTGCGACGATCTCGACAACGACTGCGATGGCGAGACTGACGAGGACTTCCAGGG
>CAZVHW010000431.1:0-1036 GCA_964626835.1 uncultured Enterobacterales bacterium
CCATCCACCAGCAGCGTGCCGTCGCAGTCTGCGTCGTCGGTGTCGAGATGGAAGGAGATGCTGCCGTCGCTGTCGCTGTCCGCGGCAGTGTAGACGATACCGATCTCCTCGTCCACCGTGTCACAGACACCATCGGGATCGTCCACGGTGATGGTGGGCGGGTCGTTGGTGAGCAGGACGGAGGCCGCCTCGATGGCGGTCCCGGTCTCGTCGAAGACGTCCAGCCAGACCTCTCCGCCGGTGATCTCGAAGACGCCGTAGCAGTAGGTGTCCTGCTGGGCCTGCTGGTACTCGTTGGAGCAGCGGTCGGGGGGCGCAGAGGGGTCGGTGCAGGCCGACTGGAACTCGGCGCCTCCGCCCCCGAGGGTGAGGTAGTGGGTGCCGTAGGCGTAGCTGCGCTCGTAGCGGTGGTCGTGCCCCACGAGCATCGCGGTGACGCCGTAGGACTCGAGCAGCGGCGCCAGGTAGGCCTCGAAGTTCTGCACCTGCTCGCTGGTGGCGTGGAATCCCGATGAGTAGGCCGGGTGATGCGCCACCACGAACAGGTAGGACTCGGGAGCGCTGGACAGCTCCCCCTCGAGCCAGGCGTACTGGGTGGAGATGGTGGGATCGGGATCGCAGGTCCAGGTGGTGGTCGAGCCGTCCTCGCACTCGATGCTGTGATCACACTCGGTGGACGTGAGCACGCCGTCGGCGTGGCAGTACTCGGTCTCCCCGTTGAACTCGGGATCGTTGGAGTCCAACATCAAGAAACGCGCGGGGCCCATGGCGCTGGACCAGTAGGTGGCCGAGGCGTCCCCCGAGGGCAGGTAGTCCCAGTACAAGGTGGTGGGGTAGTCCTGCTCGCTCTCGTGGTTTCCGGGGACCACCACGGTGGGCACCCAAGGAAGGTACGCGTAGGCCGGCGCGAAGTAGTGCTGGTACCAGTCGTCCTGGGACGAGCCCCGCGACACCAGGTCGCCGGTGTTGAACACCACCGCGGGGTCCTCGGCCATGATCAGCGTGGCGAGTTCGGCGTGGATGTCGGGGTTGCTGC
>CAZVHW010000431.1:1046-7032 GCA_964626835.1 uncultured Enterobacterales bacterium
GACTCGTCCAGAGACCGTAGGCGACGAACACCATGTCGGTGGCCGAGGCCGATGGCGGCGTGGTGAAGGTGAAGTCCTCGCTGCTGTAGCCCCCCGCGCTCACCTGGTAGTGGTACTCGGTGTCCGCACTCAAGCCCGTGAGCTCGATGGAGTGAATGGCACTGCTCGTGCCGTCGCTGACGCTGGACCCGTAGGACGACGTGGCGCCATAGTCGACCTGGCAGCTCGAGGCGGTGTAGCTCTCCCAGGAGATGACCATGCCGTCTTCGGCGGGCTGCTGCAGCCACGGCCCAGCCAGGATGTGGGGCGAGAGCGACAGCTGGGCGTCGAAGTAGACGTCGCTGGACTTGGTGTTCCACTGGTGGACCTCGACCGCCAGCACGTTGGTGCCGTCCACCAGGTCGGCGACATCGACCGTCACGCCGGTGACCTGCACGGCACTGCCCGTGGACGCGCTGGCGCCAGTGTTGTGATCGACCGCGCCCGCTGGCATGTCCCAGCGATCGATCTCGATGCCGTTGAGGTAGGCGACGGCACCGTCGTCGTACTCGATGTCGAGGAAGGCGTCGGTGATCGCCGAAGCGTCGTCCACCTCGAAGCTGGTTCGGAAATAGTAAACCAGCCCACCATGCTCGTTGATGTCCGTGTCGACCACGACACCGAAGCCCAGCGCCCCGGGGCCCTTGGACCAGGCGCTGTCGTCGAAGGCGGGCTCGAACCAATCGGCCTTGGTGCTGTTCGGATCGCCACCGGTGTCGTGGTAAGTCCAGGTAGAACCTATGTGAACGCCTTCGAAGGCCGAACCGGCGGTGACGAAAAGCAAGGCCTGAAGGAGCATGGAGCCATCGGGGTGCGAGGTTGGTCGATGCTAGCGAATAGCACGACGGGGCCCTATTCCGCGCCCTCCTCGACTTTGTCCGGCACCGCGGCCATGCAGTGCTCGGCCAGGGCGGTGATGGTCAACGAAGGGTTGACCCCCAGGTTGGCCGAGACGATAGAGCCGTCACAGACGTACAGGCCAGCGTGCCCGAACACGCGGCCGTGCTTGTCCACCACGCCGTGCTCTGGGCTGTCGGCCATGGAGCACCCACCGAGCAGATGGGCCGGGCCGGTTGAGCAGCACCTCGGAGAACGCCGTGGATGCGATACCGTCGCTGCGCTTGGCGATAGCCGCGGCGGCGGCGTTGGCTTCGGGGATGAAGCTGGCGGGTGCGCCATCGGGCGCATTCGAGCACAGCACCCTCTTCCAGGGAGCCCACCACTTGCGGCCGAAGACGACATGCAGGCTGTTGTCCAGCACCTGCATGACCAGCAGGATGACAGTCCGCTTGGCAAAACCAAACGGATTGAGGGTGCGCAGCAGGTCCATGGGCTTGCTGACGCAGTTCCACAGGAACTTCATGGGCCGGGTGAACCAGGATCCTTCGGGCACCAATGGCACCGAGATGGCCGACATGACATCGGAGCCCGGGTTGTAGCGAACCAACTCGATGCTGGTGTGGTCGTTGACCTGCAGGTACGACGCGATGGCCACGCCTTGGCCGTAGTTGACGTCCTTGCGGGTGGACTCCACGCCACAGATGACCTCGGAGTTGGTGCGGAACTTCCTGCCCAACGCGGGCGAGATGTACGGCAACCACGCTCGCTCCTTGCAGCGCCAGAGGATCTCGAGGGTGCCCAGCGCACCAGCAGAGAGCACGACGTTCTTGGCCCGCCAGCGGCGATGCCGCCGGTTGACGAGGGAGCTTCCCTTGCGGGTCTCGACGACATAGCCCCCCTGCCCGTCGGGCCGGATGCCCGTGACCAGGGTCTCCGACACGATGCGCGCGCCCTTTTTTTCGGCCAGGTAGAGGTAGTTCTTGTCCAGGGTGTTCTTGCCACCCGTGCGGCACCCCACCATGCAGGCCGCCGAGAAGTCGCAGGAGGTACGGGGCGGTCCCTCGCCCCCGAAGTAGGGATCGGGCACGGTCTCACCCGGCTTGTCACCGAAGAAGATGCCCACGTCGGTGGTGCGGAAGTGCTCGCTGCGCCCGATCTGCTCGGCGTAGTCCTTCAAGAGCCGGTCGCCGTCCCAGATGTCGGGGGTGGGGCAGACGCCCAGCATGCGCTTGGCTTCCTGGTAGCGAGGCTCGAGCGTGGCCTTCCAGTCTTCGTCCAGCCCAACCCACTGGGGATCCTGGTAGAAGTCGTCCAGGGGTTCCATGAGCACGCAGCCGTACACCAGGGATCCGCCGCCCACTCCGGCCCCCGCCAGGGCCATGAAGTCGTCCAACAACATGATGCGCTGGATGCCCGTGCAACCCAACCGAGGGGCCCAGACGAACTTGAACACGTTCCAGTTGGTGGATGGGAAATCCTGCGGCTGCCAGCGCCTGCCCGCCTCGAGTACCAGCACGCTGTAGCCCTTCTCCGCGAGGCGGAGCGCTGCTACGGAACCGCCGAAACCGGAGCCTACGACGAGGAAGTCGATCTGTTCAGGGAGATGCTGGGCCATACCTTGGAAATCCCGGTCAAAGGGCCGGATCTCGGTAGCATGACGCGGTCCGTCTGACGCGGCTGCGAGCCACGGCGGCTGTGCTTTCAGTCCCGCAGCAACGCCGCCCGCGCCTTGGAGAAGCGCCGCGTGGGGCCGATGGCGAGGGGCGCCAGCACCAAGGCGGCCAGGGAGGCGAAGCCGCAGACGACGGGGAGGGCCGAAAAGAAGCCGTGGGTGGCAGCGTAGATGACCCACAGCAGGCACAGCATGCCCTGCGTGGCTACCAGGCCGAGCCCGGCAAGCACGGCCCAGAAGCGGGTGCGCACCACCATGCCCCCCGCGCCGGCGGTGGCCACGCCGAGCACGATCATGAGCAGGGGCACCGGCTTCAGCCACCAGGGCATGATGAGGTCGATGAGCTGCAGGCCCGTGGCGATCTGCGCGATACCCGCCACCATCAGCTGAAGGCCAGCGAAGGGAATCAGGGGCGAAGGCTTGGGGACCGTAACGGAGTCCTCGATGTCGTCGTGGGTCATGGAGACTCCCGGCGGCGCATCAGGGGAATAGCGGTCAGCACTCTGGCGAGCAAGGCCCAGGACAAAGGGGCCGCCGCGATGGCTGCTCCGGAGCGTCGGTGACAGCCGCGCGGCGGCCCGCGGGCAGCGCCACGTGGACGCCGTCAGGGATTCGTCCCAGCGGGGCTCTCTATTTCGAGTACAGCTCGGCGATGATCTCGGCGTAGCGCTCGTACACCACGCGGCGCTTGAGCTTCATGGTCTGGGTGAGGGTGCCCCCCTCGAGGGTGAAGTCCTCCCCCAGCCAGGCCCAGCGCTTGGGGACCTCGTAGCCGCCGTACTTCTTGCGCAGCTCCAGCTCGATCTCGGCCCCCAGGGCTGCCAGCACCGCGGCCTGGCCGAGCAGGGCCTCGCCCTGGCCTTCCAGCCGGCGCTCGCCGGCCCAACGCTCGAGGGCCGGCAGGTCGGGCACCAGCAGGCCCACGTTGTAGGCCCGCCCTTCGCCGAAAACCACCGCGTTGGCGACGCCCACCACGCAGCGGATGTCTTCCTCCAGAGAAGCGGGGAAGACGTACTTGCCGTTCTCGAGCTTGTACTGCTCCTTGATGCGCCCCGTGATGTAGAGGAAGCCGTCCGAGTCGAGGTAGCCCCGGTCCCCCGTGCGAAAGCCGCCATCCGCGGTCATCACCGCCGCGGTCTGCTCGGGCTTGTCGTGGTAGCCCTTCATCACGTTGGGGCCGTAGACCACGATCTCGCCGTCCTCGTCGCAGGCCCCCTTCGAGCGGTCGATGTGGACCCGCACGCCGTCGATGGGCCGGCCCACCGAGCCGGGCCTGAAACCGAGCGTGCTGTTCATGGTGACGCCGGGCGAGGTCTCGGTGAGCCCGTAGCAATCGAAGACCGGGATGCCCACGTCGTGGAAGAACCAGCAGGTCTCCGCGTTCAAGGTGGCGCTACCGGACAGCACGCCCAGCAGGCGGCCACCGAGCTT
Source organism: uncultured Enterobacterales bacterium (assembly GCA_964626835.1). Taxonomy (GTDB): domain Bacteria; phylum Myxococcota_A; class UBA796; order UBA796; family JAFGLY01; genus CALDOK01. The sequence goes on from CAZVHW010000431.1 coordinate 5,029, forward strand.
CGCCCTGATCTTGCGGAAGACGACGAGGTCCGCGAGGTGGAACCGCAGGCTGGCCAAGAGATCCGTGCCACCCTCCTCCGCGAGCTGCCTGCGGCGCTTGGCCGCGTCGAGGCCCATCTCGAACAGCGCCTTGGCCACCCCGCCCCGCTCCTCCATCTGGGCCTGCACCCCGTCGTGGATGCGGTTGAGGATGCGGGGCACGGCCAGCAGGTAGGTGGGCCGAGCCATCTGCATGTCCTCGCCGATGGTCTTCCCCGAGGTCATGAACGCCAGGGACCCGCCGAACTGCAGGAAACAATTGAGCTCGCCGGTCTGCCCGTAGGAGTGCGCCCAAGGCAGGATGGACAGGCTCAGGCCTTCCTCGTTGAGCTCTGGGAAGCGCCGGTAGCCGGCCCAGGAGTTGGTGGTCATGTTGCCGTGGGACAGCAGCACGCCCTTGGGCTCGGCGGTGGTACCCGAGGTGTAGATGAGCAGCGCGATCTCGTCGGGCTCGGGCTTCAGCGACTCGACCGGTGCCGCCTTGCCCTGCAGCTCGAACGCGGCGAGGGTGTCGGGGCCGTCGCCCTCGAGGCAGACGATGCGCTCGAGGCAGGGAATCTCTTCCACCCAACCAGCGAGCCTTTCGGCGAGTTCGGGGTTGGCCACGAAGAGCAGGCTGACCCCTGAGTCCTGGATGACGTAGCGCCAGGTGGCCTCCAATTCGGCCTCGTACATGGGCACCAGACGAGCGCGCCGCCCGTAGGTCGCGAACGCGACCACCGCCCACTCCACCCGGTTGTTGGCGATGAGCCCCACCACATCGCCAGGCTCGACACCGGCCCGGGCCAGGCCACCTCGCAGCCGGTCCACGCGCTGGCCGACCTCGGCGTAGTTGACCCAGCGGTAGGGCTGCCCCGGCTCCCGCGTGCCGAAGAGCTGGCGCTCCCCGAACCGCTCGATCGCGACCTCGAACATCTCCACCAGGCTCTCGTAGGGCGGCGGCTCCCGCATCGTCATCGGTGCTCCCGGATTGGGTTTCCGACGGCGTAACGCAGCAGCCTCAGCAGCGGTGCTGCCTGCGCCGACACACCACCACGGGAGCCAGCAGCGGCGCCCACTCGATGGGCTCCTCGCAGTCCCAGAGCTAGCCGCCGTGCTCGTACGCCCGCCCCACCCGAGGCGCCAAGGCCGCCGCTGCGACCGTCACCGCACATACCCACGCCAGCCTCATGCCGCGGCCTCCTCCGACGCAGGATACCATGACCTGGGCCGGCCTCTGGCGGCCCAAGGCAGCGCCGTTCGAGCCGACGGTGTCGAGACCGCCGCGACTCAACGCCGCTCCGGAGGCCCACCATGCTCGGCATCTTCCTCGCCGCCCTGCTCGCCACCCCGACTCACGCCACCACCACGGCCTCCCTGGATTCCGGCTGGGTGTACGGTGACGTCGGCGCGGACGGCTGCGGCCTGAGCAACGGCGACGTCAGCGCCAGCGCCTCTCTGACCGTCTCCAGCGACGTGGTCGCAGACTTCACCGGATTTCAGGTGGAGATCGCCGCCATGCACGGTGGCTGCGAGGTCACCGTCGATGACGCCACCCTGTACCTGGACGGCACCGCGATCTGGACTCAGAGCATCGGCGCCTCGGGCTCGGGCGCGTCCTGCTGTGAATGGTACATCGACCTGGACTACTACCCCTCCGACCTGACGGACGAGGTGCTCACCTCGGGTACCCACACCCTGCAGCTGGAGGTCGAGGGTCAGGTCGCGGAATGGGGTGAGCAGATCGCCGCGCGCGTCACCGCGGATGTCGAGTACGACTCCGACTGGGACGCCGACGGCTACGACGACACGGCCGTGGGCGGTACCGACTGCGACGACGACGACGCGGGCGTCAACCCGGGCGCCAGCGAGACCTGGTACGACGGCACCGACCAGGACTGCGACGGAGCAAGCGACTACGACCAAGACAGCGACGGCAGCGACAGCGACGCCTACGGTGGCACCGACTGCGACGACGCCGACTCG
>CAZVHW010000432.1:0-6988 GCA_964626835.1 uncultured Enterobacterales bacterium
GAGCAGTACGAGTGGTTCGAGCTGCGCTATCGCCTCGACCCCTTCTACCTGCGCCGTTCCTTCACCACGACGCTGCGGCTGTCAGCGTTTGCCGAGGCCGAGGCGTCCGTGGATCTGCATCCCTCGGCCTGGCTCGACGGCCCGTCGGGTGTGCGCGCCGAGGACGGTTGGACCCGCCCCTCGGACCTGAAACGCACCTTGGGGTTCATCATGCCCCTGCTCGGATTTCTGGTGGCGTTGAGCTTCTTCCCCCCGGCGTTGTTCAACGCCCGCCGCATCGTCTTTGGCAGGCTGCGTCCTCCGCGGCCCAGGCCTGCGAACGCTCCTCCGCCTTCGGACTCCCCCACGACACCGTCGCCTGGCGGTTCGCCGGCCGCCGGTCCGCCGGGGCCATTGCCCAGCACGTAACGACCCTGTAACATCGCTTCGCTCGTAGCTCGGGCGCACGTCACGCGCGCCCAGACGAAGGATTCGGGAGAGAGAACTTGGCTCGCTTCATCCGCAACTACGAAGTCATCCAGAAGCTCGGTGGGGGAAAGTTCGGCGAGGTGTTTCTCGCAGCTGGGGAGACCCCAGGTCGTGGCCTGTCGGCCGGTCGTCGGCGCGTCGTGGCCATCAAGAAGCTCCGGGACAGCTCCAAGCCCGAGGCTGCCAACCTGCTCATGCAGGAATTCTCTCTGCTCGATCAGGTCAAGCATCGGAGCATCGTTCGTGTCTTCGAGTACGTCCAGGAAGAGAACGCCGTGGTCATGGAGGCCGTAGACGGCGTCACCCTGCGCACCGTGCTCGAGGAATGCGACAAGGCCCATGAGCAGGTCTTCACGGAAGCCGTCATCGAGATCGCCTGCGAGATCGCCGACGCGCTCTACCAGGCCTACACCACGCCCGGCGACAACGGTGAGCCGTTGCGGTTGGTGCACCGCGACCTGAAGCCCGAGAACATCATGCTCACCCCGGGCGGTGAGGTGAAGATCCTGGACTTCGGCTTGGCGCGCGTGGACAACGCCGAGTTCCAGCGAGAGGACCCGAACCGCTTGCGTGGCACGCCCATCTACATGGCGCCCGAGCAGGCCCAGATGCGCGAGGTCGACCACCGCACGGACCTCTTCGCGCTGGGGCTGATCACCTACGAGCTGCTGATGGGCAAGGCGGCGTACCGCGTGCCCGAGAACTCGCCCGATCCGGTCGCGGAGGTCTATGACGCCATTGAAAACGCCTCCTTGTCCGAGCGCACGAGCGAGCTCGAGTCCAAGATTCCGGGCATGGGGCCCATCATCGCTCGCTGCCTCCAGGCCCGCCCCCAGAGCCGGTACCAGAACGGCCAGGAGATCCTGGTGGATCTGCGCCGCCAGCTCTACCGCGACAGGGGAGCCTACCTCGAGGAATTCTGCGAGTTCTTCTTCGGCTCCATCTTCGAACACGAGCCCCTGCCCACCATCGACAAGGTCGCCAGCTCTGGGCCCGCTCCTTCGGGTCGCAGGCGACGCATGAGCATCGAGGAGCGCCTCCGCCAGTCCATGGAGCGCGAGCAAAAAGCCACCGGCGGTGCGCCGCCACCCAAGCGTGCTCCCGCCGCGCCCGTCACGCCGGCACCACGGCCTCCGCCCGCCGGCCGCTCGGGACCCACCGGGCGGGCCAGGTCGTTCGCCCCGCCGGGGCGCCCCGCCGCTCCCCCTCCATCCAAGCCGACGCCAGCGCCTTCACCCCCACCGCGTGGACGGGATGCCAAGCGACCTGCCATGATCGGTGCGCGCAGCCCCGACGAGACCGGCATGCTCGAGATGGTGCCGCTCAACGCCCAGGGTGACTCCGACGATGCGGGCGACGACCCCAGCGCCACCGCCTTCTTCGCCATCCCGGCTCCCAAGGCCGAGCCGACCAAGCCCGTCTCTGCTCCGTCCATGCCTTCGGCGTCACCGCCCATGCCTGTCGGAGGCCCCCCGGCGCCGGGCATCCGTGGGCCCGCGCCAGGCATCCAGGGTCCCAGGCAAGGTGCCCCCATGGGGGGGCCCTCCATCCAAGGCCCCACCATGGGTGGTGCCGGTGGCACTCCCTTCCAGGCGGCCCAACCGCCGCCGGCAGCGCCCCAGAAAGAGAAGCGAGTCTCGTCATTCAGGGTCTATGCCCTGGTCTTTGCGGTCATCATCCTGGCCTGCGCCGCCCTCGTCCTGGCCGTCTGGCTACGTCCGGATGGCAACGGCGACAACGGCTCGACCACCGCGAGCAGCTCCGGCACCACCCCCGCGGTCGCAGCGGCCGATCCGCCCAAGAACGAGCAGGAAGACACCGGTGAGGAACCCGAGCCCGAACCGCCGAAGTCCCCCTATCGACCCCCCAGCAACCCCGGGCCCGTGGCACCATCCGCTCCCAAGGTCAAGCCCGGCACCCTCACCGTCAAGATGTCCGACCAGACCTTCCTGAGCACCCTCGAGGTCACCTGTCCCAGCGGGTTCCGGAAGCGCGCTTCCATCTCCCCGGGTGGCAGCTCGACCCTGGCCGACGTGCCCACCGAGAGCTGCGTGCTGCACTTCAAGGGCGGTACGCCAGCCCGCTTCTCTCCGGTCTCCGGGGGGCAGTCCATCTCCTGTTACATCCAGGGTTCCACTGCGGTCTGCAAGTAGGCCCCTCTCTCCCCTCCCGACCCCCTCGGAGTCGAAGATGTTGCCGCGTATCATTGTCGTCCTATCCCTCCTTCTCTGGGCCCTGCCTGCAATGGCTGAGTCCATTCCCTCGCCACTGTTGTCGGATGGCCACGTGGCCTACAAGGACTCCGATGGAGGTGGCGACGAGATGTCGGCCGAAGAGGCCGAGAAGCTCGCCGAAGAAGAGCGCAAGAAGAAAGACAAGCTCGCCCGAGTCATCGTGCTGCGCTGGACTGACACCGAAACGGACTACCTGGACGAGACCGTGCACCGCGTGGTTCGGGCCCGCATCGACCGTGCGGACGCTCTGTTCTTCCCGGAAGTCGATCTCTATCAGAACGGGCGCAAGCTCAAGGACAAGACCGTGGTGCCTGCCATGCAGCCCGCGCTGGTGCCGGACGCCAACGTCCAGCCCGTGCTCGACTTCGTCGCCGTCGTGCAGAGCCTGGCCTACGACGCACTGAAGCCACACGAGTGGGGCCTCAAGGCCATGGAGCTCCGCCAGATGGTCGAGATGCTCTGGTTCGTGGACAGGGTCGAGCTGCGCGAGCCGCTGTTCATGCTCTACACGCAGATCGGGCGCGCAGCAGAGAACCGCAACGACTCTTCTCCGCCGTTCTACGAGTACATCGGCAACCAGAACGTCAACTACTACTACTACCTCGCTGCCTGTATGGCCCAGCAGGAACCTTCCTTGATGTCCAAGGTGACCGACCAAGACGTCACCGGCATCCTGAACCACTACCTTGGGCAGCTGCAGTCCGGTGCCTTCCCCACCATCAAGGTGGACCTCGAGCTCGACGACAACTGGGACGCTGACGCCTTCGCAGAGACCTACGAGCTGCTCTTCAACGGGCTGCCCGTCGAACCCGACGAGAACGCGCAGGTGCCGGTGTTCCTCGGCAGGACCGACATCTACCTCAAGCGGCTCGATACCGGCCACGGCCTGTCCGAGCGCCTCGAGGTCACCAAGCTCGACGACAAGTTCTACCCGGTCATGCAGAACGCCCGGAAGCGCATGGGCATCGACTTCATCGACCAGCTCTTCCTGCACCCCAACGAGTGCACCCCAGAGCTCGACGGCGACATCCTCAACTACCTGTCCATCTACGCCAAGCTGCACGGCAAGTCGGAGGTCTACATCGCGGTGCCCCAGTACGGGAACCCCAACAAGACCTGGATCTGGCGCTACGACCGCAAGTCGGCCAACCTCTCCCTCGTTGGCGGCGCTGGCGACGACTTCCCCGTGCGCTTCGCCCTGCTGTTCTCTACCGGCATCATCTACAACGGTGCGGTGGTCACGGTGGACGAGCAGCTGGACGAAACCGAGGCCGAGCGCGGCAACTTCGTCCCCGAGGTGGACTTCGACGCCACCGCTGGCGAGCTGCCGCTCAACTTCGAGCTGCGTGCCCACTACAACCGCCTGATGGTCAACGTCGGCTTCGAGGCGGCCTTCAACCTCTCCGAGGACGACGGCTGGACCGAGTACTACCAGCTGGGCAAGCACAAGACCAACGGCGAAGCCCTGGGCAACTGCAACTACGACGCCAACGGCAAGTTCAACTGTGGCACCCAGATCCTCAACGAGCGCATCCTGAACCGGAACCTGTACTTCGGTGCGGCCGTGGTCATGGGGCGCAACGCCGGCTACGGCTTCGGCCCACGCATCGGATTCCGCACGGGGTGGAAGAACATCCCCCACGGCATCGCGCCCACGCTCAACCTGGGTTGGGCCCTGCAGCCTCCAATCCCCGAAGGTGGCGACCGCGTGCGTCCGCTCATCGACATCGATCTCCGCGGCGGCATGATGATCAGCACCCACAGCAGCGTCACAATCGCTTCCGGCGATGACTACGCCATCAGCCCGTTGTTCGGCATGACCATAGGGGCGGGGCTCACTTTCTAGTCTTCGGTGGCGACCGTGCCCTCCTACTCCCGCTCTGCAAGCCTGGTACTTGTCGTAGGTCTCTTGGCCGCCTCGGGCGCCCAGGCTGCCAGCCGGGTGCAGTGGCTTGGTGAGATCCCACCGGCGGATGTGCGGCAACAGGCCGAGCGCAGCTCCGGGCCCGCCACCCACCTGGACGCTTCCGAGCTTGGCTGGCCGGTCCAGCCCGAGGTCCAGCATCAAGCCCGCAAGGCCATGGTCGAGCTGCGGCGTGCGCTCTCGGAAAGCCAAGGCCGTTGGGAAGCATTCGACGTCGAGAAGGACATCGCCTGGCGCCTCGGCGAAGCCATCGCCGCGTTGCCCATCGTCGAGTCCGAGGTCGAGCGCGAGCTCGCTTGGCGGCTGCTCCTGCTTCAGGGAGCTGCCGTGCACTGGGCCTGGTCTCCCCAGGAGCGAGAGCGTTCGCCGGACGCGGCGTCGTACCTTGTCGAAATGGCGGGCGAGCGGCTCTATGCCCCTTGGGTCGATGCGGTGGCACTCTTCCCCGAACGTGAGCCTAGCCGGGACTTGTTGCCCGACATGGCCAGCTTCCACGCGTTCGTCCGTCAGCGCGACCACCTCGTGCGCCAGCGGCCCGCGGAGCTCACGGCCCAGGGGCTGCCTTCCCAGGCCGTGGTCGTGCTGGACGGCGAACCCCTCGATGCTCACGCGTTGCCCCGCGAGATCACGGCAGGTCGCCATTGGGTTCACCTTGATCGCGGCGGGGTCGTGGCCGCGGCCCACCAGGTCAGGCTGGGACCGGGAGAGCGCCTGGACTTCGATGGGCTGGTCCTCGACGAAGACCTCGAACGAGCGGGCGAGAGAGTGCTGGCTGGCAACTTGCTGGCCATCCCCGAGCCCGTGAAGCAGCGCGTGGAGCAGCTTCGGGCGGAAACCCCCGACGAGCCCTACTACCTGGCTGCCTGGGCGGGCCGTGGGCCGCCACAAGTCTACGGCCTCGAGGGCGCCGATCCATGGTTGTTGGGGGAATACGACCGCCCGATCGCCCTGCTGGCAGATCTGTCGCTCGGGGTGGGCGTGGTGAGCAGCACCGCCTTCGCCGAGGCCTCTGGCGAGGATCCCCATGCCTCCGCCGCCGCTCTGCTCGACCTGGGAGTCGAGCTGGCGTGGCGACGCTGGGGTGGCATCTTCGAGATCGGCATTCACGACACCGGCGGTCGTGCCACCATCGCCTACGACAGCGCGCAGGGCGACGAGACCACCACCAGCGCCATCACCCGCGTCTCCCTGGCCCCAGCCTTCTACGTCTTGCGTCTGCGCCCTCGCCGACCCCACTTCGTGGTGGCTGTGCCCTTGGCGCTCGGGCTACCCGCCCATAGTGGCGCGGGTGCCCAGGCCTGGTTTGGCTTCCCCCTGGGCCAGACAACTTGGTTGCGCGTCGGTGCGGATCTCTGGAAAGGCAACGAGTTGCCAGACTACCAGGCGGATGGCGTGAACAACGTGCTGAATGCCATCACTTTCAGGGTGGGCGTCGCTCAGAAGGCCTATTAGGCCATGAATGGGCCCCGCGGCCCGTGGCGGTTTTGTTCGAGCTGACCACGCTGGTGACAACGCGGTTCAACCTTACACCACTTCGTTTTTCCACCGGAGGTTCTGGATGTCACTGTTTTCCGCCGCCATCCTCGCCGTGCTCGCCACGCCCGCCTCGGCCGAGACTCTCGTCTGGGACTGGAAACAGGGCCAACCCGTCGTGTACCACTCGGAGGTCACGCGACAGACCATGGATGGAGACTGGTACTTTGCTGCCGAGAACCTCGAGGGCCGCGTCCAGGAGGTGAACTTGGCGGTGGATCTGAGCTGCCAGCCCGTTGGGAAAGCCGGGAAACGCCAGGCCATGGAGTGTCACTTTCACAATGCGCAGATATCGGGCACGCCCTTTCCGGGTGACGAGGCGGCCATCGCGGCGATCTTCGACGAGTACGAAGGCTACCTCGAGGGCTCATGGGCCAGCTTCGAGCTGACCAGCGTCGGCCGGCTGCGGAGCTTCGATCTTCACGCCATCGAGGCCTCGAACGAGCGGCTCGGGGTCGTGGCCGAGTCCCTGCGTCAGCTCATGTTGCGTCCCTTCGCACAGCTCGAACTCGAGCTCCCCAAGAAAGGTGATCCGGGCGGCAAGGCTTGGAAGCAGGGCGGCACCCCCGTGCTCACCCAGCTGCGCAGTTCCTATGGCACCACCGGCAACGTGGCTATCAAGCACAGCGTCTCCGGTGTCGTGGGGGGCGTGGCGTCCATCGACACCGTGGGGCACGGGACCGTCGCCTATGGTCTGTCCGTCGAGGCCGACGGTACGCGGATCATCGCGGTCGAGTTGGCGGGTGCGGCGCAGTTCGACACCTCCACCGGTGTATTGCTCCAGCGCGAGTCCATGGTCGTCGGTCGCTTCACCGCCAGCTCGTCGTAT
>CAZVHW010000433.1:0-6975 GCA_964626835.1 uncultured Enterobacterales bacterium
GCTGCCAACGGCCATACCACAGCGCTCGCTGCGCAGCAGCCGCACCATGCGAGACAAAGTCTCCGTGCCTGAGTAGATGTCGTCCGAGTCCAGCTGCACGATGTACCGACCGCAGCGGGGGTGGAACAGACCCAGGTTCCAACAGCCGCCGATGCCCAGATCGTGGCGCTCGGGTACGACGTGCACCAGCCGTGGATCGGCCTGGGCCAGACCGCGCAGGATCTCGGTGGTGCCGTCGGTGGAGTGGTTGTCCACGACGATGACGTTGAAGGTAAAATCCGCCTGCTGGGACAGGGCACTTCGGACGGCATCACCCACGGTGCGCTGCCGGTTCCGAACGGGGATGATCACGCTGGCTTCCACCGGGAAGCCTGGGGTGCGAGCCTCGAACGGCGCGAAAGGCCCCTGGAGCAGAGCACCCACCGCCCGCAGGTGCTCGGTGCAGACAGCCTCGGCCTCCACCTGGGCCTCCCGCGATGCCGTGAGGTAGTCAAAGACCTTCTGACCGCTCTTGCGGACCTGCCGGGGCCGAAGCACGGCGAGGGGCTCGGGAATGCGCAGCGCCGGTGCGAGGCGCGTGACGGCGAGTCGCAGGTGGTACCAACCATGCCAGCGCAGGCCGTCGGGCAGCGCACATCGTTCCAAGGCTTGGCCCAGGATTTCCCCGGACCAGAGGGACCAGGGGCCGAGATCGAACGAGTCCTGCAGGCTGCCGGGCTGCCAGTCGGCCAGTGGATGGGCCACCAAGGCGCCGTCCCGCTCGTCCTGGAAGTCGCCGTAGACCAGGGACGAACCACTGGCCCGCGCCGCCTGGAGCAAACGGGCCAGACCCCAGGGGTGGGGGTCGAGCTGTCCGCGAGCATCCACCCTGAGCAGGAACGGCGTCTGGAGACCGGCCAGCAGAGGACCGAGGAAGCCTGCGGAGCCGGGCTCGCTGGCGGGAAGCACCGTGCAGGGCAGGCCGGCGAGCCTCAGGGGTCGTTCGTCCACGCTCGGAGGAACCTGAAGAGCCAGCTCTTCCACCAGCCCGGAGGCGACAAGGCGCCGGATCAAGGGGAGGGCGGCATCGGGGCTATCGACAGTGAGCAAGGCGGTGACGGGCTTCACGTTGCGTCTCCAGGCGATGAGAGCGGTGGTGGTGGGAGGGGCCGTGCGATCAGGAGCCCGGGTACGTCCCACTCCTGCATGCAGTGATCCAGGGATTCCCGGATCACCTGGCCGCGACTTTGGCTGGCGTGACGTACTGTCAGGGAGCCGTCGTGCACCAGCATGCCTACGTGGAAGGTGTCCAGCCGGGGCCGATTGGAGATGAAGCCCACCCAGTCTCCGGTACGAACCTCGCTCAGGAGAGCCGCGCGCTCGGTCCAGGGCAGGTAGCGCGGCTGCCAGGGCACGGCCGGGTGGCCCTCGAGGATGTCCAAGCTGCGGGCCGCACCGACCTCGATCCACAGCTGCGGCAGCAGGGGCTCGAGCAGGCCGGCGGTCACGTTCCGATCCAGCCAAGCGTGGGTGTAGTGGTTGCGGGCGAGCCAGTCGACCTGTCCGCGACGGTAGCGCAGGGTGCGGAGGCGAGGATGAAACTCCGTCGGAGCCTGCGAGAATGCCAGGGCGATGACGACGTCCACGAAGGTGACGCAGTCGAAGGCGTCGAGCCTGCTGACCAGGCGCTCTTCGGCGCCGGTTCCACCGCCGAGGGTGCCCACTCGGTAGGGCCGGCCCATGAGCTGCCGGGAAAAAAACTCCAGCCGACCGGGAAGATCGCGAACATGGGCCGCGAGCCCGAGAAGCCGAGCCACCTCTGCGGGATCGGCGTGGTGCCGTGTGTGTGGGTTGCTGGATACTTCGACCATGCACAAGTTTGATAGCCGATGGCCATCGCCTACGCTCCTGCCACGAACCGCTCCAGCGGCATGACGCAGAACCCAGAGCGGGCTGCCTCGCGCCACGACACGCGGAAGAGGACGAGCCCAGGTGCATCCCGCGCCGTGTCCCAGGTCGTGCCACATCCCGACACCCACCTCACACCCTTCTGCCGCCCACCCGGACAGGCGGGCAGCCCATCGCTGTCATCCCCCTCGGGAGTGTGCTCCACCGGACGGCAGACCTGCTCGGCGTTCACGTCGAACATGGTGATCTTGTAGCGCTTGCGGACCTTGCCGCGCGAGCCTACCAGGCCCAGGGCTTGCAGGGTGCGCGCGACGTCGGCTCCCTCCGCCTGCACGAGGGTTCGCAGCTCGGCCACGCGCACCACCGACAGCGCGGTGTGACCCCAGGCGCGCTGGCGCACGGGCGAAATCCACGCCACCTGCAGCTGCGCCGGTGGCGGTGGGAGCGCCGCACAGGGTACGTCCACGTCCGGCCCGTCTGCCAGGCAGGTCGCGACGCCCCAGAGCAGGAGCGCCCAGACGAAGGCCATGGTCAGTCGCCGCGGATAGTCAGCGCGCCGCTGGTGTTGAAGGGGATCTGGCGCACGTTGCCCTTGGGACCCCGGTAATACAGCGTTCCGGTGAGCGTGGCTTCGGTCATGTTCATGGGCGCGTCGTCCTTCCAATAGAACTGACGGTCCAAGCGGACCTCGGCCGACCCGTTACCCGGCACGACCACGTTCAGCTGGTCCACCAGGCTCTCGACGGTGACCCGCCCCGCGCCCGCACCCCACTCCGCGCGCACAATCTGGATCTCGGAGTTGTAGCCGTTGGTGACGGTCAGAACGCCACGGAAGGTGGGCCGCTCGGCCGCGCTCGCAGAGTTCTTGCGGATGATCACCAGCCGGGTCAGGTCGGTGTCGATGGCAGGTGAGACGACAGCCTCTGGCTCGGTCTTCTTGCCGCAGCCCACCACGAGGAAGAGGGCCAGGAGAGCCAGTCCGAAGAGCTTGCGCATGGTGCACTCCAAAGTGCTCGGTTGGTCACGAATCGGGACAGGCGCAGATTGTACGCCCACGAGCACGGAAGGGAAAGCGGGGCACCGTTTGCACCACCGGCGGCTGGGCTCCTATGGAGGTCACGCCATGCCCACCCGCACCCGCCAAGGTTGGCTCCTGATCTGCATCCTGGCAGCCTGCTCCGGCACCACCGCCACCGACCGACGCCAACAGGACAGGGAGCACTACGCGGCTGGTGTTGCCGACGGCGACCCCCAGCCACGCCTGGCGCACTGCCAGGCCATCGAGGACCCGGACCTCCATGGCGACTGCCTGGGGGCCCTGGTCCACCTGGCCTCCGAGCTACCCGGAACGAGCGCCCAAGAGCTCTGCGAAGGCGTTCGCCTCTCCCCCTGGAAAGAAGAGTGCTTCTTCGTGGCCGCCGAGCAGGCCAGAAAAGATGGCGAGATCGAGCGGGCTGCCGACCTCTGCCTGCGCACCGATCTCTTCCTGGACGACTGCAGCGTGCACCTGTGGCAGCAGGACCTGCGCAACACGATCCTCCCCGAGGGGATCCAGATCCTGGTGGAGCACCACGACGTACTCGAGGCCTTCCACGCGCGCTGGGCCAAGAAGCTGAACATGGGAGAGCGCTTCGACCGCCGCTTCTGGGACCGGGCCTACCAGCTGGCCTTCGAGCGCCAGGGCCCGCTCCAGATCGGCGCCTGCCACCGGGTGCCAGAAGACGAGCAACCAACCTGCCTCCGAGCTGCGGAGCAGACCTACCGGGTCCGCCTGGAGAGAGCGCTGGGAACCCGTCTGAACCTCGCTACCGTCTGTGCCATGCCCCCTGAAGAGTTCACACCCGAGTACGCGGCGAGGCGGGACGGTACGCTGGCGGCCCCGAACCACCCGCGGCTGCGCGAGTTGTTGAAGCAAAGCCAGATCGCCTGGTGCTCCGACGATGCGAGCCCGTTCATCCCAAAACACGCCGGGGTTCGACCCTGACTAGCCGCCTCGGCTAGCCGCCCCGAGCCCGTGCCAACAGCGCCAGGTCGCGACTGGCCGCGCATCCCACAAGCTCGAGCTCCGCTGCATGGCGATGGAGCAGCAGCGCCTCGCGTGTCTTCAGCAGCCGGATGTCGCTGTCTCGGAAGAGGGGATCGAGGGAGGGACGCTCTTCCTGCATTCGCACCAAGGCCTCGAAGACCCGCATCTGTCCCGCTGGGCTTCCGGACACCAGCCAGGCATCCACGCTGGCCTCGAGCCCATCGTGGAGCTGACCATCGAGGCTCGACCGTTCTCGCGACGCATGGACGGAAAGATCTTCACCCAAGAGAAGGCCGCGGAAGCCCAGCTCCTGGCGCAAGACGTCCCGCAGAAGCCGGGGCAGCTGGCCGCAGGGTCGGTCCTCGTGAAACGCGGACCAGCGGCCGTGGCCCACCAGCAGCGCGGGAACCGCGGCGTCGATGGCCGTGCGAACCGGTTCCAGGTCTTCCGCCAGTAGGCCGGGCAGCTCCTTTTCGAGCGCGAGGAGCCTCCCGACCGAGTCTACGAAACCCGTGAAGCACGCTGGACACGACGACGCGGCGGCAGCACCACCCAGGAATGCGCGCAAGCTCTCGGTGGCCTGAGACACGGAGGGCCCCAACAACAGGTCGCCACAATCGTCCCCCAACCCCGGCACGGGCTCGCCGTTCAACAGCTCCAGATCGCAGATCGGGGCAAGGTGCAGGTGGAAGCCCAACGCACCCAGCTCGGCGCGCCAAGCCTGCCCCACCCGGAAGGTGAGCGCGGGATCGTCGCCCCTCGCGAGCCAGCCAGGGGCCGGCCAGTCCGTACCCCCCGGACAGGGCGCACCACGGTGATGGCGCGCCAAGATCAGCGGAGGCCTCGCGGCAGCCAGCTGGGCGGCCAGCTCGCGACTCAGCTCGCGCAGCTGGGCGGGCTCCTCCGCTCCTCGAGGGTCCACCAGAAAGCCTGCCGGCTGCAGCTCCCGCAACAAGGCACGGGTGTCGCCGTCCAACCGCGGCTGGGCGAGGCCCAGGAACAGGCGCTGCCCGGCCCGGCGCTTGCGATCCGACAGGCTGGTGGATTCACCGACAGCGGTGACGCGGGTGCGCATGGTGCGCCCTGCTCAGCCCAGCATCCGTCTGCGGAGGCCGAAGAGGCCCAAAGGCAGGAACAACAGCAGGGCCTCGGCCTGCTTGGCCGACGTGCAACCCCCGCCCCCGACGCTGTAGTCCTCGGTGAGCTGCTGCTCCAGATCGTCGCGCTCCTGGTCGGTGCAGCGCACCTGGATGTCGGCATCGTCGGTGCTGGTGAGGGTGCCCCAGAGGGTGCAGCTTGCCACCAAGGACGTATCGAGCGGCTCGCAGGCGTCGGGCGGCTCGCTGGGGGCGTCCCAGTCGACGTTGAGGCCTTGGTCTGCCTGTAGAACTCCCACCGCGCTGGTGAGGGACCAGACACACTCGAAGTCATCGCGGCAATTGCTGACGGTGTCGATACGGAAGTTGTGGGTGGTGCCCGAGGAGGTGGTGACCGCCTCGGGTAGAACTCCCCAGTCCTTGCACAGCTCCTCGCCGGTGTCGGCGAAGACAGGCGTGGTGATCGCCATGAACACCGGGGCCAGGACTAGCATGGTTCGAGACCTCCGGGCTGCGCCAGCTCGATGAGCACGCCGGCAGCGGACCTGGGATGGACGAAGATGACCAGCTTGCCGTGAGCGCCCGGCACGGGGCCGGCGCTGAGGAACCGATAGCCGAGTCCCCGCAGCCGCTCCACGTCGGCATGGATATCGTCGGTCTCGAAGCAGAGGTGGTGCAGGCCGCCGCCCCTCTTGTCGAGGTACTTGGCGATGGGGCCTTCCCCCCCGAGGGGATGGACCAGCTCGATCTTGGTGCCCGGAATGGAAAAGAACGCCGTAGTGGTCATCGCAACCTCGACATCCTCACGCCCCTCGAACGCGAGCCCCAGATCCGAGGCGAAGCGCCGAATGGCTTCCTCCATGTCGGGTACGGCGATGGCGACGTGGTCGAGTCGTGTGAGCATGGGCGCCCCGAGGGTGGCTCTGGCTGGGGAACGACTCGATGTTAACCTGAGCCGCACACCGGCTGCCCACTTGGGCTCACCGACCACGCTCACTCGGAGGTCCGCATGAAGCCCGAGACCACACTGGTGCTCCTGGCGCTCTCCACCGTCGGATGCTCCCCCGCCATCGACGGCGTCTGGCAGTTCAACATGCAGGCCGCCGCCTCGGTCACCGAGGGCTGCGACGACAACATCTCCCACAACTTCAGCGACGCCTACGTACCGGCAGACGGCGAAGAGGACACCTCCTGGTCCGAGACCGAGAGCGAGACCTTCAGCGACGCGGTCTTCTTCGGGCTCATCACCACCACGGGCCCCGGCACGGCCACCCTGGTGGTAGGCGATCAAGTCTACCCAGGCGTCGAGGAGGCCGAAGGCGGCTGGACCTTCAGCTGGACCGAGATGACCAGCACCTCCGACGTAAACACCCACGCCTCCGGCTACGCCTGGTCGTCGGCCAGCGACGAGACCCGGGAGATCACCTACAGCTGCACGTTCGAAGGCGAGTTCCTGAACGGCTCGCTGGACCAGGTGCTCACCACCACCTACAACTGGTCCGAGAGCGACAGCTGGAGCAGCACCGACCTCGCCGCCTATCTGGGCGGTGATGGCACCGTCGGCCAGATCCCCGCCTACAGCTACCTGGTCGAAGACGACTGGGAGACCCAGACCACCACGGCGGTCTACAACCGATCCGACGAGTTCGACTGCGACGACTCGGAGTGCGCCCTCAACCGCCTCTACACCTGCTCGGAAGAATGGCCCATGGACGCCGTCCGCACCAGCCTCTCGTCCGGCGAAGACTACGAAGGCGTCAGCGGCGCAGGGCAGGACGCGGGGTACTAGCCACACACACCGGATCGTAATTCCTGGCGTAGGTGGCGATATTCCACCAGTAGGAGTCAGGTAGTTATGATAACAATTTGTTAATTGTTATCATAACTACCTGACTCCTACTCCCCTTACTCCACGAACCACGAACCACGAACCACGAACCACGAACCACGAACCACGAACCACGA
>CAZVHW010000434.1:0-6955 GCA_964626835.1 uncultured Enterobacterales bacterium
CGTCCCCGCGGCCAGCAGCCTGAACCCAGGCACTGGCACCTCCTGGTAGGCGTCCTCGAGCCGCGCTTCTCCCAGCAATACGTTGGTCACACCGACGTGGTTTGCGGTGTGGCTGAAGAAACGATGCTGGGTGGGGCGCCGAAGGTCACAGTCGACCAAGACCACCTTCTTGCCATCGCGCGCCATGGAGATGGCGAGGTTCATGGAGACGGTGGACTTGCCTTCTTCTGGCACACCCGAGCTGACGGCGATGTAGCGTGGAGGCTTGTCCAGCGTGGCATAGGCGATGCTGTTCCTCACCGTCCGGAACGCCTCGGACACCGGCGCATGGGCTGCCAGATCGGTGATCAAGCGCTTGGTGCCCTTCTTGCCGTAGCGTGGGATGGAGCCAAGCTGCGTGATCTCCCAGATCTCCCGCAGCTCGTCGGGGGTCTTGATGCTGTCGTCGAGGTACTCGAAGGCGAAGACCAGGGCGACGCCGAACATCAGGCCCAGCATGAGCCCTGCGACGACGTTGACCACCATGCGCGGCTTCGACGGCCGCCCGGGCTCGACCGCAGGCTCGACGAACTGCAGGTCGCTCATGGTGAGCGCTTCGGCGATGCCGATCTCGAACTGCTGCTGCTGCAGGTCGGTGTAGAGCTGCTCCGTTGCCTCGGCCGCCAGCTCGAGCTGGGCGAGGCGGCGCATCTTGTCCGGGTAGTGGCCGAACTCGACCGTGGCGCGCTCGATGCCGCTCACGAGCTCGAGGCCCCGCTGGGTCTCGCCCGCCATCTCGGATCGCAGCTGAGCGATGGTGGGAGACAGCTCGTGCTGTTCGTGCAGGGCGTGCTCGAGCTCGCCCTCCGTGGACAGGAGTTGCTGGTCGATGAGCACCATGTCGGGGTGCAGCTCGGTCTTGTCGAGAAGCTCGGCCTCGCGACGGCGACGCAGCTCGGCCAGCTCTTCGCGCAGGCTGCGTACCTGGGAGTTGGTGGCGATGGAAGCGGGGCTGACCAGGTCGATCCCCTCGCGGGCCTGGTTGCGCTGCTCTTCGGCGATCTTGGCCCGCAGGCCCTGGATGGTGGCCAGGCTCTGCTCGTGGGCCAACATCATCTCGGAGATGCGCTGCACGGCTGCCTTGACCTCGGAGTCCAGGTCGATGATCTCTTCGGCCTGCTGCACGTCGGCGATGGACTCCAGCGCTTCGTCGAGCTCGGTCTCGACCACGGCGAGCTGGGTGGTGACGAAGTCGCGCGCGCCGCGAACGTCGGTGCGAGCGCGTTCTTGAGACTGGCTGATGTAGGCCTGCGCCAGGGTGTCGGCCATGAGCCTGGACAGCTCTGCGTCGTTGGAGGTGGACGACACGAGCAGAATGTCGGTGCCCTGGGACTGCGTGATCTTGACCTGAGGCGCCCCTAGCAGTTCGTCAACCGTGCCGGCGAGGATGAGCTTGTCGGGGACCAGCAGGCGCCCGTTTTCGTCGCGCAGCTGGAGCTTCCAGATGACTTCCTCGAGCACCGGTCTCGTGGTGGCCAGGGCGATCTTGTTCTGCATGTCGTCGGAGCTGGAGGTCAGCGAGATGGCGACCTCTTCGAGCCCCAGCTCGGACAGAATGGAGTTCGTGGTATCGGAGCTCTCGACGATGAGCTTCGAGGTAGCCTGGTACTGCTTGGGCAGTAGCATGGTGATGGCGATCGCAGCGGCCAGGAAGAAAGCGACGGCTTCGATGACGAGCCACTTTCTCCTAAGCAAAGCGCTGTAGAGGTGCAGGATCTCCATGGTCGTCCGTGTGCCGAGCGGTGCAGGAGGCAAACCACGCCCACCTCGGCGTAGTGTACGAAATCGGCGCCACCATAGCCTCGGCAAATGGCGAGCGCCACCTGAAAGCAACTCGCGCTATTCCTTGACGTTCCAGAGTGAATCCGGCTACCAAGCGAGCTGCGTGAGGTGGTCCCGCGAAAGCTCTCGGGAAGCCCATCACGCTCGAGGAGGCCATACCTTGCGTCCCGCGATCCTCTCGGTGCTGTTCCTTGCCGCCTGCGCCACGACCATGACCACCGCCCCGAACATACAGAACGCGGCCGACGCCGCGACCATCCGCGCACCCGCGCCTGCAGAGTTCGTGTTCGGCCCTGGCGACCGCCTCTCGATCAAGGTCTGGCGCCACGACGAGCTGGACATGGAGATCACGGTGGCACCCGACGGCGGCATCACCTTTCCCCTCGTGGGTCGAATCCAGGCGGCTGGGATGTCCTACCCGCAGCTCGTAGCAGAGATCGAGGGCGCTCTGGCGACGTACTTCACGGATGCCTCCGTTGCGGTCAACGTCGAGGAGGTTTCCAACCAGAAGGTCTTTGTCCTGGGCGAGGTCAAGACCCCAATGGTGTTGCAGATCGAGAACGACCTGTCCATCCTGGAAGCCCTCACTCGCACCGGCGGTATCGTCGACGACGCGCGCACCGACAACGTGCTCCTCATCCGCGGGGGCATGGAAGATCCGACGCTGTACACCGTGGACGTAGGCGCCATCTACGGCCAGGGCGATCTGTCGCAGTTGGTGTTCCTGCGACGGGGTGACATCGTGGTGGTGCCCACCAAGACCATCGCGAACGTGGAGACCTTCTTCCGCCGAGTCCAGAGCATGCTTGCGCCCTTCGTTGGCGGCTCGGCCGTCTACCGGAACGCAATCTCGGGTGGCGCCCAGGGCACCTCGTCCTCGCTCTCGGACTAGCCCGCTCGAAACGCCCAACCGAGGCAGCGAACACCGTGCATCGACCTTGGCTCCACGCGGCCCTGCTTGCCTTGCTGGATGCCCTGGCTCTGCTCGCCGCAGCGTGCGTCGCCTACACCTTCTGGCTCTGGTACAACCCACAGCTCGCCTACGTCGTTCAGGTCCAGCTCTGGGAGCTCTTCCTCCCCAACCCCTGGTCCCCTCCCCTGTTGGTGCTCATCCCCGCATGGCTGCTCGCCAACAACCTGCTGGGCCTCCACAACCCGGCCAAGCTCGAACGCTCGGCCAAGATCACCTCTCTGCTCACCCGATCGACGGTCTACGTCACGCTGGTGTTGGTGGTGCTGCAGTTCTTGTTCACCCAGCGCTTCTACAGCCGTTCGCTCATGCTGCTGTTCATTGGCAGCGGGTCCGCTTCGATGATGGCCCTTCGACTGGCCTTCTTCCAGGTCCAGCTGCGCCTGCCTCATCCCATCGCGGCCCAGTCCGTGGCCATCTTCGGAGGCGGGTCGGAAGCGCTCTCCATGACCCAGCGCCTCGAGCGCCACGGGCGCCACGCCTACAAGCTGGCCGGCTACCTGCTGCCAGGGGGTGAGCAAGCCTTGATGGTGCCTGCCGACAAGGTCCTGGGGCTGGTGGACAACCTGCCCGACATCGTCAACACCACCAAGGTCAACATGGTCATCATCGCGACGCGTCACATCGACCGACGCGATGCCTTCTACCTGGCTCGCCAGTGCGACCGTCTGGGCCTGCGTGTCCTCCAGATGCCGTTCACCTGGGGCTTCGCCAGCCCGCGACTGGGCTTCGCGTCCCTGGGCGGTCTCCAGCTCATCGATCTGCAATACCTGAGCTACCCGACCTTCGCCGAGAACGCGAAGCGCGCATTCGACCTGGTGGCCGTCATCTGCGGCGGCGCCGTGCTGCTGCCCTTCCTGTGCCTCGTGGCCCTCATGGTCAAGATCGACTCCCCCGGCGAGGTCTTCTACACCAGCCCACGGGTAGGAAAGGGCGGGCGCAACTTCCCCTTCTTCAAGTTCCGCTCCATGGTGACCAACGCCAACGAGATGAAGGACGAGCTGCGCGAGCAGAACGAGTCCGACGGCCGTCTGTTCAAGATGAAGAACGATCCCAGGATCACCCGCTTCGGGTACTTCATCCGCAAGTTCTCCATCGACGAACTGCCCCAGCTCTGGAACGTGCTGCGAGGCGACATGAACCTCGTGGGTCCCCGCCCGTTGCCAGAGGAAGACATGCGGGACATGGAGCGTGACCCCGAAGCGCTGTACTGGTTCGAGTTCCGCTCCAAGGTCAAACCCGGCATCACCGGTCTCTGGCAGGTCTCGGGCCGCAGCACCCTCACCTTCGCCGACATGGTGGCCTTGGACGTTCAATACGTACAGAACTGGTCCCTGTGGCTCGATCTCCAGATCTTGCTCAAGACCATTCCCGCCGTCCTCAAGGGCTCGGGCGCGCACTAGTCGCCGCCGTCGGCTCCTGGACATCTTCTTGGCCTTGCAAGCCGGCCTCCGGACGTCTATCTAGGTGACAGGGCTGGAGGCCTCGATGACCCCGTCACTGCGCATCGCCGCCACACCGTCGCTGGTTGCCGCGCTCAGCCTCGTCTCCTGCCACTTGGGCCTCGAATACCAGTCCCTGGAACACGACTCCAAGGGCAACCCCATCTTCGACACCGACGCCGACGCCGACGCCGACGGCGATGGAGACTCCGACGGAGACGGCGACACCGACGCGGACAGCGACGCCGACGGAGACATCTCCATCACGGGCGTCGAACCATACTACGGCACCACGGCGGGCGGGCAGTCCGTCACCATCACGGGAGGCCCGTTCGACGCCAGCGCCGATGTCAAGTTCGGATCGAACTCCGCCACGGTCCAGAACTACGGCACCAGCTCCCTGGTGGTCAGCACGCCGTCGGCCTCGGGCGAGGGCTCGGTGGATGTCACCGTCACCACCGACGCCGACTCGGGCCGCTCCGAAGACGGCTTCTACTACTTCGAAGACGGTACGGGCCAAGCAGGCTTGGTGGGCGCCATCGGCTGGTACGAATATCTCGGCGACTTCTGGGTCGATCCCACGCCCTTCGGCACCGCCTGGATCTCCATCATGGTCCCAGACGACTTCCACCTCTGGGACTGGTACGCCCCGAGCACCGACAGCTGCGTGGACGACACCTGGACCTCGAGCGACAAGATCTACGTCTACGACCTGGGGGTCAACACCATCACCATCCGCCCCTCATCGGGGAGCAGCAGCACCCTGACCTGGGATTCCTACGCGCTCCAGTACGCCAACGACGACCTCTCGGGCAACCAGTTCCAGTCCAACGCCACCTACGATCTCGACACCATCGAGAGCGACAAGATGGTGCCCATCGAGGTCAACCAGCTGGCCCGCACACCGTCCAGCTTCAGCGTCACTTCCCCCAACCTCACCGGCTCCACACCTGCGCGGGTCAGCCGCGACAGCTTCACCATCCGGTGGAGCGGCAGCGGAGGCGACGCGGTCGTCATCATGGCCTTCATGTACAACTCCGCGGGCACCTCCATCGAGCAGACCGTCTACTGCGTGGCCAGCGACGATGGCACGTTCACCATCCCCTCCACGGCTTGGTCGGGGTTCTCCTCCGGCCGCTACATCCAGCTGGCCATCCAGCGCATGACCGAAGACGGCGGCACCGTCGGCTACAACAACAGCGAGAGCCGCGTGGTGGGCGCGTACACCCTCGTCGGGCTGGTCCAGTCCCAGTGACCACAACGGCGAGACGCGTCGAGATCCTCGGCGTCCCGGTCGACGTGCTGGACCGGTCGGAGCTGCTGGACCGGGTGGACTCCATGATCGCGGGCGGCACGGCGTCTACCATCAGCTATGTCAACGTGCACGTGCTCGACCAGTCCGGAAACGAGCGCGACCTCCGGAGCTTCCTGAACGAGGTGGACCTCTGCTATTGCGACGGCAAGGGCGTGATGTTGGCAGCCCGCATCCTGGGTCAGCGCCTGCCCGAGCGCATGACGGGTGCCGACTGGATCTGGGACCTCGCCCGTCGCGCAGAGGGCAGCTGGCGGATCTGCTGGGTCGGGGGTGAGCCGGGCTCCACGGCTGAAGCTGCCCGGGTGTTGAAGCAGCAGCACCCCGCCCTCGAGATCGTCGCCCACCACGGCTATCACCCCAAGCTAGGCCCCGAAAACGCGTCGTTCATCCAGCAAATCAACGACACGCGAGCCGACATCGTGCTGGTAGGCATGGGCTCCCCCTTGCAAGAACGCTGGGTACGAGCCAACCGCGCGGCCATCGCCGCACCCGTCGTCTGGTGTCTGGGAGCTACCGCCGACTTCATCTCTGGACGTGTCTCCAGGGGTCCCCAGTGGCTGTACGAGCGCCAGGAATGGCTGGCTCGCCTCGTCGTGGACCCCCGCCGCCTCTGGCGCCGTTACCTGTTGGGCAACGGACGTGTCATGGGGCGGGTCTTGGTGGCCGCCACACGGCGTAGGCTCCACCGTCCGTGAGCACCCAGGCGCGCTGGGCATCCATCGCACGGATGGCGAGCACGGTGGGGGGATGCTCGACCGCGAGGTCGATGATCGTGGCGCCGCCGAGCAGGCTCGGATCGAGGTGGATGACCTGGCCGCTGTCGGTGCCCGCCCAACAGCCCCCCTCCTGATCGGCCGCCACGGCCTGCACCACGACCTTCCGATCCGCGCTGCGCAGCAGGTCGACCACGTCACCCGTGTGGATGTCGATCACGTCGATGCCGTTGTCCGTCCCGACCCACACGATGCCTTCGTCGGGCTCGAGGTCCAGGGGCCGGTGGGTGCCGATATAGGGGCGCATGCTCAGATCGGATTCTATGGCCATGACGACATTGGTGGCGATGGCCCACAAGAGCCCATCGACACCCGGGACGAGCTTGCGAACCGGTCCCACCGCTGGCAGTCGCTCGAAACGAGCGATGTCGGCGCGGTAGTGGAACAAGCCGGCTTCGCCGCCGACCCAGGGCACGCCATCGACCATGACGCCGGCGGTGAGCGGCCCCGGCACTTGATGGAGGCGGTCGTTCTTGAGTGGGCGAACTTGATCCACGCTCTCGCTCCGGACATACCAGCGCGTCGTTCCCTTCTCGAGGACCGTGACGAGGTCCTCGCCTGCGCGTTCGATGCGACTTCGGTCGTTCGGCCTGGCCGGCCCGAGGTGGGCCACGCCCAGCGCACCCGCCAAGCG
>CAZVHW010000435.1:0-6930 GCA_964626835.1 uncultured Enterobacterales bacterium
TCGGGATCGGGATCGGGATCGGGATCGGGATCGGGATCGGGATCGGGATCGGGTTTGTCAAGCTGTCAAGCCGGGAACATGGTTGACAGATCAGACCGGGTACATCGTTGACACTTTTGTGCTCGAAAATGGGCCGCCCGCAGCGAGCGAAGCGAGCGAGGACGGCCCCCCTGAGTCAAAGACGGGGGCGCGCCATGGGCTGTCCTCTCTCGATGTGTGACAGACGAGTCTCACCCAGCTCGAAGAAGCCGAGGTCCGCGCTAGCGAAGCGAACCAGCCAGAGGTCCGGCTCCATCTCCACCAGCCCGACCTGGTAGCCGGAAAAGGCCAAGCCCACGTAGACGGTCACACCCCTCGACAGCGAGATGTTGCCGCTCGGGAAGACACGTTTTTCGAAGTCGCACTTCCGGTACTCGAGAGGCGCCACGTCCTCCGGGTAGCGCCTGACAGCTGGCGCATGCACCGTCGCTGGTGGCTCTTGGCCCAGTGCCTCGTGAGGACGTTCGTGGTTGAAGTGGACCAGGAAGTTGTCGAACCGGACCTGCTGGGATGGCATGTCGTCGGCTGGTGGTCAGGCCGTCTCGGTTTTCAGGGTCAGGTGGAAGCGCTCATGGCGTCCGTTTTGCTCAGGGTGACCTGGCTCGATTCGCTCGTGCTCGACTCCGAGACTCAGCCACCAGGCCGACAGCTTGCTGAGCCCCTTGTGCCCAGTAGAGGCAAAGGGGGAGCCGTTGTCCGTTCGGATGGCGCTGGGCAGACCGTGCCTCCCGAACACCTTTTCGAAGCGCACCAGCACCGGTCCGACGCGAGTCCCCGGCAACGCGTAGCAATCCAGAACCATCCTGCTGAAGTTGTCCGTCACGGTAAGCGGGTAGCAGTACTCGCGGTTCCCGAGCTGGAACTGACCCTTGAAATCGGCCGACCAGGAGGCGTTGGGCGCGGTGGCCTTCGCCAGCGGACGCTTGAATGGTGGTGTCCTCCGACGCTTCTTCTTCCCTTCCACGAGCCCACGGCGTTTCAGCATCTCCCCCATGGTGCTGCTCGAAGGCCACTGTACGCCTGGGTGCTCCCTGCGCAGCAAGGCTCGGATCTTCCGTGGGCCCCAGGTCCGGTAGCGTTCTCGAGCTCGCACGACGAGCTTCTCGATGTGCTCTGGGGTCTTGTGAGGGATGTTGTGGGGCGGCCGGCTCCTGTCCCCCATTCCTTCCACGCCCTCCTCGTCGAAGCGACGAAGCCATTTGTACCCAGTCTGCCTACTCACACCGAAACGGCGACAGGCCTCGGCGACGTTCAGTCCTTCTCTGCGTACTGCGACTGCGAAACGAATCCGCTCTTCCATCTTCGAGCTTTCCTTCCATGGCATCAGGCACCTCCACCTGGGAGGAAAGTGTCAACCATGTGCCCGGTCCATAGTGTCAATCATGTGCCTGGTCCGGACCCACCCATCACCGATCACCCATCACCGATCACCGATCACCGATCACCGATCACCCATCACCGATCACCGATCACCCATCACCGATCACCGATCGCGGAGCCCCTTCTCGACCCAGCATCTCGGTGGTCCACTCCTGAGCACTCCGGCACTAGGGGATTCGTGGAGGAAGGTGCTTCCTGTGAGTCTCCTGCGGTCCAGGGGGTGAGATGGGCGGCCCCACGCGGGGGCGAGGGCCGCCCATCTCACCCCCAGGCCCTCCGGAGACCGAACATGACTTCTTTCTTCCCCCACGAATCCCTTCGAGCCTACGCGCTCCTCCGCGACACGGCTCGTTGGATCGCCATGACTCCCTTTCCTCGTGGCCAGGCTCGGTTGAAGCAGCAGGCGCTGGATGCGGCCCAATCCGCCGCACTCAACACGGCGGAAGGACGGGGCCGCCAAGGCCAGGCCCGTCGCAATCACTACGAAATCGCCTACGCCTCGGCCGCCGAAGCCTGCGCAGCCTTGGATCTCGTGGACATCCCGGGCGCACGCGAGCGCCAGGACAAGCTCCGCGCAGCCGGTTCGATGTTGACGGGCCTGATGCCCTGACCATCCCAGGGTGAGGGGGCGCTCGGAGCCCCCACGACCGAGTACGGCCCCGTCTATAGCCCCGGATTCTGCCCAGCACCGCCGACCGCGTCGTACGCTTCGTCTTCGGTGAACGCCGTGAGGGTTCCGCTGAAGTCCAGGTCCACGGAGCAATCACTCGCCACGGCGAGCTCGCAGGGGGCCGAGTCGCAGTCACTGTCGTCGTAGCGGTTTGACGCAGGCATGTCGCCCGTGGGGCCGGACACCGTGAGGTGGCGAGACGCGGGAATGAGGCCTTCTGCGCCGATGTACTTGGCGACCTGTTGGGACCAGCTGTCGGTCTCGGTGTAGGCGTCGTGGTCGTAGGTGTTGACGGTGTAGGTGCCGTTGACGGCCTGGGCACCGAAGGTGAGGACGAAGTTCTCGGTCATCTCGGAGGAACCGGACCAAGTGTAGCTGTAGCCCTGCGTGTGCTCGTCGGCCTGGTCGGTGATTTGGGAGCCGGTCCAGGAGAAGGACCAGACGCCATCGCGCGTTTCCGTACCCGGGTAGACATCGTTGTCGATGATCATCAGGGCCTGGCCTTCGCCGGTGGCCTCGATCCTGGCCAGCACCAGCGAGCCGCTGCGCTCCGTGGTGATCTCGGAGGTGTAGTCTCCTCCGCTGTCCTCTTCGACCGCCTCGGCCCCCGTGAAGTTGTGGCTGACCGAGTCGGTACAGTCTTCGTCGTCATCGGTCGCCGAGGGGATCTCGAAGAGCCAGATCCCGAAGGGAGAGGCGCCGCAGCCGGCGAGCAGGAGGGCGGTGGCAGCGAGGCTGACGGGGGAAAGGATGCGCATGGTTACCTCAGAGCTATCGGGAGAGATGGATGAAGGCCGCCCTCCTATCTGCCTGGCATCCGACGCGCGAATTCCAATCCCTGTGGGGGCTGTCGCGGGATCGGGGGCTTGGCCTCTTTGTCTGCGGTAAACCCGGCCGTCATCCCATGCCAGATGCCATCTTCCACACCGCCATCACCCGCGCGTCCGGGTAGTCGCCCATGCCTCCTTGTTCCGGCATCGCCCTGCGCATTGGCGGTTCCTCGTGGCCCGTTCCGCGGTCTTGCCTCCTACTGTTCTCCCTCGGTTCCCTCTCCTGGACGAGCGAGGTGAGGGCAGGGCTCGTAGGAAGGTGGTGGCCGTGGAGGGAGAAGTGGTCTTGGCGACCGGTGTCGATGACCACGAGGTAGATGTCTGGCAGAGCGGACGAGCAGCTCTTGGCCCTCACGAGGAGGAGGCAGGTGGCGACGGCCACCAAGCAAACGATGGCCAGAACGAGGAGGCGGGTGCGAGGGCGGAGCACGCGAAGACTTTCCAACGGTGGTGGACTCGAGCCGGTTCGAGGGTGGAGGCTCGCTGTGGCCTCGAGCCTCTACAGGCTGCCCCCGAAGAGCAGGTAAGCCGCACCCGCATCTTCGCCGTTCGTGTCCTCGCCGGGGGCGCCGATGAGGATGTCGTCGATGCCGTCGGCGTCCATGTCGCCTGCGAAGGACACGGAGTAGCCGGCTTCATCGGCGGAGTTGACGCCGAGGAAGTGGGTGTGGGCCACGTCCTCGAGGGCCGCGACGCCGCTGACGGGGCCGAGGACGAGCCAGGCCTGGCCGGGTTCTTCGCTGGCGGCGTAGTACTCCTCCGAACCGACGAGGAAGTCGGAGTGGCCGTCGAGGTTGATGTCGCCGTGTCCATCGATACTGCTTCCAGCTTGGGCCGCAGCGTCGGTGGAAAAGAGTGTAGCAATCGAGGATGACGCCACGAGTGTGCCGGAGTGGCCGCTGCTCGCTCCACCGAGGATGACATGGACGGCACCGTTCAGGTTGCTGTGTTCGGAGCTCCTTGGCGCACCCACGGCGAAGTCGTCGTACCCGTCCAGGTCGAGATCGCCGACACCGTCCAGGGCGCGGCCGAGAAACTGGTCCTCGGCCTCACCCAAGAGCTCGAAGTCGGCCTCCACCGGGGATAATTCCCCTGACACAGGCGCCAGGAACAAGAACACTGCCCCCGCATAGTCCAGGTAGGACGAGTCCTCCTCCGCCCCCACGAGGAGATCGTCAAGTCCGTCACCGTCGACGTCTCCGCTGCTGGCGACGGCACGGCCGACTGCCGCGTAGTCCCCGGATGCCTGGGTGATGGTGGCGTCCGCACTGGTCAGCCCCAGCGAACCCGAGACAGGCCCCAGGAACAGGTAGGCTCCTCCGAGGTACCCCATCGTGCCACCCGGCGCTCCGACCAGCAGGTCGGCGAGGCCATCCCCGTCGACATCCCCTGCCGATGCGAGATCCGTGCCCGTCCGGTCGAGGATCCTCGGCCCGGTCATGACTGCGTCGGCATCGAGCATGTGAAAGGTGCCCGACAGGGGGCCGAGGAACAGGGCCGCGAGGCCCCTGTATTCCACTTCGGTGGGGGCGTTGTAGAAGTAGCCGGGATCTCCGATCAGGACGTCGTCGAATCCATCACCGTTGGTGTCCCCTACGCCCGTGAGGCTGTATCCTGTCTGAGAGCAGCAGGGTTCACCGTCGATCCAGTTCCCCTGGATCCAGGCATCCGCGGCCGAGAGATCCATGTCGGCTGTCAGCGGGCCGAGCACCAGATGTGCCGCGCCGCTGCCCATACCAGCTTCGTACTCGTCTAGGAGGTCACTGCCCTGGTAGTCGGCCCCCGTCGCTCCGACAAGCAGGTCAGCGAGTCCATCACCGTTAACGTCCCCGGCCGCCGCCACGTCGACCCCAGCATCGTCTCCCTCTGTCGCGCCGTACAGCATCACGTCCGCATCGGCCAAGGAGAGATCCCATGCCGCTTCGCAGTCTTCGTCCACCTGTCCATCGCAGTCGTTGTCCACCGTGTGGTCGCAGGTTTCTTCTGCCTCGGGGTTCACGTCGGAGTCATCGTCGTCGCAGTCGTCGCCCCCTATCTCGGTGGAATCGTAGCCATCCCCGTCAGCATCCGTGAGGTCGGCCCCGTCGCAGTCCTGGTCGATGCCGTCATAGGGGACCTCTGTCGCGCCGGGGTGGATGGAGGCGTCCCCGTCGTCGCAGTCATCGTCGATGGGGTAGCCGTCGGCGTCCGCGTCGACTGCGCTGGCGGTGTCGTCGTGGACAACGGGTGGCTCTGAGTCCGGGGTGCCCTGGGTGCAGGCGGCGGCGAGGATGATGATGATACTCACCATCGCCGCTACCCGTTGTGGAGGACGGCACTCAGCAGGCCTGGGTAGGTCTCGAAGCCCTCACCGTTGATCTCGATCTCCTCGTCTTGGGTGCAGAAACAGCGCGTTCCACCGTCTGTCTGATTGCCATAGGGCACGAAGACTATCACCTCCCGCAGGAACGAGGGCTCCACCCAGGCCGAGACCGTCATGTCTTCGATGCAGCCAGGATCGAGCACGTCGTCGGTATCGACGGCGCTGTCGCCCGTGTCCTCGTCCTCGAAGTAGAACTCGATGGCCGAGGTGTCCTCGATGGTGCGCCCGTTGTCGGAGCTGTAGCCCACGAACCAGTACTCGTGGTCCTTCTTCGCGTACACCTTGACCTCGCTCGGGTAGGCGAGTGCAGCGGGGTCGTGGATGCTGTCGTGCCCCGTGTCCCACCAGCTCTCCTTTGGGCACCAGGAAGTGGCGGTGTCTGATGGGATGGAGTTCTCCTCCTCCTCCTCCAGGCAGAACTTGGCGGACATGTCGGTGTCGCCCGTGTCACAGCCTCCTCCCGTGTCCCACCACCACATCTGCACGTCCGCCTCGTCCTCGCAGTTCTCGCAGCCAGTGATGCCCTGCTCGGTGCTGCCAGAGAACAGGATGGCCAGCTCGTCCTCATCGGGATCCCAGGTTGCACCGACATCGTCCCAGAGATCGTGGCCGTGCCAACCGCCGTTGTTCAGGCAGTTGCCATCTTCGCCGTGGAACTCGCTCTGTACCGTCACGTCCTCGAAGTCACAGCACACCTCGTCGAAGGGCAAGAGAACGCAGCCCGTGGTGGAGCTGCAGTCGCCGGTGTCGCTGCAGCAGACACCGAAGTCGTCCCCGTCGTCGTCGGTGGAGATCATGGAGAACATCTCGTAGTCGTTGTTTTCCGGACTCCCATCCCCGTGGTCGGTCGTCCAGAACAACCGCAGGAGGTGGTTAGTGGCTCCGTACCTGGTGGGCACGACCATGATGTTCATGATGGAATGGTAGTCCCCATCGTTGTCCGTGACTTGCACCAGCGCTTCGGGATACGACCACAGACCTGTGTCGTTCCAATCGTCTTGCCAGGTCGGGCCGGTGCGGATCTGGTAGATCCCATCCGGTGCGCCATCCTCTATGGGATCAGCCGTGTGCCCGGCCTTGAAGAACACTCCAACCTCGTCCTCGTGGTCTCCCGCCCGGAAGCGGTGTGATTCCGGAGTCGAAGCCTCCGACCACTCGCTCACGTCTACGATTCGCTTCCCAGT
Source organism: uncultured Enterobacterales bacterium (assembly GCA_964626835.1). Taxonomy (GTDB): domain Bacteria; phylum Myxococcota_A; class UBA796; order UBA796; family JAFGLY01; genus CALDOK01. The sequence goes on from CAZVHW010000435.1 coordinate 6,466, forward strand.
TTCGGTGTCGTAAGAATGCACCCCCGTCACCACCCAGCGCTCCTTCTGTGTCTGGACCTCGTCGGACGCATTCGTGCTCAAGCAGTGGGTGGAGCAGCCTGACATGCTGGTACACGCGTAGACGCTGTATGCATAGCTGGTGCGGGAGTGGAGGGGAACGGGGGGGTGCGAGCCGTCGTCGGTGTCGAGGTAGAGGAGGAAGTGACCATCGGTGGGATCTGTGGCGTCCGGTGCGGTCGCGGTGTTGTCGTTGTCTTTCTCGTAGCGGAGCATGAGGCGCTGGGGGATGCAGCCTACCGGGTAGTCCGTGTCCCAGCTGAGGGAGATGCTCTTGCTGCGCTTGCCCGACGTGGTGTTGGCGATCAGGTCGGCGTTCCAAAAACCCGGCCCGAAAGCCCGGTGCACCGGGTAGACGAGCAAGGAGGCGACAGCGGCGCAGGCCACGACGTTGTCAGCCGTCAGCAG
>CAZVHW010000436.1:0-6924 GCA_964626835.1 uncultured Enterobacterales bacterium
CTCGGCGCGCTCCCTGGCGTGGAAGATCACGTTGTTGAACACGTTCAAGAGGCTGTTCCACTCGCCCCGGTCGTACTGGACCGCTGCTAGCCCCAGCAGGGCTCGAACATCGTTCTGACGGAGCTCGAGAGCCTTGTTGAAGCGCTTCTTTGCCTTGTCGAGGTTGCCCTGGTGGCGCTGGATGTGGCCAAGGTGAGTGTAGATACCGGCCAGGAAGGAGGGATCGCCGCGACCGCCGGTGAGCTGCAGGAGCTTGCGGTAGATACGCTCGCCCTTTTTCCAGTGGCCTGCCGTGACGTATAGGGGTCCCAACGCCTCGAGGGAGGGCAGGTGGGTGTCGTTGAGCTCGAGGGTTTGTTCGTACTTGGCGACGGCGTCGTCGAAGCGCTCGAGAGAGCGCAGGGTTTCCCCGAACCGGAAGTAGTACTGTGCGACCTCGATCTGCTCGTCGAAGTCGTCGATGTCACGCTCGGACTCGATGGGTTCGAGGCGCTCGAAGAGATCGACGGCCTGCTCGAAGGCGTCGGCCTCGAAGAGTTGGTCGCACTGGAACCTGAGGGCTTCGGCGTTGTCCGGTGCGACCTCGAGCACCCGAACGTAGATCTCCGATGCGGCCTTGCGGTTGTGCAGCGTGGTCGTGCGGATGCGTGCGGCTTTCAGCAGCGGCTCGAGCTGCTCGGGGCCCTCGACAGCCGCGGCCAGGGCCAGCAGCGCCTTGATGACCAGCTCCCACTCGCCGCGCTCCGTGTGGATGCGTTCGCGCGCCCGGGCGGCGTCGGCGTCGGGGCAGGGCTCGGCGGAGGCAGCCTCGAGGAAGCGGATGGCGTCAGCGAGAGAGTGGAGCTGGGACTCGTACACCAAGCCGATGCGGCGCAGCATCGCAGAGCGCTCGGCACCCTCGATGAGCTGGGCCCAGGCCTGGCCGTGATCCACGAACGCTCTCCAGTCTCCGCCGTCTTCGGCCAAGGCCACCAGGCGGGAGAGGGCTTCACCGTGGTGGTTTTCGTATTCGAGCACCTTGCGCCAGCTCTCGGCCGCCACGGCGGGATCCTCGAGCTTCGTCTCCCAGATACGGGCGATGCTGGAGTACGCATCGATCTGGGCTGCAGCCTCGAAGATAGCTCCCTTGCGGGCCAGGATGCCTACCACGGTGCGCCAGTCCTCGCTGGCGGTGGCGAGCTCCTGGAGCCCCTCGAGGGCTTCCATGTCTTCGTGATCGACGTTCAGCGCCTGGAGGTAGCTCTCTCTCGCAGCTTCGGCGTTGTCGGCAGCGCGGTGGAGGTTGGCCAGGAGGCGGTACACCCTGCCGCGATCGGTATCGTCCGTCGCGACCGCGGCACGCTGCTCGAGGTACTGCACCGCAAGGTCGTTTTCACCCAGCGCCTGGGAGATGTCGGACAGGGCCTCGAGCACCTCGGGATCCTCGGGGCGCTGCTCGTACAATGCACGGTAGAAGTTCCAGGCTTCGTCGGTGCCCGCGAGGTGCTGCGCCAGCAGGATGCGCTGTTCTTGCTCGATCCAGGCGAGAACCTCGTTGTCGGAGGTCAGCCGGCGTCGGGCGGCCAGGGTCTCGAAGACTTCCTGCCAGCGGTCCAATTCGGCCAGTATGCGCTCCTTGTAGAGAAGGAGTGGGAGGGGATCGTCGGCGCTGTCCACCGCGTCGAGGAGGCACTGGAGCGCGCCCTCGAGATCACCCACGTCGATGAGGGCGTTGGAGAGCTCCAAGCCGGACTCCACGCCCACCAAGCAGAAGATCTCCCGAATGCCCGTGGCATCGCCCAAGGCGATGAGCACACGGAGAAGTCCGTCGAACGCCTTGCCCCGACCCGATCGGGCCTCGAAGGCGGCATTGTAGAGCTCCCGAGCCTGCTCGAGCTGCTCCAGGCCTTCGTACAAGTGGGCGCCGAGGAGGGCGTGAAGACCGCGGATCGCGGGAACGGTGGTGTTCTCGACCAGGGAGGCGTGGACCTGGGCCAGCGCTCCATGCTCGTTGGAGCTGGTGAGAAGGCGCTCGACACCCAGCCAGGCGACGAGATCGGTGGGCTCGACCTGAACGGCCTGTTGGTAGGCAGCCAGGGCGGAGTCGGGATCTTGTAGATACAGCTCCTTGATGCGGCCCAGGTAGCGCGGAGTCGACGGCTTGCCCGACAGTTCGAGCGCCCTGGAGGCTTCTTCCCAGTAGCCCAGGCTCTCGCAGAGTCGGGCGACGGCGATCATGGGGAGGGACTCGGCCTGACTGGTGTCAAGCACCATCGACAGGGCTCGAAGAGCCGCCACGTTCTCGCCGCACTCTGCCAGGAGGCGTGCAGCATGGATCCACGCTGTTCGAGCTTCGTCGTCGTCCTCGGCTCGGGCGCCGATCTGACGCAGCGCCTCGGCTGCGGCCGGGCGGTCCCCCCTTTGTAGCGCCGCGCCAACCTTCAGCTCCCCACCCGCCGGGTGGTCCGGATCTGCCAGCAGCAGGTCTTCGACTACCTGGGACGGATCGGCGTCGGTGACGGCAGGGGCGAGCAAGAACGCCAGGAAGAGGTGCCAAGCACGGCGCTCGAGATCCTCGCTGGCATCGGCTTCGGCGCGCAGGAGCCCGTAGGCTCCCGTGGCGTCGCCTGTGGAGAGGAGCAGGCCCCGCAGCCGAATGCGTGCAGGCAGAAAGCCCGGCGAGAGCTCGAGGGCGCCCCGATAGCAGGAGATGGCCGCGGTCGTGTCCGCCAACTCGGCTTCCCAGAGACGTCCTGCCTCGTAGAACAGGCCGACGGCAGCGTCGCCGTCTCGACTGGCGCGGGCCGCGGCCTCGAGGGTCCGTGCCAGCTCGTCCCAGCGCTGCTCTGCGCGGAGGAGATGGGTGACGGCGCGGAGGGCGAAGGGATGGTTGGGCACCGCCTCGAGGGCGCGGGCAAAGAAGGAGATGGACTTGTCCGGTTCGGACGAGGCACTCCCCCATGCGCAGCCCGCGAGGTACAGCTCGCGCGCGGCCACCGAGGGATCGTCGTCCAGGATGGCTCGTTGCTCGTGCAACTGCGCCAGGTCCTGGGACCGTCCGAGGGTGTTGAACACCCGCTCGAGCCCGTCGAGTGCGGGGTAGTAGCTGGGGACTTTCTCGAGCACCGCGCGGTAGTGGTCCTGTGCCTTTTCGGCTTGTTGAAGCCGGTGTTCGTTGCACTCTGCCAGGAGGAAATGGAGTGCGACCTCGAGGTCGGGATCTTCGATGCGGGGAAGCTGGGCTTCGAACAGCTCGGCGTTCTGTTGGTGGGCGCCGGTGGCGGAGAGGATGCGTGACGCGGCCTCGAAAGCCGGCATGGCGAGGGGATCGAGGTCGATGGCCTGTCGATAACAGGCGAGCGCCTGTTCTTGCTGGCCGAGTCGCATCTCCAAGACGTGGCCAGCCGCGAACCAGTCGAGCGCGGCGCCGCGGCCCTCACGACCTTCGGCCTGCTGGCGCAGTAAGGCTGACAGGGGCTCCCAGCGCTCGGTGGCGGTGAGGAAGGCGCGGTATTCGATGGCACCGGCGGCCTGGAGGCCTGACTCGGACAACGCCTGGAAAGCCTCGGCTGCCTTGTCGTGATCGGCCACGCGAGTCCACCAGTTGTGAGCCGCGGACAGGGACCAGTAGCGACCATGGTTCGCATCGCTCGCCTGGGCTTCGGCACTGTACAACGCGGCGAGTTCGGACCACGCCTCGGTGCGCCGGTAGAAACGTTCGAGAGCCAGGAACGCTGGTGCGTAGGCGGAATCGGCTTCGCGGGCCTGCTCGTAGGCAGCCAGGGCTTCGTCATCGCTGCCCAGACGGCTCTCGTACACCTGACCGCGTTCGACGTGGTACTCAGCCGCGAGCGCCGCCGGTGCGAGCTCGGCCATTCGACCGAGGACGGGCGGCAACGCCTCCCAATTCTGCAAGCGGAGGTACATGTCTCGCAGCAAGCGGAGGGAGAAGTAGTCGTCGTCGTCGGCTTCGATCGCCGCCTCGAGGAGGCGCACGGCTTCGCCGTCATCGCGCAGGTTGTTGCGGGCGACCAGTGCAGCGTCCTGTAGGGCCTCGGCCTTTGACTTGGGATCGTCCAGGAGCTCCGCGCGTTGTTCTAGCACGAGAGCTAGCTCGTGGTAGTCCTCTCGGGTGGCCACGAGGTCTCCCAGATCGCGCAGCATGTCCGGATGCTGGAAGCCGGCGTCGCGGGAGGCCCGATACAGAGCCTCGGCTCTCGACCAGTCCCCTACGCGATCACGGTGGATTCCCGCCGCGGCAGCGAGTCGCTGCGCTCGCGCGTCGGTATCGGCAGACGTTTCGGCCTCGCGCTCGAGCGCGGCCGCCGCGTACCACCAGGGGACGGCTTCTTCGGCTACATCGTCGGGCGGTCCCGCGGTGGGCGCCTTGACCGTCGGAGAGGAGGCGTGCGCCGGCAGCTGGAGCATGGCGGGCGCGTAGTTGGGGCGTTCGTCCTCTTCCTCGTCGATCGGGCTGGCCGCTCGCGGGGCGGGTTCGGCGTCGGGAGTTGCTGGGGCGGGTACCGATTCGGGCTCGATCCGTGCGGGGTCGGGGGTAGCTTCCGGATCTGGCTCCGCTTCCGCTCGGGGTTCTCGAACAAGCTCCGACTCAGGTGAGGGCTCTACCTCGGTCTCGGGCTCCGATTCATCCTGGGGCGCAGCTTCGGTCTCGGGCTGCGCTTCCGCCTCGGGCTCGGGCTCCGCTTCCGCCTCGGGCTCGGGCTCCGCTTCCGCTTCGGGCTCCGCTTCCACTTCCGCTTCGGGCTCTGGCTCTGGCTCTGGCTCCGGTTCGGGCTCTGGCTCCGCTTCCGCTTCGGGCTCTGGTTCCGCTTCCGCCTCGGGCTCTGGCTCCGCTTCCGCCTCGGGCTCTGGCTCCGCTTCCTCCTCGGGCTCAGCGTCGGGTTCCGCCTCGGGCTCAGCGTCGGGCTCCGCTTCCGCCTCGGGCTCCGGTTCTTCCACAGGTGCGGCCTCGGGGACGGACACTGCGGGCTCCGTCGGGGCTGCCGCGGACTCGGTGACGGGTTCTTCGGCCGTGGGCTCGGCCGTCTTCAGGGAGTCGAAATCGGCCGAGACGGCGCCGGCGGCACCTGGAACGCCATCGTCCCATTCCTCTCCCCAGCCGAGCTCGTCTTCGCTAGGCTCATCGCCCATAGCAAAGAAATCAGCTTCGATATCGTCGAAATCGGTGGCGGCATCCTTGACGCCGGTACCCTTCTTCTTGTTTTTTCGTGCCATGTTCCAACCAGCTCCTGGGCGCGATTTCGAGTCCATGCGGGAATGGGGGGATGGTCTTCCGCGAGGCTTCAGGACGATCACATAGCACCCGCGCCCCCCCGCGATCAAGGAGCTGGCAACCCCTTCCCGCTCATCTCTCGTCAAGATGCCGTGTTGTCGTCTTTCCTTGCTCTCGAGGCGTTGATTGCCGCGGCCGTCGAGGTGGTCTCGAGAGGCGGCCGAGAAGGCGCTCTCCACCGTGGCGAAACGCTCGGTCTCGAACGGTGAGAGGTGGTCCGTCGGGCGTGGGCCCGCTATCCTCGAGTGGCACGTTTCCCGAGCCGCGATGACCCTCCTGACGCTCGCCCGCGCGATCTCCTTGGCCTCGATCAGCTTGGGGCTGGCATGCTGTACCGTGGGGGATGGCCCTCTCCCGATGCTGGAGGGCGAGGGTTTCTTCGACTCGCCCTGGCCCAGCGATCAACGGCTGAGCGAGGCTGGCTGGCCCGACCTGACGGGTTTCCCTCATCGGGACGACATCGAGCTCGTGGAAACCTATGCGGCCTACGGGGAAGGCCTGGCGGGTTTCGGTAACAACTCGCCCATCTACATGAGGTTCCATGGAGACCTGGATCTCGACCTCCTGCCCACTCCCGAAGGCTCCACCGAGCCTGGATCCTCGCTGCTGCTGGTGGATGTCGATCCCGAAAGCCCGCACCAAGGCGAGCTGATACCGGTCGAATGGAGCTGGCAGCAAGAGGAGACCGAGTTTCAGGCCGAGCGCTTGCTGGCAGTGCGCCCCGTGTGGGGCTTCCCACTGCGCCCTGCCACACGCTATGGTCTCGTGGTGCGCGAACCACTCGCCCGAGTCGGGCAAGACGCGGCTCGGATCTGGGAACCCGACCACTCCGAAAACGCCTACTGGCAATCCCTCCAGGAGACGCTCTTCCTCTTGGGCGTCGACGTCGAGGAGGTCGCCGCCGCCACGGTCTTCACCACCCAAGACCCGGTGGGCGAGATGGCGGAGTACGCGGCCTACATCCACGAGGAGCTCGAGCTGCCGGGTTTCGATGAGCCGCTGGTCCACTTGGCCAGCTACGCGTCCTACGACCTCTACGAGGGCTGGGTGTTCGCACCGCTCTTTCAGGAAGGCGACCGTCCCTACGCGACCGAAGGTGGGGGGCTGTTTCGAAACGCGTCGGGCGAGCCGCGTCCCTACACCTGGGAATGGATCCGCTATTCTCTCGCCGTTCCGAGCGGAGTCGCCCCACCCGAAGAAGGCTGGCCGCTGTTCATCTACAGCCACGGCACCGGCGGTGACTACATCACCTACGCCAACAGCGGCATGGGCCTCGAGCCCGCCAATCTGTTGGCGTTGCAGGGACTGGTCGGTTTGGGTATCGACCAACCGCTGCACGGGCTGCGCGCGACCGATAGCACGGACGCTGAGTTTCACACGTTCAACTTCCTAAACCCCGACTCTGCTCGTGGTACCTTGCGCCAGGGCGGGCTGGACCAAGTCTATCTCGCTTCGGCGATCGTCGAGGACCCCGTCTTCCTGTTGCCCGACGGCTCCCTACGCGTCGACGCCGATCACCTCGTGTTCCTCGGGCACTCCCAGGGAGGCATCTCCGGCTCGCTGGCGGGACCCTACTTCGGAGAGCAGGTGCGGGCCATGTTCCTCTCGGGCGCCGGTGGCCCGCGGCAGTTGGATCTTTCGCTGCTGGGCTT
>CAZVHW010000437.1:0-6913 GCA_964626835.1 uncultured Enterobacterales bacterium
CACCTTGGGTGGATAGGCTTCCACCGGGATCGTGTTCACGATCCCGGCCAGGGCGGAGGGGTCGCCCGTCAGTCGGGCGATGGCCAGCAGGCCGGGTAGGGCGTGGCTGGCGTAGGGGGCATCGGGGCCTGCAATCACCAGATCGAGGAGCGCGTGTTCGGCGCTGTGGACCATACCCAGCTCGTTCAGGCTGCGGGCCAGGTAGTACCGAGCCCGCTCACGGTCGGGGGCATCCTGGGTTCGGGAGGCTTCGTCGAGCACCAGGCTCGCCTCCAGGGGTCGCCCGGCTCGGAACAGCCCCACCCCCTCCTCCACCTCCGCGGCATCGGCCGTGTGCACGAGCAGGCCGATGGCGAGGATGAGGATCGTCCTGGCGGTCGGTCGCATGGGGAGACGATAGCAGGTGGCGCCTCTGTCAACTCTCGGAGCCCACTCTGGCAGCCACATGTCAATGCGCTAGGCTCACCCGATGAGCCAGCCCTCCGAGCCAACCCAGCCCGTACGACTCGGAGCCTTCATAGGCGTCTTCACGCCCACGATGCTCACCATCTTGGGCGTCATCATGTACCTGCGCATGGGGTGGGTGGTTGGCAACGCCGGGCTTGGCGGTGCGCTGCTGATCGTGGCCTTCGCCAACGTCATCACGCTCATCACCTCGCTCTCGTTGTCCGCCCTGGCCACCAACATGCGGGTGGGAGTGGGGGGCGCGTACTACCTCATCTCCCGCAGCCTGGGGCTCGAGGCCGGGGGTGCCATCGGCATCCCCCTCTACCTCTCCCAGACCCTCTCACTCACCCTGTACTCCTTCGGTCTGGCCGAGTCTCTGCGCATCGTCTGGCCCGACGTGCCCGTGCAGATCGCGGCCGCGGTCATCATCGTGGTGGTCACGGCCATCGCCGATCGCAGCACCGAGCTGGCGCTGAAGGCCCAGCTGCCCATCATGGCCCTGATCGGGTTGAGCATCGCGGTGCTGGTCATGGGCATCGAGTGGGGCCAGCCCCTGCAGACCGCGGTCGAGGGCGAGTGGGTGGACACCGACTTCTGGGGTGTGTTCGCTGTCTTCTTCCCTGCCGTCACCGGTGTCTTGGCGGGGGTCAGCCTGTCGGGCAACCTGAAGGAGCCGAGCAAGGCCATCCCGCGGGGTGTGCTCGCCGCGGTCGTCGTCGGCTTCTTGGTCTACATGGCCGTCCCCGTCTTCTTGGCCATCTCTCGCGATCCCGAGACGCTCCGCACCAACTCCTTGGTCTGGACCGACATCGCCATCTTCGGTCCGGCCGTGCTCGGCGGCCTGTGGGGCGCCATCCTGTCCTCGGCCATCGGCAGCATCCTGGGCGCGCCCCGCACGCTGCAGGCCCTGAGCGACGATGGTCTGCTTCCAAGATTCCTGGCGCGCACCAACGCCAAGACCGGCGAGCCCGTGCTGGCGTTGCGCCTGTCGGGTGGTCTCGCGCTGGTCTGTGTCCTGTTGGGCGACCTGAACGCGGTGGCCACGGTCGTCACCATGTTCTTCCTCACCACCTACGGCACCCTCAACGCCGTGGCGGGACTCGAGTCACTGGTGGGCGAGCTGTCCTACAGGCCCCGCATCCGCATTCCGGCCTGGGTCAGCTTCCTCGGCGCCTTCGGTTGTTTCGTGGCCATGATGGCGATCCAGCCCATGGCCGGCATCGTGGCGTTGGTGGCGGTGGGTGGCATCTGGACGATGCTCTCCCGTCGGGCGGTGCGGGCCGCCTGGGGCGATCTGCGCAGCGGTCTGTGGTTCACCATGGCTCGGTTGGCCCTGCTCAAGCTGCGTGAGAGCCGCTTCATGGCGCGCAACTGGCGCCCCCACGTGCTGGTCTTCGCCCGCGAGGTCCCCCGCTCCCTCGAGATGATCCGCCTGGCCTGCATGATGTCCCAGGACCGGGGCATCATCACCGTGTCCACTCTGCTCGAGGGCGACGTCGAGGAGCACGGCCACGCCGAGCAGATGATGCGCTCCAACCAGGCCCTGCTCGACCGCAAGGGGCTCAACGCCTTCTACGAGGTGGCCGCGGTGCCCCAGCTGGACAACGGCATCATCACCGTCGTGCAGGCCAACGGCTTCGCGGGCCTGTCGTCCAACACCGCCATGTTCGGCTGGGCCGGCGACGACAACCCCGAAGGCCTCGCCCGCCTGCTGGGCCTGGTGCGCCGCATGAGCGGCCTCCAGATGTGCTCGCTCATCCTGCGCTTCGTCCAGCCCGATCCCCGCTCGCCGCGCAACGAGTTGGTCTGCTGGTGGCGCGGCAAGCAGCACAACGGCGACCTGATGTTGCTGCTGGCGCACCTGCTCACCCAGTCCGAGGGTTGGCGCCGCGTGCGGGTGGTGCTGCGTTCCGTGGTCCCCACCCGCGAGGACGCCGATCAGCTCCAGAGCTCCATGCGCGCCTTCCTCGACAGCGTGCGCATTCGCGCCGACATCGAGGTCATCGTCCCGGAGCCCGGTCAGGCCATCGCCTCCCTCATCCGCCTGCACTCGCGCAACGCTCGCCTGGTGCTGCTCGGGCTGCCCCAAGTGCCGAGTGGGCAGGAACTGGGCCACGCCGAGCGCATGCTCGCCATGGTCGAGGGCTTGCCCCCCACCCTGCTAGTCAGGAATGCCGGGCCGTTCCGGGGGCGGTTGGTGTAGGGCGCCGCTCGGATCCGTGCTCGGACCGGCAGAGAGGCCCTTGGGACCACCCGCCCGGAACCACCTAGCCACCGCGCGGGTCCGTGTCCATCATGGGATCATGCGTACCCGGACCCTGTTGATCACGAGCCTTCCTTTCCTGTTCCTCCTGGGGCTGCTGGCTTGCGGACATCACCGCGCGAGTCGGTTGTACGAGGGCGGGCGCGCCGCCTGGGAGCCCCACGCCGACGCGGTGGCGGCGTGGGCCGAGGAGCACGCCGGGGCCGCGGCGGACAGCCCGGGGAGCGCGTTCTTCGACGCTGAGTGGTCGTTTGGTACCTGCGGCATGGTGGTGATGGGCTTGGGCCAGGTGGCCCTGGAGCATCCGGAGCTTCGGGAGCGATACCTTCCGGCCATGGAAGCCTGCTTGGACTGGCTTCTGGTGCCCGAAGCCCGGAGCTTCGGGACCGAGCGGTGGGGGAGCGACGGGCTGGACCGGCCGGGCTTGGAGCCCGAGCACGCCTACCTGGGCTACCTCAACCTGGCTCTGGGCATGCACAGGATGCTCGCTCCCGACTCGCGCTTCGCCGTGACCCACGACGCGCTCACGGCAGCCCTCGCTGCCCGGCTCTCGGGCCCGGTTCACCGCTTCCAGACCTACCCCTGGGAGAGCTACCCGGTGGATCAGGCCGTGGTGGCGGGCTCGGTGGGGCTGCACGGGCTGGCTACGGGGGCGGACCACTCGGGCCGGCTTGGTGACTGGGCCACGCGTTTCCGCGAGGCTGCGGTGGAACCGGACTCCGGCTGGCTGTACCAACGCCTGGACAGCGAGACGGGGGCGCCGGCGGACAAGCCCCGGGGATCGGGCACCGCGCTGGCCGCGTATGCGCTGATCTACGCCGATCCGGAGCTGTCGGCGGATCTGTGGCGGGCATTGGCCGATGGTGGCGAACGGCGTCTCCTGGGGCACGGCGCCATCCGTGAGTACGCTCCCGGGTGGCGGGGTCGGGGCGACATCGACTCAGGGCCCGTGATCTTCGGGATGGGGGTCTCCGCGACCGGCTTCGGCCTCGCCGGTGCCCGCGCCCACGGTGACGAGCGCGTGTTTCGGGAGATCCTGCGCACGGCCTCGCTGTTCGGACTTCCCGTGCGCCGACACGGTGGGCGTTGGTTCCTCACCGGCGGTGCCATCGGCAACGCCATCATGTTGGCGATGATGACCGCCCCGACCGTGGAGCCTGGGCGAGGGTGCTAGGAGCCGACCCGGCCCAGGTTGGCGGTCAGGCCCGTGTGGACGAAGGGGCTGTCGGCCGCCAGATCCCAGCCCACCGCGGCGTCCAGCACCATGATCTCCGTGAGGCGCCAGTACAAGCCCCCGTCGAACAGGGCCTCGTCCCAGCCCGCCCCTGCGACAGTGCCGGCCTCGACGTAGCCGGCCATGGCCTGGCCGAAGGGGATCTCCAGGGCCGTCAGCAACGGTACGCCGCCGAACGCCACGCCCTGGCCGTCGCCAAACAGGTCGACGCCCACGTTGGCGCGCAGGGACAGGCTCTTCATGGGGAGGGTCATCAAGGCCCGGACGGTGCCGTACCAGCGCTCGTTTTCGGCCACGGGGAAGGCCGATGCCGCGAGCAGCGACAGGCCGATTCCCTCTTGCTGCAGGAGGCCGAACTTGCCCTCGACCACCAGGTCGGGCTGGCCTTGGTCCACGCCGCTCAGGTCGAAGCCGACCCGGGGTTCGAAGATCTTGGCGGCGCCGTACTTGATGCGAGTGGGGACCTCGAGGCCCTGCTGCCAGCGGCCGCCCACCTCGAGCTCGAGGCTGCGCGTTGCCACCAGGTAGCCGCCCGCGGTGGCCATGGGGCGGTCGGGGATCGGCTCCGTGGCATGGGTGGGCGCGACGACCATCAGGCAGGCGAGGGCGGGCAGGGGCATGGTGCCTCCATAGTCTCACGCAGCGCTCGGGACGTCTGCGTGGGGCCATGGTACCATTGCTGTCGAATTCATACCAACCGTCGCCGTTGACCAGTCAACGCTCGTTCCAGCAGCGTCGGAAGTCCCAGCACGGGGCGAGCGGGAATCCCCGCCCGTTCCAACGAGTTGTACGGTCGTGGGTTATCATCCAGGGGCTGGAGACTGCGGAGACACGATGACCGCCATCCCCTCGCCCCGCAAGCAGCCCCCGCGCCCTGCTGGTCGAGATCATCTCCTGTCCCTTTTGGGTGTCTTCACCGCGCTCGTGGTGTTGTTCGCCCCGCGTGCGGTGCTCGCCATCCAGACCGTCGCGGTGCTCGACCTGGACGGCTACGACGTGTCATACGAAACGGCACAGGTCATGAGCCAGGGTCTGCGCGACGGCTTCCTCGAAGAAGCCACCTTCGACCCCCTCTCCGGCTACGACATCACCGAAGGGCTTTCCTCCGGGCAGGGCGAGAACATTCGTCGGGCCCGGGAGCTGTTGGCGGACGCGCGGCAGAAGATGGACTCCGGCAACACGTCGGCCGCGCTGCACCAGCTGGCCGAGGTCCTGAGTCTGCACGACACCGGGTGGTCGTGGGTGGGCCGGCGTCCCGAGCTGGCCGATGCGCACTTCTTCACGGCCATGGCCCTGGTCAAGCTCGGGCGCACCACCGAAGCCACCGATCACCTGATCGAGTGTCTCTACCTCTACCCCGGCTACGACAGCGAGCGGGCCGTCAAGCCCAGCTCCGCCATGAGCAGCCTGTTCTCGCGAGCCAAGGTCCAGCTCGTCGAAGTCGAGCGCCGGACGGTTCCTGGCTCCCGCATGGCGACCATCGGCGACCGCCTGGACGCTCGGTACGTGGTGTCGGGCTACGTCGTGGGCGACGGTACGGTCCACGTGGCGCTGTACCAAGAAGGCCGCCTGATCACCGAGACCACCGACTACGCCGACGAGCTGCCGCTCTACCCTGGCGACACGTTTTTCTATGACATGGCCGTGCTTCTGGTGGGTGGTGAGCACCGCTCTTCGGCCGGTAGCGCCTCCATGCCCATCGGTACTCCCTCCGACACCGAGCCCGACTTCGGCGACTTCCACGACATCCCCTCCGTGGATACCCCCACGGTCACCTCGACCTCCAGCATCGGGACCAGCGATGGGGGACACCTCACCGACCAGGGCAGCTCCTACCACAACGACAGCCGTGCCCGCCGGCGCCGTGGCGAGCACAGCATGTCGGGTATCCGCTACGAGCGAAAGCCCGTCACCGAGACCTGGTGGTTCTGGACCGGTGTGACGGTGGCCGTGGCGGGTGGCGGCGTCGGCCTGTACTTCCTGTTGCGTGAAGACGGGGTCTCCAGTCAGACCACCGAGGAGCAGGACTCCTACACCATCACGCTCGATCCTTCGGGCGTTGAGGCCCAGTGACGCTCGCTGCCACCGAGTTACAGATCTTCTCGATCCTCCTCCTCCGCGCCCGGAAGGACCGAAGCATGCGCTCGTTGCCCATCCTGCTGTCCGTGTTGCTTGTTGGCTGCTCTGCGGGCCGTAGCACCTACTACATGTGGACCGCCGAGCGCGACTTCGTCGCGGCGACCTCCCTCGAGGCCGAGTCGAAGGCGGTCTACGAGTACACAATGGCCCACCAGCACCTGCTCAAGGCCCGAGAAGAGCACGGGTACTCCGACTACTCGTCTGCCGAAGACCTCGCCAAGAGCTCCGCGCAGTGGTCCGCCAAGGCTTCCGCCGTGGCGGAATATGGCACCTCGGAGCGCGAGCTGATGCTCCAGGAGATGGGGGAAGAGGTCCCCGACGCTGCGGGTACCATCGAGGAAGTCTACGAGACCCCCCTGGGCATCACCGAGGAATAGGAGTCTCCGTGAACCGCACATCCATCCTGTTCCTGCTGGCTGCCCTGGGCTGTGCCGATCTCACACCCATGCAGCGTGACCACCAGGCTCTCGTGGCCACCATGACCCAGCTCGAGGCGAACAAGTACGCCCTCGAGTGTGCGCCCAAGGCCCTGGCCATGGCGCAGTCCCATCGCGCTTTCGCCGAGCTCGAGTTCGCGGAAGGTGACGCCGCCCGCGCCTCGCAGCACCTCGCCTTGGCGCGACGCTACGCCGAAGAGGCCAGGCTCGCCGCCCAGGCTTGCGTGCCCAAGGACGCCGATGCGGACGGCATCGTCGACGCCGACGACCAATGCCCGGCCGAGCCCGAGGACATGGACGGCGACCGCGACGACGACGGCTGCCCCGAAGAAGACGCGGCTCCGGAGAGCGCCGCGGTGCGTCAGACCCCGCAGCCCGTGGCGGGTGACTGGG
>CAZVHW010000438.1:0-6910 GCA_964626835.1 uncultured Enterobacterales bacterium
ACGGCGGCCCCTGGCACCGGGCTTCGGCGACTGGGCCCACTTGCGGCTCCGTCCGCTCCGTGAGCGGTCCGACGACCTGCACAGGCTCACCCTCCACTACGTCAACCAGCACCGCAAGGTCCTGGGCCTACCACGCCGACGGCTGGGCAAGGCCACCTGGGCGCTGGTGCACGGCTACGCGTGGCCCCGCAACGCTCGGGAGCTGGAGACCTTCGTGGTGACCATGCTCTCTTCCGTCGATCGCTCCCTGATCTTGCCGCGCCACCTGCCCCCCACGGTGCGCGCCATGGTGGATCCCACCGCCGACGCCGCCGCCATTGGGGCTGCGGCCGTCTTCGAAGACCTGGTGGATGTTCCGATCCGGCGGGTGGTGGACCTATACGAGCGTGGCGGTGATCTCACCCTGCACCGGCTCGTGATGGACGGAGCCGAGCGTCCGCTGCTCCGCGCGACGTTGGCCCGAACGGGCGGCAACCGCAAGGCGGCTGCGGAGCTGCTGGGCATGAGCCGCAACACGCTCAAGGCTCACGTCGAACGCCTGCTCGAGGGCAAGCCCGCGGCAGAAGGCTAAAGGGTGATGGCTAGCATCCGGCCGGAGCCAACCATGGCCAATCCGCTCACCCGCCCGACCGTCGCTCCAGGTGTCTCCGACATCTTGGGGCAGCAGCGCGTCTGTGAGCGGATCTGGCTCGCGCTGGGCACGGACAGGCTGCACCACTGCTACCTGTTCGAGGGCCGACCTGGCGTGGGAAAAGCCACGGTAGCGCTGCGTCTGGCCATGGCGACCAACTGCGACCGGGCCGATCGGGTCGAGATCCCACCGTGCGCGGTGTGTGACCCCTGCCGCAGCATCGCGGCGGGTCGACACCCAGACGTCATCGAGCTCGTGCCCGATCCCAAGCAAGCCTCGGGCACCATCACCGTGGACCAGGTTCGCGAGGTGCTGCGACGCCTCTCGCTACATCGCCACAGTGCGAGACGCCGCTTCGTCATCGTCGATCCCGTCGATCTGGTCAGGGTGGAGGCCATCAACGCGCTGCTCAAGACCCTCGAGGAACCTCCCGATGGCACCGGCTTCGTGCTGGTCACCGCCCGCACAGCGAGCCTGTTGCCGACGGTGATCTCCCGCTCCCTTCGTGTGCGCTTTCGCTCCGTTCCGCAGGCCGAGCTGGCCCCTTGGCTTGCGGAACGAGGTCTGGACGAGCCGGACCGCCTTGCACGCCTCTCCTTGGGCTCGCCAGGTATGGCCCTCGAGCTCGGGCAGGGTCGACTCGAGGCCCTGGGCAAGGCACGCGAGACGCTCCTCGATGCCTTGAGCGGCGGGCCTGGCGATCTGTTCCGCTACACCGAGAAGCTCGCCGCACCACCCCGGAGCTCGTGGGAGCCGCGGGTCCACCTCTGCCTCGAGGCCCTCGAGCTGCTCTTGCGCGACAGCATTCTCTGCGCCGTCGGCAAGCCCGAGGCCGTGCTCGAAGGCGAGCAGCTGGAGCATGCTCGTGTGTGGGGCGAACGCCTCTGGCCGAGCGGCTTCAGACGTATCGAGGAGTCCCTCGAACAAGCTCGCGCGCGGCTGCTGGTGAACGTCCCCGCCCGCCTCGTGATGGAGGCGCTGCTCAGCGGTGTGATGACCGAGCTCGGCTAGGGCTGCTCCGCCTACTCGTCATCCGGGCGTAGGGCAGGGGAGACCTGCTGGGGCGCGTTGGCGTCGGCTTCGGGCGTGTGGATGGGGAAGGAGGGCGTGCTACCGTGGTTTTCACGGCGGTTCTTGGCCTTCCGACCAGCCTTGGCCTCGCGGAGCTTGCGGCGGAACTTGGTAACTTTGGCGTTGGAAGCCATGGGGGACTCCGAAAGTCTTGGTCGCCCCAAAAAAAACGAGAGGCGGACGGCGCGCGTACGTACTATCCCCCGCCAGTGCTGTCAAACTAGCCACGGGCGGGCGTGCCGCAGCCCGTGGTCGCGTGTTCGAGCCGACCACTGATGGCCGCCGTGGTTCGACGCCACGGGGTGTGGCGCTTGCCACTGACTGTCCGCGTGGCGAGGTTGTGCGCGTCCCAACCAGCGACACCCCCAGCCCCGCCACCTTCTTGGAGGCCCCCTGGAACCAGGCGCACCCATCGAGCTTCCCTCCGAGGAAGATCTCGAGGCGCTGCTCGAGGCTCTCGAGCTGCACCGCGAGCACCCTGCGACCCTCGAGGTGCACGATGCGGCCTATGGCTTGCTCCGACTGCTGGGCGGGTCCGAGGACGACTCGGCCAGGTGGAGGGCTCTCGACGAGCTGTCCCGGGCCGCGAGCCTCGAGCACCCGCTACAGTCGGAAGTTCTCGCGCTCTTCGGCCAGCAGGAGCCCTCCGAGACCCGCACTCTTCGGTCGGTCTTGGCGGGCGTGCCGGGCCTGCCGTTGCGGGACGATCCTCTCGAAGTGCTCGAGCTACACCTGCAGCAGCAGCGTGAGCTGAGAAGCCTCCTCGAGCAGCGACAAGACGAGCTCGTTCTAAACATCCAGCGCCTGTCCCAGCTACTGAACCTCTGCGCCGGTGTTGCGGTGCTTCTGTTCATCTTGGCGGGCCTGGGCTGGGCCATGGCCTTCGACTGGCTGTCGGTCGTGGACGAGCCCTCCATCGAAGATGTCGAGGAACAGGAAGAACGGCCCGTGCCCGAGGGTCGGGAAGAAAGGAGCAAGCGACCATGAGGAACGTGCAATTCCGACTCTGGGGCTTCCCAGTCGTGATCCATCCCATGGCCTGGCTGGTGCTGGGCTTCATCCTCTTGAGCCGAGCCTCCGGTGGGCCTGGGGCCTTGTTCCGCGGGTTGATCGTTGCCGCTGCGCTCTTTGGCTCCGTGCTGGTGCACGAGATGGGGCACGCCCTGGTCGCCCGTGGATTTCGGTTGGGGCCGGTCTCCATCTTGCTGCACGGCTTCGGTGGGCTGACCACCCACCGCCGCAGTCCCAGCGCGGGCCGCTCCATGGCGGTCACCGCCGCTGGCCCCGGCGCAGGGCTGCTCCTCGGGGGCCTGGCCTTGGTGCTCTACGTTCCCTTCGTCATGTCGGGCATGGGAGAAGGAGCCTCGGCCACGAGTCCTCTGGGCCTGTTGGACTACTCCCTCTACATCTTGATCTGGATCAACATCTTCTGGAGCCTGTTCAACCTGCTGCCCATGGCCCCGCTCGACGGCGGTCAGTTGCTGGAGGCGGGGCTGGTGCTGCTCGGCGTGGCTCCGGTCAAGGCGCACAAGGCCGTCGCGATCATCTCGGTGGCCATGGCCGCCCTGGTGGGCATCGCCGCCATCGCCTGGGGTGAGTGGTTCCTGATCTTCGTGGCCTTCCTCGTGATCCGACGC
Organism: uncultured Enterobacterales bacterium; assembly: GCA_964626835.1. Taxonomy (GTDB): domain Bacteria; phylum Myxococcota_A; class UBA796; order UBA796; family JAFGLY01; genus CALDOK01. The sequence continues at coordinate 3,340 of CAZVHW010000438.1, forward strand.
AACCTGCCTGCGCTGGGATTCGGGGGCGCGACGACGCGGCGTTTCTAGTGTTCCGCTCTGGTGTTCCGCGGACACGCTCACGGGCGGCGGAGGCTGGGGTAGCTCCCCGCCTCGGCCGAGCCCGACGAGCAGGACCAGGGAGAACACGCTCACTCCCGTGCACCACCCGCGGGTTGATCGGTCACGATGGTTCCCGGCTGTTGGCCGGGGATGGTTCCGGACTGGTCCGTGACCAGTGGCCCCGTACTGGGGACGGGTGGCAGATCCGCGGGCCCCTCGTTCGAGGCGTCCCGTGGCGGTTGAGCGGTGGCCGCGCTTCCGTCGAAGGTCTGCACCGCGGTCCCCGTGGAGAGGTCGAGCTCGACGCCCTCGAGGTCGCCCTCGTCGGGTAGCTCGAGGCCCGTCGTGAACAGGTCGATGCGGGTGTCACCGGGCCCGGGGCCGTCACCGTTGCTGTCGATGTAAACGATGAACGCCACGGCCTCGACCCGGTCGTTCAGGTAGATCTCGAACGACCCACCGCCCTGTGCCCGTTGGGTTCCCAGGATGGTGGGCTGGGACACGCCCGCCGTGATCACGTCTAGCTGGAAGGTCGTGTCCTCCTGGCCCTCGGCTGCCAGCAAGGTTCCCACGATGCGGGGGGCGGTGGGATCGGGTTGATCGGCGGAGCCATGGGCGGGAGGGGGCTCTGCGCCCTCCGGCGGCGCGTGATCACCCTCGACGAAGGGGTCCTCGTAGGCGGGGAGGGGGCTGGGCTGGGGGTCGCGCTCGGCGGGCTGGCCATCGGGCCAGCTGAGCTCGTCGAGAGTCTCGAGGACCAGATCGGCCCAGAGGGCGTGGCCCTTGGCGGTGGGGTGCATCTCGTCCAGGAACAGCTCGTCCGCCTCGAGGCCTGTCTCCTCGAACAGCTCGGGTAGGTACATCAGGGGAGCGCCGTGTCGCGTGGCCGTGTCCCTCATGACCTGGCGATAGGGATCCCAGGCCGCTCCCGACTGGTGGACCATGGTGAGATCCTCGCGGTTTGGCAGCACCATGAAGGCCACCTCGGCTCCCGCGTCGTGGGCCAGCTCGGTGATGATCTCGAGGTTGGCGGCGTACTCCTGGATGGGAACGCGGCGCTGGCCGATCTTTTCGCCCCGGCCGATCATCCAGCCCACTCGGCGGTCTTCGGGGAACTTGCGCAGCACCCTGAGCTTGTAGTCGAGGATGGTGTACAGAGAGGAGCGCTTCAGCGTCTCCTTGACCGCTCGAGCGCGATGGTTGCGGAAGGTCGAGTAGGCCGCCAACAGGTCACGGTCCACGAAGGAATCGAAGTTGTTGTCCGACCAGATGCAGCCCACCAGCAGCAGGTCGGGCTCGAGGGAGAGGGCCCTGATCTGGAGGAGGTTGATGGTCTGGTAGGTGGAGTAGCCCGGCACGGCAGCGTTGATGACCTGCACGCTCTCGCCCATGGCTTGGCCGAGCCGGGCGGTGAAGACCTCGTCGTCCTCGACCCCGAAGCCATAGACGGACGAGTCGCCCAAGGCCATGATTCGGCGGACTCCTGCGGGCTTGTCGCGGGTCCACTCCGGGCCCCGCAGCCCATAGGCGTTGATGGCCACGTCGATGTCGTTCTCGAAACGTTTCCCCGGCGCCATCTCGTAGAGAAGGTAGGGATTGCCCAGGAGGTTCGGGGCTCCCTCGACCGACTCGGGGGGCGGGCTGGCGGCTTGTTGTAGCGCTTCGCGGCCCAGCAGCCTGGCCAGGCCCTCGGCTGTGCCCAGCACGATGCACAGCATCACGATGGTGAAGGTGATGCGCCGGGAGACGCTCGTGCGCCGGGGTGAGACCAATGGGCACCGCGGGGGAAGGAGGACGACAGCGTATCAGGAAACCGCGAGGCTCCGATCCCTATCGCTTGCTCTTCCCCTTCCCCTTCTTCTTCCCCGTTCCCTTGCTCTTCTGCTTCTTGGCGCTCTCTTCGATCGTCGCGGATCCCTGCAGCGAGAGGGCCCCGTTGGCGCCCTCGGCCTGATCCACCGTCAGCACCAACCGAGCTCCGCCGATGGGCTCCTCCAGGGTCGCTGGGCGCGCCACGTGGAGTGCTTCCTCGATGGCTCCGAGGATCATGCCCTCCGCCAGCAGCGCAAGCGGATCGACGATGCCGGCCCCCCGGCTGTGGTCCACCTCCGCGACCTGTTCGGGCTCGATCTGGATGTCGTCCCCGTCGAGCGTGAGGGTGCCGGACACCTGGTAGTCGCGCCACCAGCCCATGCCCGCCAGCCGCCACAGGCGTAGGCCCATGGTGAAGGACTGGTGCTGTACGGACAGACTGCGAGGATCCGCGTACACCTCGTGGGTCAACTCGCCAGCCTCGAACGCGTCTCTCCGCGTGAGCCCGAGCAGGACGTGCTCGTCGATGGAGAGGTACCAGTCCCCCGCGGAGGCCGGTGACAGTGCGGAGCTGGGCCTCGTAGGCGAGGTGGTGAGTACCTCGGCCTCGAGGTAGCTCTTGCTGGTGGATAGCCGGACAGCTCGCAGGGGCATGTCGCCGCTGCCCAGCTCGGCGATGGGGATGGCTGGGAACTCCCGCTCGATCTGTTCCTGCAACCACGCCACCAGCGGATCGTCGATGGATAGATTCAGGCGGTCGATGCTCGGGGACTCAGGCAGGTCCACCGTGACCTTCCGCAGCTCCGCTTCCACCAGGGTCTTGGCACCCTCGGTGCGACTGGTGAGCTCGAGCACTGCCTTGACCGACATGGCCACGGGCACCGATCCCTTCCAGGACTCGAGCTTCCACTTCAGCTTGCCCTCGAACGTGGACTTGACGCGTACGCAGGTCGCACAGTCGTTGGAGGCCGCCACCGAGGTGTCCGACATGGCGAGCTTGGGAGTGATGACCGCCTGTGCACCCAGGGGTAGGTCGATCTTCAACTTGTTGTCCGGATCTTCGAGGCGACTCTGCAGCTCCCGCACCGCCAGGGTGGTCACCAGATCCCAGGACAGGCCCAGCTCGCCGTCGGCGGCCCAGTTTGCCGGAGCGGGGCCTGGGTCGGCCAACGCTTCTGCCTTGGACTGTTCGTACAAGGTCGCGATCTTTCCACCGCAGGAGGGGAGGAACAGGAGCGCACTCGCTGCAAGGAGGCTGGCGCGGGTGGATCGGGGCATGACGGTCCCTCGAGCGGAGTGGGAGGGGAGAGCGTATCAAGGACCCCGACCACCACGTTGCCATCCGGGCGGGCAGCCGATAGGCGAGCAGCCTGTACATGCGTCCACGGCAGGTTTTTCAGCCCGAGGGGAGATCCGGTGAGCAAGCAGCGAGACGGTCTGGCCTCCCTGACCACCGGGAGCATCACACAGCGCGCAGAGGTCGCGCGGGAATACGGCCGTACCGGCGAGCCCACCGCGCTGGTCGCGTTGGTCGATTCCGCACTGGGTGACAAGTCCCCCGGGGTCCGTCTGGCCGCAGCCAGTGCGGCGGCCGACGTGCTCGCTCGACACCGCTTGGGAGAGCGGCGGCGGGACCTGCCCACGGAACAGCGCCGCGCCATGCTCACGCGCCTGCGATCCCTCGATCCGGGCCGCAACT
>CAZVHW010000439.1:0-6888 GCA_964626835.1 uncultured Enterobacterales bacterium
AGGTGGCGATACGCTCGCCGTTGACGGCGTTGAGCAGGCCGGACTTGGCCGCATAGGCGTTGATGCTGCGAGTCAGCGCCCGCTTGAGTCCGTTGACGTGGGTGCCGCCCCAGACCGTGTTGATGCTGTTGACGTAGCTGGCGATCTCTTCGCCGTAGGCGGTGGTCCACTGAAGGGCCAGGTCGATCTCCAGATTGGCGCCCTTGTGTTGGATGGACATGGGCTGTGAGTGCAGCGGGGTGCGGTCGGCGTTGAGCCGTTCGATGAAGCCCAGGATCCCGCTGTCGTACTGGTACACCATGCTGGTGCCCTGGCGGTGATCGTCGAACTGGATGTGAATGCCGGGGTGCAGGAAGGCGAGCTCCTCGAGCCGGCGGGCGAGCACGTCGTGGCTGAAGCTGGACGTGTCGAAGATGGTGGGGTCGGGGAGGAAGCGGATCCGGGTGCCCCGACGCGCCGAGGCGTGCTTGCGCGCTAGGTCCGTGGTGGGCTTGCCTTGCTCGTACCGCTGGATCCAGTGACCGTTGGCGCGCCAGATGTCCAGCTCGAGCCACGAGGACAAGGCGTTGACACAGGAGATGCCCACTCCGTGGATGCCTGCGGAGCGGAAGTAGGAACCCTCGTTGAACTTGCCGCCTGCATGCAGGGTGGTGAGCACCACCTGGCAGGCGGGGCAGGCCAACTCGGGGTGTTCGTCCACGGGGATGCCGCGGCCGTTGTCTTCTACCGAGCAGGAGCCGTCCTGGGCGATGATGACGTAGATCTGGCTGCAGTAGCCGGCCAGCGATTCGTCGATGCTGTTGTCCACCACTTCGTAGACCAGGCGATGGAGGCCTTCTTGGTCCGTGGAGCCGATGTACATGGAGGGGTTCTTGCGGACGGCCTCGAGCCCAGGCAGTACGGTGATGCTGCGGGCATCGTAGGTGCCGTTCAGGCCGTTGCCGGGAGGGACTACAGGGCGGCTCATGGCTTTCACTCTCCCCCGTCTTCGGAGCTCTGGCTGCGCTCGAGCCGGGCGATGGCCTCTCGCAGCTGCAGGGCGTGGGCCCGCTTGAGCTTGGTGAGGGTCTCGAACCACGACGCGGCGTCTGGGAAGCCCTCGGCGTGGGCGACCGCAGCCATGTCTGGGTACAGCTCGCTGTATTCCGTGGATTCGGCCAGCAAGGCGGCGTGGAGGTTGCGGTCGGTCTCACCGATCGGGACGCCCGTGAGGGGATCGCCTTCGGTTCGCAGGAAGTCCAGGCTGCCGTGGGCGTTGCAGAGGCCGCCCTCGGCCAGGTCGCGGAAGAGCTGGGCGATGTCGGGCTGGCCTTCTATGTCGGCGATCTTCGCGAAGTACAGGTAGCGGTACGCGGTGACCGCTTCTTCGGCGAAGGCATCCTTGAGATGCTGGTGGGTGTCGAGGCCTTCGAGGCTGGGCATACTCCGCTCCGTTGCGCCCCAGATTGACGCCGCGTGGACGTGCACCATACCGCGCGTGTCAGTTGGGACCCCGCACTATAACTGGGGACAGGCCCCCTCGGGGGCAACCATCCCCACCAATTGGAGCTGTTCATGAAGACCCTGGAGATCTCCCGCGATCAAGTGCAGCAGCACTTCACCGCCCGCGCGGCCACCTACGACGGGTCCAGCTTCTGGTGTACGGATGACCTGATCCTCGAGCGAATCCGGGCCCAGCACGGCGAGGCGAATCTGGAGCCAAGCCTTGCTCGCCCCAACCACCGAATCCGTGCTGCTGGACGTGGCCGTCGGCACGGGGCTGGTATCTCGCTACCTGAGCCCGCACGTCGGCCGGATTGTGGGCCTGGACATCAACGAAGCCATGGTGGAACAGGCTCGCGATGCGGTGGACGAGCTGATCATCTCTCCGGCCGAGACCATGCCATTCGAGGACGACTCCTTCGACCTCATCGTCTGTCGGCAGGGCATCCAGTTCATGGTCCTGGGGGCAGCGTTGGCTGAGTTCGTGCGTGTCCTGAGGCCAGGGGGACGCGTGGTCAGCATCGATCTCGCCGCCTACGGCCATGAGGATCGAGACGAGTACTTCGAGATCCTCCGCCTCCGCAATCCGGCCCGCCGCAACTTCTTCTCGAGGGGCGACGTTCGGCGTGCGTTCCTGGATGCCGGCTGCGTCGACGCAAGTGCCTACGAGCACGTCAGCGTTGAAGACGTGGACGTCTGGTCGAACAACGGCGCCATCCCCGAGTCCCGGCGTGAAGGCATCCGCGATGTCTACCGCAACGCTTCGGACGACTTCGCGAGCCTGCACTGCGTCGAGCTGGCCGATGGGCGCATCGTGGACCACATGCTGTTCGAGCTGACCGTTGGCGTGAACTAGTGCCGCCTCTCGTCGTCTCCGTCTGGTCCGAGGTCCCCGGTGTTGGCATGTCGCGATAGGGTGCGGCATGGACAGGAGGCCCGATGGCCAGAAAGAGGCAACGCTACCAGTCGAGGAGCGCTGGCGACGACAACGACGAGCAGGTCGAGCCCCCAGATCGAGACGAGGAGCTGTTCGAGAGTCGGGCGCTGGCCAAGTTGGCCCTGCGCTTGGCTGGCATGACGGCCGACCAGCGCCAGCAGCTGCCTCTAGACGATCTCCTGCAGGAGGAGATCGCCGTGTTGGCTCGCTTGGGTCGCAAGACGGCGCACCGGAGGCAGTTGCTACGGGTTCAGGGATTGCTGCGAGCGGCCGACGTACACGAGCTTCGAGCCAGACTGGCGGGGTCGGTCCAGGAAGACGCCAGGCACAGGGCCTTGGAACGTGTGCGCGGCAAGCTCATCGACGGAGGCGATGCGGAACTCGAAGTCTACCTGGCGGCTCACCCTGCGGCAGATCGCCAGCAGCTGCGCTCCCTGATTCGCCAAGCTCGAAAGGAGGGCCCAGCCGCGAAGAAAGCGGCCCGCCGTTTGTTCCAGCTCCTGAAAGCGGTGCCGCCCATCGGCGTGGAGTAGGATCCCCTTGACGGATCGATAGCGCTACCAAGGTAGCGGAATGGGCTCCAGCTCGACGGGATCCACGGCTGGGCCGCTGTCTCCCAGCAGGACGAAGCGCTCGAAGAGTCCCCGCAGGTCGGCGTAGGCTTGGTCGGCGGCCACCACGTCGTCGGCGTCGCGCGCCTGGGCCAGCTCCACCACCAAGCCTTCGAGCAGTACGCGAACCAGCACGGCCATCCGGTCCGGCGGCACGGCCAGCTGGCCCAGGTCCTCGCGGAACACGTGCCGGATGGCGTCTTCCAAGAGCTCGGTCGATTCGGTGTAGAAGTGCTCGAGCTTGGCCTGGACATCCCCGTGGGGGCTCGACAGGGTCTTCATGATGGAGGGCGCGCCCGCGCGCAAGCGGCGGATGTTGAGCCACATGGCGTCGAGGGCATCCAGGGCGTTGTCGAGCCCGGTCTCTCCCCGGCTAGCGCGCTCGGTGAAGCGCTGGTGCAGCTGGCGGTAGGTGGCTTGCTGAGCCTCGATCAGCAGATGGTCGCGGATGGCCGAGGGTCTGAGTGTGGGCACGCTGCGCCCTTGCAGGTCGGCCCGCAAGTCTCGCAGTCGTGTGCGCGTCAGCATGGTGGAGGCGGAATCCAGCACGCGGTTGAAGGCTCTGCTTCGGAGCGAATCTCTGGACTCTGTCTTGTCGGCTTCGGACATACTCGGCTCCGCTGTGGGTGGACCGCTCGACCGAAGGATCCAATATCTCGAAGCTGGTCTCTGGGTTAGGTCTGCATCCATGCGCTTTCGCAATACCATGGTCGAAGCCGTCGCCTACGAGCTGCCCCGCTCGGTGGTGACCACTGCGTCCATCGAGCGGTCACTGGGCGGGCTCTACAGCCGGCTTGGCATCGCGGGTGGAGCCATCCAGGCGCTCACCGGCGTGTTGGCGAGGAGATTCTGGGATCCGGGCGTCACACCGTCGGCTGCCGCGACGCTGGCCGCCGAGAAGGTCTTGGCGGATGCGGACTTCCCCCGAGATCGTGTCCAAGCGCTGGTGAGTACGTCGGTGTGCAAGGACTATCTCGAGCCCTCGGTGGCCAGCTTGGTGCACGGCAACCTGGGGCTGGGTAGGCACTGCGCCAACTTCGACGTGGGCAACGCCTGCCTGGGCTTCATGACCGGCGTGACCATGGTGGCCAACATGATCGAGCTGGGCCAGATCTCCGCTGGCCTCGTGGTGGCTGGAGAAGGTAGCCGCCAGGTCACCGAGTCCACCATCACCCGCCTACAGAAGCCCAACCTGCGCTTCCAGGATTTTCGCGACAACCTGGCCACGCTGACCCTGGGCTCGGGGGCTTCCGCCATGCTGCTGCTGCATCGCCGCCTGGCGCGCTCGGGCCATCGGCTGCTGGGCGGGGCAGCGGGTGCGGCCACGGAGTTCAACCGTCTCTGCCTTGGCACCGAGACCGGCATGAAGACCGATCCGGCCAAGCTCTTGGCAGAAGGCGTCAAGCTGGCGAACCACACCTGGTATCAGGCCCGGACGGAGCTCGATCTGGACGCGGCGGACGTGCGGGAGTACGCCATGCACCAGGTGGGAAAAGCCAATCACGACACCGTCATCCGTGCCCTCGGCCTGCCGGACGGCCGGGCCCTGCGTGTATACCCTGACTACGGCAACATCGGCGCTGCGGGTGTACCCCTCACCTTGGCCAAGGCCGTCGAGCTCGAGCGCGTAGCGCCCGGTGACACGGTCGCGCTGATGGGCATCGGCAGCGGCCTGAACTGCCAGGTGCTGGGGGTGGAATGGTAGGTCAGCAGACCGGCTGAGCTGCAGGGACGGCTCGTCTCCGGCGGACGGCATATACAGCCGGGTCCACAAACCCGAGTGCTCTGGAACCCGATGGCTGGATTGTTGACAATCGGCGGCTGGGCTGCCGGCGACGAGGCCCCTGTCTTCGAGCCGCAGCAGCTCATGGGTGCTGTTCAGCGCATCCGTGAGCCCTCCTTCGTTGTCCGGGAACACGGCAGCGGGCGGGTCGGCGTGGGCTTCGGCGGCCGTGCCGAGATCGCTGACAATGCAGGATTGCCGCACGCATTGCTCGCCGTCCTTCCCGCTGGATATCCTGAGTGGTTGGGAGGGCGTTGCTTCTGTGAGGCCCATGGTTTGCGCTTTGCCTATGTGTCGGGCGCCATGGCCAACGGCATCGCCTCTACGCGCATGGTCATCGAGATGGCCCAGGCCGGCTTCATGGGCTTCTTCGGAGCCGCCGGATTGGACCTGGATACCATCGATGCGGCCGTCCAGGAGCTCGAGCAGGCGCTCGGACGGACCCACGGATGGGGCTCGAACCTGATCCACTCCCCCAACGAGCCCACCATCGAGGAAGACACCGTCGATCTCTACCTGCGACGAGGTGTCCGCAGGGTCTCGGCGGCTGCCTACATGAAGCTGACTCCTGCCGTGGTGCGCTATGCCTTCAGCGGCGTGACGCAGAGCCCGCAGGGGCATATCACACGACCAAACAGACTCTTCGCCAAGATTTCGAGGCCCGAGGTGGCCCGTCACTTCATCCTGCCGCCTCCCACGGCGCTGCTTCGAGAGCTGGTAACCGCAGGCCGCCTTACCCCCCTCGAGGCTCGACTGGCCAGCCACCTGCCCGTGGCCGAGGACGTGATCGCGGAGGCCGACAGCGGCGGCCACACCGACAACCAAGCCCTCCCGGCTCTGCTACCCAGCATCCTGATGCTGCGCGACGAGATCGCGCGGGAACAAGCCTATCCGCAGCCCGTGCGTGTCGGCGCGGCTGGCGGGCTGGGCACACCGTCGGCCGTCGCCGCGGCCTTCGCGGCGGGAGCGGACTTCGTGCTCACGGGCTCGGTGAACCAGGCCTGCGTCGAGAGTGGGCTTCACGAAGATGGGCGTCGGTTGCTCGCCCAGGCCGGCCTCGCCGACGTGGTCATGTGCCCTGCCGCCGACATGTTCGAGCTGGGCGTGGACGTGCAGGTCCTGGGCCGCGGCACCATGTTCGCCATGCGCGCCCGGCGCCTGTACGAACTGTACCGCGGCCACGCTTCGCTGGAAGAGCTCCCGAGCGCCTCGCGCACTTGGCTCGAGACCGAGGTGCTGCAATCCAGCGTCTCTCGAGCCCGGGAAGCAACGCACGCCTACTGGGCAGCGCGGAATCCGCGGGAAAACGAGCGAGCCGAGCGGGACGGGAAACACGAAATGGCCCTCGTCTTTCGCTCTTACCTGGGCCAGTCGAGCCACTGGGCCATCCGGGGCCAGGGCGACCGCGCGCTGGACTTCCAGATCTGGTGCGGCTCGGCCATGGGCGCCTTCAATGCCTGGTCGGCTGGTTCTTTCCTGGCAGAACGGGAAAATCGAAGGGTCGTGCAGGTGGCCAGGAACTTGATGGAGGGGGCCGCCGTGGTCACGCGGGCCCACCAACTTCGCAGCTTCGGCGTGCCGGTACCCGGCGCTGCCTTCGACTTCCGCCCCAGACCCCTGAACTAAGCTGGAGCGAACATGTCTCTCGACAACACGCACCCCCGTACTCCCATCGCCGTTGTCGGTGTGTCCGCCTTGTTCCCGGGTTCCCTGGACGCCACCGGCTTTTGGCGCGACATCCTGGCCGGCACGGACCTGATCGAAGACGTGCCTCCCGGGCACTGGCTCATCGAAGACTACTACGATCCGGATCCTTCGGCCCCCGACAAGACCTACGGCCGCCGCGGTGGCTTCCTGGGCGACATCGACTTCGACGCGTTGGGTTTTGGAGTACCCCCCAACCTGCTGGCCTCGACCGACACATCTCAGCTGCTGGCGCTCATCGTGGCACAGCGAGTGCTCCAAGACGCCGCGGGCGAACAGTTCGAGTCCATGGATCGTTCGCGCATCTCCGTCATCCTCGGCGTCACCTCGGCCCAGGAACTCTACGGGACCATGGTGAGCCGGCTGCAGCG
>CAZVHW010000440.1:0-5546 GCA_964626835.1 uncultured Enterobacterales bacterium
CCAGCTGGCCCAGACCTACATCCTCTGCGAGGGTGCAGGAGAGCTGGTGGTCATCGACCAGCACGCAGCCCACGAGCGGATCACCCTCGAACGCCTGGAGCGCATCCACGAGCGATCCAAGCCCGTCGCCCAGACCCTGCTCACACCCATCAGGACCCAACTGGCGCCAGGGCGCGGCGCCGCCCTCGCGCCCCACCTCGCCTTGCTGCGCTCCATCGGCCTGGACATCGAGGCCGAGGCCGACGACCGGTTCGCCGTGCGGGCGATCCCCCCCGCCCTGGGCAACATCGACATAGCGCGCCTGGTGAGAGACGTGGCGGACGATCTGGCGGACGAAGGCAGCGGGCGCCCAGCCCAAGCGCTGGTGGGCCACGTGCTGGCCACGCTGGCCTGCCACTCCTCGGTGCGGGCCAACCAGTCCCTCGGCATCTATGAAATGCGGGCGATGCTGGCATCCCTCGACCGCGTGGACTTTTCGGTCTGCGCACACGGCCGCCCGGTAGCCATCCGCATTGCGTCCGGCGAGCTCGAGCGGCGCTTCCACAGGTCATGACCCTCCCCGTCCTGGTGCTCGCTGGACCTACGGCTGCGGGGAAGACCTCTGCCGCGGTGCACGTCGCCCACCTGTGGGGTGCGCGCATCGTGTCGGCGGATGCCATGCAGATCTACAGAGGCATGGACATCGGCACCGGCAAGGCTCACCCGGCGGTGTTGGCGCGCTTCCCCCACGGCTGTGTGGACGTTCGTGATCCCGACCAGCCGTTCTCGGCACGCGACTTCACCGCCGAAGCCGACGATGTCGTCGCGCACGGCGGCCCGGTTGTGGTCGCGGGCGGCACCGTGTTCTACCTGCGGGCCTTCCTGCATGGCTTGGTGCAGGCTCCAGCGGCGAACCCGGAGCTGCGAGCCCGACTCGAGGCCCTGCCTGACCCCCACGAAGCGCTGCGGCGCGTGGACCCCGCCCTGGCGGCGCGCCTCCACCCCCACGACCTCGTGCGCATCGTCAGAGGGCTCGAGGTCTGGGAGCTCACGGGCAAGCGGCTCTCGGATCTCCACGCCGCAGACCAGCAGGCCCCTCGGATACCCCACCGGGTGCTGTGGCTCGACCGCGACGATCTGCGCCCCCGCATCGACCTGCGTGTCGAGCGCATGATGGCGCGGGGCTACCTGGCCGAGGTCGAGCGCTTGCTCGAAAACGGGTACGGACGCGAGCTCAAGCCGATGAAGTCCCTCGGGTACCGACACCTGGCCGATCACCTGCTGGACGGCCTCTCGCTGGACGACGCGGTGTGGCGCACCCGGAGGGACACCTGGCGCTTCGCCAAGAAGCAGCGGGGATGGTCCCGCCAGCACCCTCACTGGCAGCGTGTGGACGCTCGCGACCGAGACGCCGTGCTGCGAGCGGCGAGGGAGCTGTGGGAAGAACCCACGAGGTGATACCAGGCCGCGCCACCAGCCACTCGGAGCCCCCATGCGCACCTTCCCCGCACTGATCGCCCTGGTCCTCACGGCCTGCCCCAAGCCCACGGACACCGGCGACAGCTCCAGCCAGCCCGAGTACGAGCCCGCTTGGCCCGACTGGGCCTGGGAACACTGGGTCTGGGAGGACGAGAGCACCCAGGGCTCCTTGACCGAGATGGTGAACGGCTACACCGACAACGACATCGACGTAGGCGCGGTGATCATCGACTCTCCGTGGGCCACCGGGTACAACACCTTCGAGTGGGACACCGACCTTTTCCCCGATCCCCAGGGCATGATCGACGACCTGCACGACCGGGGCATCCGCGTATTCCTCTGGATCGTGCCGGCCATCAACACCGACGTGGAGCCCCTGTACAGCGAGGCGGCGGAGGCGGGGTACTTCATGCAGTCCGACGCAGACTCCGGGCCGGCAGTGGTGTCGTGGTGGAAGGGTGACGGCAGCCTGATCGACTACTGGAATCCCGACGCCCTGGCCTGGTGGCACGAGCTGATGGACCCTATCCTCGACATGGGCATCGACGGATGGAAGTGCGACGGGCTCGACTTCTCCGCCATCCTGGCGCCCTATTCCCCCGCCCTGGGCCAAGACGTGGAGCGGCTCGAGTACTCCCACGCGTACTACCAAGACTTCCACGACTACACGCGAGAGCGCTTGGGGGACGACCGCATCCTCACGGCGCGACCGGTGGACACCTACGGCGCCGCTCCGGGGGATGACCTGATCGAGCTGGCCGCCTTCGCGCCCGTGGAGATCACCTGGTCGGGCTGGGTAGGCGATCAGGACTCCGACTTCGGCGGGCTGAAGATGGCTCTGCGTAACCTCTACTACTCTTCCGAATACGGCTACCTGGCGTTCGGCTCCGACATCGGTGGATATCGCCGCGACGACAGCGAACTGGGCCGCGACAAGGAGACCTTCCTGCGCTGGGCTCAGATGGGAGCCTTCTGCCCGGTCATGGAGAACGGCGGCTCGGGTCAGCACTGGCCGTGGATGTTCGATCAGGAGACCGTGGACATCTACAAGAGCTTCGTGGACCTCCACCACGACCTGCTTCCCTACCTGAACGAGCAAGGCGCGGAGGCCTTCGAGGAGGGCCGCTCCCTCTTCTCGTTCCTGGACGACGAGACCTACGAGTACATGCTGGGGGACGACATCTTCGTGGCGCCCATGACCGAGACGGGCACCAGCCGCGAGGTGCCCTTCCCCGAAGACGGCTCTTGGACCTGGCTGTTCGGGGACCACTCCCAACACGCCGGCGGCGGTGTCGAGATCCTCGAGTTCCCGCTGGACAGCTTCCCGGCCTTCGTCCGCCAGGGTAGCGCTCTCGAAGGCGAGCTCCTTACCACCCCATGATCCGCTGCTATCCATGTCAGAAGCTGGTTGACGGTGCTGGCGAGCGACCCGTATCGTGTTACGCCGCAGGCGAAACAACCCACACACCCCAAAACATCGCTGCTCCGCTCCGCCAAACGGGCTGGGCAGCCCAGCAAAAAGGAGACGCCGTGAAGCTTCTCAAGCTCCTCCCTCTCTTCGTCATGACCGCCGGGCTCCTCTCCAGCGTCGCCTGCTTCGGTGACAAGGACGACACCGGCGAAGCCGACACCGACACCGACACCGACGCCGACAGCGACACCGATGCCGACACCGACGCCGACTCCGACGCCGACGCCGACTACACCAGCTACGAAGGCTACGAGTCCTTCGACTACGCTTTCAGCGACACCGTCGGCCACCGCGACTGCCACGCCTACTGGGACGCCTCCGGCACGCCCATGACCCCGTGCTCCGGCTGCGAGTTCGCGTTCGACGTCTACATGACCTACAACAACGCCGAGTCCTACGGCGACATGTGCGAGTACTACGGCCTCAACGCCGACTCGTCCTACGAGTACGCTTACATGGCCGACTACTACGGATACGGCCCCGTCGTGATGATGGGCTACTACGGCGCCTGGTACGCCTGGACCTACGCCAGCTTCTCCGGCAGCACCTTCAGCTACAACAGCGACTCCGCCTACCTGGACTACCCCTACGAGGGCTACAACGGCGAGTACCCCGGCTACTACTACACCTACTACTGGGCCGGCGAAGCCACCGTTCAGTAGCCTCGGCTGCCTGATCCGAACGAACACGGGCCCCTTCGGGGGCCCTTGCTGCTTCAGGTCCTCCATCGTTCGACCCCAAGCAGCGACCTCGTCCCGAAACGGCGTGCGGCGAGCGGCAGCCCTACTCCGGGGGACCACCAGCCCGCTCGGCCTGCTTGGCCTCGTTGGCCCGCTCGAACATGGCCTGCCCTTCCTCCATCAGGCCTTGCTTGCCGAGGATGTTGGCTCGAAGCAGCAAGACCTCGGGCAGGGGCTCGGAGACCTCGAGCAGGGGTGCCAGGATCTCCCCCGCTCGCTCGTAGTCGGCGGTGTTGAAGACGCACTGGGCGTGGTTGTGCGCCCAGTGGTGATCTCCAGGCTCGGTCTCGGCCAGGAAGGCGTACTCCGCGGCAGCTTCGTCCCAGGCGCCGAGGCGCGTGAGCACGTCGGCCAGCATGATGCGCTCGTCCCGCGAGCCGGGGAACGCATCGAGCTCGCGCTTGAGGTGACGGGCCGCCACGGCGGGCTCGCTGCGGTCGAGGGCGATGATGGCCAGGAAGCGATGCACGAACTGCCGCGGCACGCCATCGCGAAGTGATGCCTCGAGGATGGCTTCGGCTTCGGAGTAGCGCGACAAACGGGCCAGCAGGACGCCCCGGTGTGCCTCGATGGCGGGGTTGTCCGGATCTTCCGCCAGCCAGGCGTCGGCACGGGCCAGCGCCTCTTCGCGGCGGTCGAGATCCGAGAGCATCCGCAGCACGCCCACCTGGGCGATGTCGTCCCGGGGCACCACGGCCAGGATGGACTCCATGAGGGCCAGGCCGTCGGTGTGGCGGCCCTCGGCCGCCAGGGAGTTGGCCAGGTTGGCCTTGAGGATGGTGGACTCGGGCTGGAGAACCAGGGCCGCCTCGAGGGCCTGACGGGCGAGCCGCGGCTTACCCATGCGCTGGTAGGCTCGGGCCAGACCCATGTGGCCTTCCACCATTCGGGGCTCCTTCACGAGCACCGCCTGATAGGCGGAGACCACCTCGGGCATCTTCTTGACGTCCAGGGCCAAGATACGCAGCCTCTCGAGCTCGGTGATGAGCTCCACCCGGTCCTTGGCGTCGACGGTGGGGTCTTGGTCGGGATCGAGGGTGAAGCCCCCGTCGAGGTAGCCCAAGGCCTCGAGCTGTTGGGCCACGCCGGGATCAGGAGCCAGCACCTCGCTGTCGACCTTCGAGTCCAGGACGGCCTGGAGGGGTACCCGGAGCGAGGCGGCCGTGCTGGCTTCCTTGGGCAGCAGGTTGATGGTCTCGCCGGGATCGCTCGAGAGGTCGTAGAGGTGGGGTGTGGGCGTGTCCATGAGCTTGTGCACACCGTCCGTCCAGGCCACTTCCGGGTGGTAGCCGAAGCGCTTGAGCGCCGTGTGGGACTCCATGTAGGCGCCGGGGTGGTCCATGGGCTCGCCGCGGAGGAGGGGGCCGAGGTCCCGACCATCGAGGCCATCGGGGGTGGGAACGCCCAACAGTCCCAGGGCCGTGGGCAGGACGTCCGCGGTGCTGACGGCCGGCTTGGAGATGACGGCCGGCCGCGCGAGGGGCTGGGCAGGTCGGACCACCAGCGGGACGTGCATGGTCTCCTGATAGAGGAAGAGGCCGTGGTTGTGCTCCCCGTGTTCGTAGCCGAGCGCCTCGCCGTGATCTCCCACCACGATCCAGTTCACGTCCTCGCCTCGGGCACCCACCGCCTGGACGAGACGTCCGATCTGGTCGTCCATGAAGGCGATCTCACCGTCGTAGGGATGTCCGGGGAACTGGGAGGCCCAAGGCTCGGGCGGAAGGTAAGGGTCGTGTGGATCGAAGAAGTGTACCCACAGAAACCAGGGCTCACCTTCGATGCCTCCCAGCCACGCCACGGCGTCGTCCACGACCTGGTCGGCCGGACGCTCACGAGCCCACCGCCCACCCAGGGCGTGGTCGCTCGAGACCTCGTCG
>CAZVHW010000440.1:5556-6876 GCA_964626835.1 uncultured Enterobacterales bacterium
CGCGAAGTCCGCGGGGCTCGTGAAGGCCGCCACGCTGGCCGCGGTGCGATACCCCTCGCCCGCGAGGATCTCGGCCAAGGTGTCCACCTGCTCGGGCAGAACGGCGTCGCCGTTGGAGTGGATGCCGTGACGGGTGGGATAGAGCCCCGACAGGATGGTGGCGTGGGATGGCGTGGTCAGCGGAACCGATGCGTAGGCGTGCTCGAAGAGCCAGCCCTGAGACGCCAGGCCGTCGATAGCGGGCGTATGCGCCGACTCGTGGCCGTAGCAGCCGATCCGGTCGGCGCGGGTCGTGTCCAAGGTGACCAACACGAGCGAGGGCCCGTCCGCAGCCACGGGCGGGCTGGAGGGACCAACCTGGTCGTCCGGAGAGACACCTCCAGCGGGCTGTGGATCCTGGCCACAACCACCGAGGAGCAGGGCTGCGATGAGGGCGGTGGTGTCGATTGCCATGGGTCCATCCGAACGTTAGCCCGTGGGGCGCGCCCCATCGGGAGCGGCCCATGATAACGCATAGGTCCGCCAGCATCTTCGCTGCCATCGGCCTGTTCATCGCCGGCGTCCACACCGTCCTGGCAGAACCCTCGGGCGTCGCCTTGAAGTTCATTCGCGCCGGTCAGTACCGCATGGCGGCGGAGCGACTCCGCGCGGAGCTCGATGACGATCCCGACGACTTCGAGCTCCTCACCCGCCTGGGCATGGTCTACGCCCAGATGGGTCACGTGGACGACGCGTGGCTGGCCTTCCAGTTCGGCCAGGGTTCCCCCCACTACGAACAACGGGCCCTGGGTGCCCACGCCAGCGTCTCGCGTGAGCTCGGCTACCACCAGCAGGCCGCCGAGCTCCGCCTCGCCCAGATCCTCAACGCCACCGCCGAGGGTGCCCAGGTCAGCGCCTACCTCGCCGCGGCCGAGGACCACCTCGCATACGGCGACGACGAAGCCGCGCTGGACATGGCGCTGAACGCCCTGGGGCTACGTCCGGAGTCCACCACCGTGCACGCCTGGCTCGCGGACATCCACCACCACCGGGGGGACCGCGACCAGGCGGAGTTCCACCTCTGGATGGCCGAGCGTGAGGGTATCGTGGTGCTCCGGGCCTGCGAGGTCCGCGCGCGCATCGCAATGGAAGACGATGCCCTGATCGAAGCGCGGGACCACCTGGTGCGGGGCCGGGACCAGCGCTCCCGCGGCGCCAGGCTGGCCACCCAGCTGTCCGAGGTCTACCGCCGAATGGGCTGGCTGCAAGACGCCGCCTGGTCCCTGGGCCGGACGCGCATCCTCTACGGCGAGCGGCACGACTACCTGCTGACTCTGGCCA
>CAZVHW010000441.1:0-6863 GCA_964626835.1 uncultured Enterobacterales bacterium
GCGGGAGACATGCGGAACGACATGCGACACCTCTCGAGGGCGACATTTGGAGACACTCGACGACAAGCGGAGATTACTCCTCCTCCGGCCTGTCGTCTACCTGCGCACGCTGCCGTCCCGCGCGGGGCGGTCCCTCCCGGGAATTCGTGAGGCCTGGTGTGCGGGGCTCTGGAGGCCAGGCCAGGAGCCCGGCCCCAAGGCCTGCGCCTGCCCCGACCTTTCGGAAGGGATATGACCCGGGCTCGGAGAAGCCATGAAGGGCACCCGCTGGATCGTGACACTGCTGTGCGTGCTGCTCGTGGGTGCCACCTTCGGTCCGGCGCTGCCTCGACTTCACACCCACCTGCTCGGCATCGAGTACGTGGATCACTACGGGACTCAATGGTTCTACTGGTTCGTCGAGCACCAGCTTCGCAACGGCGAGGGCATGGGCTGGACGGACCTCTACTTCCATCCGTGGGGCAAGGACGTCTTCCTGCACACCGGCGCCAACGTGCTGGACGGCTACCTGGCCCTGCCCTTCCGGCTGCTGCTCGGGCCCACGCTCGGGTACAACGTGTTCGTTCTGCTGGGCCTGGTGGTCTCTGCCCTGGCCTTCGCCAGGTTGGCGGCGGAGTTTACCTCGGATCGGGTGGCCATCGCGGTCTCGAGCGTGCTGTTCGTGCTCTCCCCGTTCGTGCTCTTCGAGATGGTCGAGGGGCGCCCGACCCAGGCTATCTTGATCCTGCCGGTGCTCTTTCTGCTCTTCGTGTTTCGGGCAGGCACGCAGCGGGGGTTGCGCTGGCCGCTGCTGGCCGGCTTGTTCCTGGCGCTGTGTGGCTACCAGTACTGGTTCTACGCTTTCTTCGGCGGCATGGTGTGCCTGGCTCACGGCATCGCTCGCTTCTGGCGTCCTCCTGCGGACAGCGGGGGGCGGTGGCGTTTGATGGGGCGTCACGTCCTCATCGCCACGGTCGCCTTGGCCTTGACCCTTCCCGTCGCCCTGCCGCTGCTGATGGCCGCAGGAGAGGGCAGCGAGATCCCCGGCCTGCTGGACGTGGACCGCTGGTCCCTGCTGGCCAGCCCGCCCATCACCGTGGAGGACCAGACCATCGGCCTGTTCCTCTGGCAGCCGCTGCGGCGCTACGCCGGGTTCTACGTCATCGAGCTGGGTCCTCGGGAACGTCTGCTCGCCCAGGCCATCTTGGTGCCTTGGGTGTCCTGGTTGGCGCTGGCTCTCTATCTGCGGCGTCCGGGCCGCCTCTCCCGTACGGCCTGGATCGCCATGGCCCTCGCGTCGGCCCTGCTGGCCATGGGGCCCATCATCATCATCGACACCTGGGTCCTTCCCAATCCCTTCTTCGTCTGGTTGGTCAAGTCGGTGGGCTTCCTGCAGCGGCTCTGGTGGCCGGCGCGGGCGGTGGTGTACCTGGTCATCCTGCTGGGCCTGGTCAACACCATGGTGATCGCCTGGGCTGGCACGCACGGGCGTCGCGTTCAGCTGGCCGTGGCCACGGGCTTGAGTCTGCTCTGGGCGGTGGAGCTCCACATGGCCGACGTGCTGCCCTACCCGGCATGGAACGCGAACATCCCGGCTGGATACCGCTGCCTGGCGAGCGGGCCTCCGGGGGCCATCATGGAGCTACCCTACTCCTGGACGCAGGCTCACCTGTACTACCAGTCCGCCCATGGCCGGCCCATCATGGGGGGCATGCTCGAGAACAACCCGGTGTTCACGCCGGAAGAGTTCACCGAGCTGCGCAAGAACAACGCCTTCGTCTCCGGTATCTTCGCTGCGGCCAAGCTGGACGAGTACGACCCCGAGTGGACCGAGGAAGAGTGGCAGGAAGTCCACGATCTCGGGTATCGCTACGTGATCGAACAGAAGGATGCCTTCCACCACAAGGGCACCGCTCCGGGACTGGTGGACAACGTCATGAGGTTGCGAATGCGCAACCTGCGCAAGCTGCTGCGCCGCAAGCTGGGTCCGCCTATCTACGACGACGCGCGGGTGGCCATCTACTCCCCCTGGGGCGCTGCCGCTCCCTGCGACCAGAAGCAGCACGTCATCGACAAGGAAGCTCTCGGCCTCACCGAGGTCAGCGCCGACTCGCGCATCCTCCGTACCCCGGACGAGCAGCTCATCCACCGCATCTGGATCGATCCCGAAGCTTACGAGTTGATGGACGAAGACGGTCTGGGGGCCGCGGTGTCGGTCCAGGTCATCCCTGGGGCCGAGGGCACGGGCCCCCCGTCGAGCGGCCAGCCTGACGAGGCGGGGACCTCCAGTGGAGAAGACGGGGGGCGCGACCTGCCACCGTCTCTGCCCCCACCCCTGGACCAGGCGCCGCCCCGACAGCGCGTGCCGTGAGCAGGGCGTGAGCGTGGCCGCGCCGTCTCGTCTACCGAACTGGGCGCCGGTCATTCTGGCCTTGGCTCTCGGTTTCGTTCAGCACCTATGGCTCCTGTGGGGGCTCGATCTCCACGATCTTCCCGGACCTGGAGGCGTGTTGCTGGTGCGCGATCTGCTCCTGGGAGAGGCTTCCCAGGGCCCCGCCAGCTGGTTCGGGAGGGTCGCCTTGCTGCTCACGGGGGACGCGGCGCTCGCCGTGCGGTTGGTCTGCTCTTCGGGATTCGTCCTGGCCATGACGGGCGCGGCGCTCGCCGCTGCGGCGTTCGCGGGCAGGCGGGCAGCGCCCTGGGCGGTGTTGTTGACCGCCTCCTGGAGTCTGGCGGAGGGCCAGGCTTGGCTCCTGGACAGCGGCACGCTGGGCTGGGGGTTGGCTTGGACCGGGTTGGGCCTGGCTTGGTGGGGTTGCGCCAGGGGTCGGCGAGCGCTGGCAGCCCTGGGTTGCGGGCTGCTGGTGCTCGGGATCGCCACCAAGCCCACGGCCCTGCCTGTCGTTTGCCTGATCCCGGTGGGCCCGTGGCTGTGCCCCGACTCCTGGCGAGTGCGCGGCTCTCTCGCCGTCGCCATGCTGTCGGGGCTGGCCGTGGCGTTGCCCCTCGCCTGGTTGTTGCAGGGAGAAGCGACGCCCTGGCTGGCGGCCCGAGCCTTCGAGACCCAGCAATCGGGGGGCGGGTGGCTCGCCTTTGTCGAGCTTCCTTCACGGGGGGTCCCGCAGGGGAGCTTCCTGTTGTTGTCGGGTTTGGCGGCGCTAGGGGCCGTCCTCGGTGCGCGACGGCGCACCCTGGGCATCGTGGTGTTGCTCGTCTGCCTGCTCGCCATGGCTGCGGTGGGCGACCTGCGCGCTGCCCGCCTGCAGCCGCGCCACTTGCTCCCTGTCAGCCTGGGGCTGGTGGTCTTGGTGGCGGCCATCGTGAACCGCGGCCGGTATCGGCTTCCACTCGAGCTTGGGCTGGGCTGCCTGTGCTCGTTGGGGTGTTTGGACACCTACGCCTGGGCTCACGCTTGGTCGGGCCAGCGTGCCGTCCACGCCGCCACCGCACCGTCCCGCCTCCCTCATCCTCCGGCCATGTTCGAGGCTCGGTATGCCGAGCTTCCGTGGACGGTCTTCCACGAGTCCTCCCTGGCGGGTAGTGCCGAGCTCGTCGCGTTGCCTGCGACCGGAGCGGGCACCGTGCTCGGCCTTCCCTTGCAGGAGCGTCGCGACGCTCACTTGCAGGTTGCGGCCCTCCTTGCCGGGAGATCCTACGCACCCCTGTCCGCTGAGCTCTGTTGCGAGCGGGACGAGCTGCTCGCGGATTGCGCCCCGCGTGTGGTGGACGGCCTCGAGGGGATGGACTCCCTGCTGGTGTTGCCGGGCAAGCGGGAAGTGGTGGCTCCGGAATCCCGCGACTTCCATGACGCCCTGCGCGCCGCGGCGGGGTCGAAGCGCCAGCGGGCGGCGCGCTGGCAGAGCTGGCGTGGGGAAGACCGAGGAGGAGCTCCCCCTTGCCGGCTGCCCCGGGGCCCCGTCAGCCGGCCGGACGTGCAAGAATGAGTCCCCTTTCGCGGTGCTCGGAGGCTGGCATGGATTGCGCTTCCAGCAGGGCTTCGAGGCTGCTCTCGGCCCTGGCCCTGGCCCTGGCCCTGGCCCTGGCCCTGGCCCTGGCGCTGACCCTGGCCCTGGTGCTGGCGTGCCAACCCGAGAAAGCGGTCCCTGCGGAGCCCAGGATCGGGTCCGCGTCCCCGGACTCGTCGCTTGGCGAGGGCTCTCTGGTGGGGCCTGACGGGCGGCGCCCCAACATTCTGCTCATCGACATCGACAGCCTGCGTGCCGATCGCATCGACCTCCGGCGGGACGGGGAGCCCGTGGCGCCTACGCTGCTCGAGCTGGCCGAAGGAGGCGTGCGCTTTGATCAGGTCTTCGCCCAGTCCGCCTGGACCATCCCCTCGCTCCTCAGCGTGCTGACCGGTCGCTATCCCGTGCTGGGCGTCGCCTCCGACCAGGCGTCGTCGACCAACACCCTGCCGGTGATCCCCACCGGCGTCCGGACGCTACCCGAGATCCTGGGGCTGTACGGCTACCACTGCCGGGCCTTCTGGGGCTCCACGGTGCCTCGGCGCCTGCCCACCTTCTGGCAGGGCTTCGAGCTCGATCCCTCGGAGTTTGGTCCCGAGGCACGGAACCAGGAGCCCGCTCCCTTCGGCGAAGCCATCGAGGCGTGGATCGAGGCTGGGCCCCCAGAGCCCTTCTTCGTGCTGTTGCACGACATGGACCTCCACCATCCACGCCCCGACCCGAGCTCCGCGGAGGCCCATCTCTACGTGAGCGAGATCGAGTCCTGGCGGCCCGAGATGCTCGACCGGCTGTACCCCTTCCTCGCGTCACGCGTCACGCGTCGGCGAGGAGCAGGCTCGCGAGCGGGTCGTGGCCCACTACGACGCCTACCTCAACCACTACGATCAGGTCGTCGCTCGCGTGCTCGCCGCCCTCGAGGACGCGGGGCTCGAAGAGCGGACGCTCGTGGTCGTGACCTCGAACCACGGGGAGGAGCTCTTCGAGGCGGGCGTGGTGGGGCACGTCAAGACCTACCGCGACACCCTGCTCCGCGTGCCGCTGGTCTTCTCTCACCCCTCGCTCCCGGCGGGAAAGGCGGTGAACGAACAGGTGCAGGGCGTGGATCTGGCCCCGACCCTCCTCGCCTTGGCGGGGGTACCCCAGGATCGGGGCATGCACGGCCTGTCCCTCTTGCCGTGGCTGGCCGAGGGCGCTGGTGCTCCCCTTCGCCGTCCGTTGTTCTCCAGCAACCAGCCGGGAGAGGGCTGCTATCGCAAGGGGACTCTCAAGCTGGTGGGCGGGCGACGTCCGTTGATGAGCCAGGAGCCTCGTCCGGAGGCGTGCCAGCTCTTCCAGCTCTTCGACCTCACCCGCGATCCCACGGAGCAGGACGATGTCTGCCCCCTGCGGGCGACCCAGGCGGAGCGGATGCGGGACCAATTGGCGCCTTGGCTCCAGGCGCGCGTTCTCGAGGCCGAGGGAACGTGGCTGGCGTCCCCTGAGGAGGACTTCCAGAAGCTGCTGCAGGAGCGGGGCTACTGGGAGGTAGACGAGGGGGACGGCGGGGGCGCCCCTGGCCCAGGCTGAGGCTTCGAGCCCCTGCGGTTCTTCCTGTGGGTTCCAAGGGCGCGCTGTACCAGCAGATCGGGATCCTGGAGCAGTATCGCCGCGTCGGGATCGACGTGAGCGCCGATGCGGGCGCCGGTCCAGCGGACCAGGCGGTGGCGCTCCGGGTCGCCGACGACCGAGAGGAAGAACGCGGCAGGAGGCCGCTGTCGGAGTTGGCCAGCGGCTTCCAGCAGGCAGACCCTAAGCTCCGCCTTCGGATCGTCGAGTACGCGGGCCCGTCGGCCGGGCCCCATGACCCAGGCGCTGGCGAGGGTGTGCTCCCCCTTGCCGTCCTGGATCCAGTAGGACTGGCGGTGGCGGGACACCAGGGGGTAGCGCCTTGGCTCGGTCCTGCCCACGGACGGGGAGGTGCCGGATCTGGCCAGGACGGCCTCGAGCTCGATGAGGAGCTCCTCGAGGGACAGCTCCTGGGGATCCCCTGTTTCCACGAGCTGGGCCGCGATCGCGACGGGAACGTGGTGCCTCGCCTCCTCCGGGAGCAGGCTCGTCAGTCTGCCATCCAGGGTCTTGGCGTGGACGAACGCCGTGTTCGTCCAGGAGGCCCAGAGCCTGTCCACGTAGGATGCCCCCAGCTCTGGCTGGTTGGTGGCGGCGGCTTCGATGGCGTCCAACACGGCTCGGAGCTCGTCGACGTGTTCCTGCGTGACGTGCTCCGCTGCCGGTACCGCGGGTGCGGCCCGAACGATCACGTGGGCGACGCACATGGGGCCGTAGTCCGACCAAGCGCAAAGGCGCAGCGCATCGCCTACACCCGCTGCCCCGAGCTTGTCGGCCATGACCTCGGCTGACTGGAAGAGGCACTCGGCGTAGGGTTTGCCTCTGTCCGGGTCCCCGGCCAGACAGCCGAGACCCACTCGCTCCCACTGCCCTTCCTCGGCGAGCGCGCGAGCCTGCTGGCGAGCGCAGAGGGCGACGGAATCGAGCTCGCAGGAATCCACGGCCGCCTGCAGTTCGTGCCCATCGGCGTCAGCCCAGGGCTCGGGCCCCGGTTCCAACAGGCCCAGCGTCGTGCTGCGGGGCCCGGACGCCGACCCTTCCTTGGCGCTGGGTCGCGGACGCTTGCCGGGTCCCATCAGGTGTGGGCGCTGTACGAAGCGGCTGCAGCGGTCGACCGCGAGCCTGGCTTCCGACAGGCTCTTGCACAGGTCGGCGGCTTCGCGGGGGTGCTCGAGGGCCAGGACCTCGAGGAGCGTGGTCTGGACCGTGTCGTCCATGAGGGTCGCGAACCAGGCCTCGGTGGCCTGTCGATCCTGGGACCATGCCGGCTCGAAGTTGTCGCTGCGGCAGGCCTCGTCCCCACAGGCCTCGAGC
>CAZVHW010000442.1:0-5321 GCA_964626835.1 uncultured Enterobacterales bacterium
GGCGCTCACCAGGTAGATGATGTTGAACTGGTTGAAGGTCCAGACGATGCCCAGGATGACCGCGGGCAGCAGGGCCGGCCTGAGCAGGGGTAGGATGACGTGGCGGAAGCGGTCGATGGCGCCCGCACCGTCGAGCATGGCTGCTTCTTCGAGGTCGCGGGGGATGGCCTGCAGGGCACCCAGCGTGACCACCATCATGAAGGGGAAGCCCAGCCAGACGTTGGTGGTGAGATTGGCGCAGAAGGCCGTGAGGAAGCTGTCGAACCAGCCCACCGGTTCTGCTCCCAGGAAGGCCAGGAAGCTGTTGATGGCGCCGAGCTGGCGGTGGAACAGCCCTTTCCACATCAGGGCCGTGATGTAGTTGGGCACGGCCCAGGGCAGGATGAGCAGAACGCGCCAGAACGCGCGGACCTTGATCCAGGGCTCCCGCAGGATGAGCGCCAGGCCCATGCCGATGCTCACGTGGAGCGTGACGTTGATGACGGTCCAGACGACCGTGACCAGCAGGGTGTAGTAGAAGGACAGCGGGCTTGTGATCGGCCAGTCGCGGGCGAGGACGATGTTGAGGAAGTTTGCGAGCCCGACGAAGGTGTACTCACCCTCGCGGTGGGAGAAGAACGCGAGGCCGGAGCCTACGGCGAAGGGCAGCACCACCAGCAGGCCGATGGCGAGGAAGGCCGGTCCGGCCCAGAGATAGGCGTGGCCCCAGCCGCGAGCTTCCACCTCTTTGCTCTTGCGCAGCAGCCAGAAGGCTCCCCCGAGGGCCAGTACGCCCATCAGCACGCCGTAGGGCACGGGGTTGGCTTCGGGCGGCGGGGGGGCCGTGACGATCTCGAACTGGGTCTGAGCCTCGGCCACCGCGGTGACCCCGGTGGCAGCCCCGCGGTTGACTCGCCGGATGGAGCGGTTCATGGGCTCCCAGACCATGGCCATGTCCGGGCTGGTGGGCATGGGCGTGGTCGCGTCCAGCTGGGCTCGGAACGCCTGCAGGAAGGTGTCGCGTTGGACGCGTTCGTCTTCCCAGGTGGCCAGGTGGGCCACCGACTGCCGGCCCGTGACGGCCATCTCCAGCGCCCCGGTCGTGGCCAGGTGTTCGGCGAAGACCTTGGCATCCTGGGGATTCTCGCCGCCGCGGGCCAGGAAGATGCCCTCGATGGTGGCGAAGGGCTTGGCGGGCTGGCCGGTCTCGCTGATGACCGGGAGGGTCTCGATGGTGAAGTCGAGATCGTCCGAGAGCTCGCCCGCGAGCCAGGGGCCGTCCACAACCATGGCTACCTTGCCCTGGTTGAACAGCTGCGTGATCAGCGCGGTGGTGGGATCGGCGGGGCCCAAGACGGCCAGCTGCTTGACGTAGTCCAGGGCCGCAGCGTTCTCGGGACGGTCCAGCGCGACCCGCCCCTGCTCGTCGAAGACACCGCCTCCAAAGCCGTTCATCCACGGGACCACGTAGTAGGTCTCGACCACGTTGAAGGCCAGCCCCCAGCTCTGGTCGGTGGCGCGCTCGTGGGCGAATGCGAGCAGGTCTTCGCTGGTTCTCGGCACCTCGGGTACCAGGGCCGGGTTCACGTAGAGGGAGAGGCACTTGAAGCTGGTGGGCCAACCCCAGGTCCGCCCTTCGACGGTCATGCCCTGCATGGTGACCGGGTGGTAGGTGTCGGTGGCCACTTCTACCGACTCGACCAGCCCCGTGCGCGACCAGGTGACGATCTTTTCGTTCGAGGCGATGAAGAGATCGGGCCCGTTGCCTCTGGGAATCGTTGTCTCGAGGCGGTTTTGGTACGCCTCGTTGGGGATGGCCATGGGCACCACGGGTGTGTCCGGGTGCTCGGCGTTCCAGCCGTTGATGACGTCCTCGAGGGCGGCGCGTTCGGCCCCGCGGAACTTGTGCCAGAAGACCACTTCTTCGGCGGCGGCGGGGAGCGCCACGAACAGCGAGACCAGCAATGCGGCGAGGAACCTGAACGTAGGGGCGGGTTTCACACCCGCCCGCCAACGAGCCCGGTCACCCATGGCTAGAGCGCCTCCCCGGTCTGGCGGTCGAAGCGGTAGGTGCGGGAGAAGCGGATCTGTATCGGGCCAGGCTCCGGTGGGTTTTCAGTGCGTGCCACCAGGTGCTCACCGTTGAAGTCCATGTGGACCAGCGACTCGGTGCCGAGTGGTTCGATGACGTCGATCCTGGCTCGGTGCGGGCCCTCGCCCAGGAGCACGTGCTGGGGGCGTACGCCGATGACAGCGTCGTCGTCGAGCTTGTCGAGGAAGTTCATGGCGGGGGAGCCGATGAAGCCCGCGACGAAACGATTGGCTGGGCTGTCGTGGACCTCCATGGGGGAGCCGATCTGCTGGGCTACGCCCTTGTCGAGCACCACCAACCGATCCGCCAGGGTAATGGCTTCGATCTGGTCGTGGGTGACGTAGACCATGGTGGTGCCTATGCGCTTGTGCAGGCGCTTGAGCTCCACTCGCATGGTGAGCCGAAGGGCGGCGTCGAGGTTGGACAGCGGCTCGTCAAACAGGAAGACCGAGGGCTTGCGTACAATGGCGCGGCCGATGGCTACACGCTGGCGCTGCCCGCCGGAGAGTTGGCTGGGCCTGCGGTCCAGCAGGGGGGTCAGCTCGAGCATGCGGGCGGCCTCTTCGACCGCCGCGTCGATCTCCGCCCTGGACTTGCGTGCGATCTCGAGGGCGAAGCCCATGTTCCGTCGCACGGTCATGTGTGGGTACAGGGCGTAGCTCTGGAACACCATGGCCACGTCTCGATCCCGCGGGTGTGCCGTGGTGACGTCGCGGTCCCCGATGTTCACTTTGCCTTCGGTGGGGATCTCGAGGCCAGCGATGCAGCGCAGGAGGGTAGACTTGCCACAGCCCGAGGGGCCCACGAGCACGATAAACTCGCCGTCGGTGACGTCGAGATCCACCCGCTCGAGGACGCGGGTGCTACCGAAAGACTTGGCCACGCCGGTCAGCTCGAGTGTTGCCATGATCGGGTCGCTCTAGGGTTCGTGTGTCAGGACGGGCCGGACGTAACTCAAGTAAGAGTCACGGTCCAGCCGCGGCCTCGACAAAGACTGTCGGGAGCGGGTGGACCGTGTGGTGCCAGATAGCGTGGTGGAGAGGCCAAAGCGTCGTTGACCCCACACGGATCCCCAGGCTACGATGCTTCAACACAAGCGCGACCGCGCGCCAGTCAGGAGGCCGCAGTGCCCAAGGTCACGGATAGAATGGGAAGGCCCGTTTCGGGCCAGATGCCGGGTCTGGTGGAAGCCATCGTGGTGGACAACGAGGATCCAGACAGCCTCGGCAGGGTCAAGGTCAAGTACCCCACGCTCCCCGACATGCCCGAGAGCTACTGGGCTCGGCTGGTCATGCCCATGGCTGGTCAGGACCGCGGCTGGATGACCATCCCCGAGGTGGATGACGAGGTCTTGGTGGCCTTCGTCCACGGCGACATCAACCACGCCATCGTTCTGGGATCGCTGTACAACGGTGTGGACACTCCGCCGTATGCCAACGACGACGGAGAGAACAACCTCCGGGTGTTCCAGTCGCGCTCCGGGCATCGGGTCACCTTCGACGACACCTCGGGTGACGAACGCATCGAGGTCTGCACCAACAACGAAGAGGTGTGGATTGTCTGGGACGCCGCCAACAGCACCCTCGCGGTGTATGCGGGCCAAGACATCATCATCGAGGCGGGCAACAAGATCGAGCTCACGTGCACCGACTTCATCGTCGACGCTTCCGCTTCGGTCTCGATCAGCGCTGGCTCAACCCTCGACGTCTCTGCGGGTGCGAGTGCCACGGTCGACGGCGGAGGCCAGCTCACGCTGACGGCCGCCACTACATCGATCAACTAGGGAGCCGCCATGATCAAGGGCGTGGTAGTGGGCCTAGTGGTGGACAACTGTGACCCTGACGAGATGCATAGGGTCAAGGTGGAATACCCGGTGGTCGATTCGGATCTCCCGGAGACGTCTTGGTGTCGAATGATCACCCCCATGGCGGGGGCTGCGCGCGGGTTGGTGATGCTGCCCGAGGTGGGCACCGAGGTGATCCTCGGCTTCGCCTACCGCACCATGACCCCGTACGTGCTGGGCGCGGTCTACAACGGCAGCGACGACACCCCCGGGCCCTACGCCAACGAAGACGGCAGCAACGACCACCGCCGTTTCTGGTCCCGCAACAGCCACTGGATCGACTTCGACGACACCTCTGGATCCGAGCGAATCGAGATCATTTCAACCACCGAAAACAACGCTATCTACCAGGAACTTCACGGCCCCGACGCCACGTTCACCGAAGAGGTTCAGGACACCATCGAGCACGAAGCCGGCATGACCATGTCCTTCAAGTGCACGGACTTTACGCTGGACGCGTCGTCATCGGTAGAAATCTCTGCGGGCACCGAAGCCGTGCTGGCGGGCAGCGCGAGCGGCACGGTCGATGGCGGTGCTTCACTCACCTGTCAGGCGGGCAAGGTCGATATCAACGGCGGCGCTGCCGGTTCCGCCACGTCGGCGCCGTCCACGCCAGAAAAGACCCACTCGCCCACCGGTAGCGGCTCCAGCACATCGTCGACTTCCGAGGATGGCGAAGACGGTGGTAGCGGTAGCGGAAGCGGGGGCGATGAGGGTGACGCCGCCGCCAGCAGCGAAGACACCGGCGAAGAAGGCACCGTCACCGTCAACGAGGACGGCAGCGTGACGGCCGAAGTCTCGGTTGGCGACACCGACCTCGCGGTGACCCTGGGCGAAGACGGCCTGGAACTTTCCATCGACAGCGAAGAGCTGGGCCTCGACATCGATCTCGATCTTTCGCTCGGCGAAGACGGGACCCTCGACGCCATTCTGGACTGGAACGAAGGCGCCGCAGCGGGGCTGCTCGACTTCGGCTCCGGCGACGAAGGTGGCGCGGACGACGGTGCTGGCGGGGCCGGTGGTTCCAGCGGTCCGGCCGTCGAGGAGTACGGCGACGGCAGCGTGACCGGCGGTCCTGACGGCCCGAGCGACGCAGCGGCCGGGAGCTATGGCGACGGCAGCGTGACCGGCGGTCCTGACGGCCCGAGCGATGCGGCGGCTGGGAGCTACGGCGACGGCAGCGTGACCGGTGGTCCGGGCGGCCCGAGCGATGCGGCGGCTGGTAGCTACGGTGACGGCAGCGTGACCGGTGGTCCAGACGGATCCAGCGATGCGGCGGCCGGGAGCTATGGTGACGGGAGCGTGACCGGTGGTCCGGCGGGCGCTGGTGATGCCGCTGCGGACGGCGCCGGTGGCGCCGGAGCTGGCGGTGGTGCTGGCGCCGGAGCTGGCGGTGGTGCTGGCGCC
>CAZVHW010000442.1:5421-6854 GCA_964626835.1 uncultured Enterobacterales bacterium
GCGCCGGAGCTGGCGGTGGTGCTGGCGCCGGAGCTGGCGGTGGTGCTGGCGCCGGGGCTGGCGGCGGTGCTGGGGCCGGGGCTGGCGGCGGTGCCGGAGCTGGCGGTGGTGCTGGAGCTGGCGGGAGTGCCGGGGCTGGCGGTGGTGCTGGGGCCGGGACTGGCGGTGGAGCCGGGGCTGGCGGTGGTGCCGGAGCTGGCGGTGGTGCTGGAGCTGGAGCTGGGGCTGGTGGCGGTGCTGGTGGTGGTGCTGGTGGTGGCGGTGGTGGCGCTGGGGGTGGTGCTGGTGGTGGCGGTGGTGGCGCTGGTGGTGCTGGTGGCGCTGGCGGCGGTGCCGGCGGCGGTGCTGGTGGTGGCGCTGGTGGCGCTGGTGGCGCTGGTGGTGCGGCCTCGTCAGGCGGTGCCGGTGGTGGGGCCTCGTCAGGCGGTGCCGGTGGTGCCGGTGGTGCCGGTGGTGCCGGTGGCGGTGCGAGCGGTGGTCCCACGGCGGGCGGTGGCGCCGGCGGTGCGGGCGGTTCGTCGGGCTCTGGTTCGTCCGGTGGCGGAGGCACGCAGGGTGCGACGACCGGCTCCTCCGCAGGCGGTGCGTCCGGAGGGCCTGCTCGCGGCGGCCGCGGTGGTCGCGGGCGTGGCGGTGGTCGCGGCGGCTCGGGTGGAGCCAGGGCCGGTGGGCGCGACGGCGCAGCGGCCTCGGCATCTGGCAGCGGATCGGCCTCGAGCGCCGGCTCCTCGGGCCCGAGCGGTTCTGCTGGCACGCCTTCTGGCAGCGGTCACAGCGCTGGCTCCGTGGGTGGGTCCGGCACGACCGGATCCGGCAGCGGCGGCTCCGCCTCGGGCGGCGCAGGGAGCGCATCCAGCGGTTCCACGGGCTCTACCAGCAGCTCCGGGACGTCCTCCTCTGCGGGCTCCCGGAGCGCCAAGGACCTGGCCGATGCTGCTGGGCGTGCGGCGCAGGGTGCTCGCAAGAGCGGCGGCGGAGGAAAGAAGTAGGGGCCCTGGCGCGGTGCCGGGTGGCCACGTCGCCGTGGTCCTCTCGGCCGACCGCGATGCGGGCCGTAGACCGATCATCCTGCAGCGAGGGGCCGAGACGTGAACACCCAGAAAAAGTACAGTCCTGCGACGGCCAGCGGCTCCGGTGGCGGTTCTTCGGCCAGCGCTTCCTCGGGCGGCAGCGGCTCGGGATCGGCAGCCGAGGATGGCGGTGAAGAAGGGACCGCGACGGTCGACGAGGATGGCACCATCGCCGAGGTCTCGGTCGGAGACACCGACATCGCCTTGTCACAGGGCGAGGACGGGCTCGAGCTGTCCATCACCAGCGACGAGCTGGGCCTCGATCTGGACATCGACCTGGGCGATCTCTTTGACGATCTGCTCGACTGGAACGAGCTTGCGGCCGCGGCGGCCGCGGCCGTTGGCCTGGACGACTCGCTCGGC
>CAZVHW010000443.1:0-6826 GCA_964626835.1 uncultured Enterobacterales bacterium
TCAGAGCGAACCTTGCCGAGTGGTTGAGGAAGGTCGAAGCCACTCAGCGCCCAGTCGTTCTCACACAGCGCGGTCGGACGGCCGCCGTCCTCGTGTCGTCGTCCATGCTCGATGAAGTTGAAGAAGAGAAAGAGCTCGTGCGTG
Source organism: uncultured Enterobacterales bacterium (assembly GCA_964626835.1). Lineage (GTDB taxonomy): Bacteria > Myxococcota_A > UBA796 > UBA796 > JAFGLY01 > CALDOK01. Next base: position 145 of record CAZVHW010000443.1, read on the forward strand.
TCGTCTTGCGAGGGCTGCAGGAGTCGAACGAGGGCCAGCTCGTAGATGACGACGACGTGTGGTCCGAGGTCGATGCAGTTCTGGACAAGCACGGGGTCGAAGGGTGAGAGTTCGATGGACCGTCGGCGCTCGTGCCGACCTTCTCGAGATGTTCGAGTACATTGCTGCCGAGGATGCTTCGGCGGCGAGAAGACTACGGGATCGGATTCGTGGTGCGACGAGGAACCTGGTGGAGCATCCCGAGATGGGTCGGATGGTCCCTGAGTTCGGCAACCCAGCCGTCAGGGAACTTCTCGTGCGGCCATACAGAGTCGTGTACGTCGTGAAGGAGCGAGAGCTGCACGTCTTGGGTGTGGTTCACAGTCGAAGGCTCATGCCAGAGTTCGACACTTCGAGCTGAGCGTCGCTCGTCTACAGCGTTCTTCGGTCGGCCGAACGTCTTGCCGGTCTGCTGCGGCCGAAGGCCGTCAGCAGGAGCGGCGTGTTCAGCAAGGAGCCACGAAGCTCGGACCTGGCGAGCGCTCGGCTGACCACCCAGACCTGACTCGACGCTACCCGGCAGCCCTTCGACACGACCAACTCGCCGCCAACGCCATACGCCACCGGCGTAGCTCGAAGGAATACCAGCCGCCGACTTCCAGGGAGATTCCATGGCCGCCGGCCACCACAGCAAAGCTGGTCGCCGCCGACATCCAAGCCCCAAAGAAAACAGCAACGTTGCGCCCGCCACTGACCAACGGGAGCAAGGCTCTTCTCGCTGCTGAACTTCGGCCGATCCCGGACGCGGGCCGCAGGGCCGCAGGGCCGATCCCGGACGCGGGCCGCAGCCACAGCAGCGACAACCTCAGCATCAAGCTCCGAGCAAGTGGGCCACGTTGCGCCGAGCCACGGCCATCAACGTGAGCTGGGGGTTCACGCCGGTGCAGTCGGGGAGGATGCTGGCGTCGTTGACCCAGACGTTGTCCATGCCGTGCAGCTTGCCCCAGGAATCCACCACGCATCGCCTCCGGTCTTCACCCATGGGACAGGTGCCGAAGAGGTGGATGGTGGAGACGGTGAGCTTGCCGTGGGGCAGGTTGGTGCGTAGCCGGGACAGATCCGAGCGCCGCTCGATGGAGGGCTGGTCGGGGACCGGTGAGAAGAGCTCGACCGCACCGGCTTCGAAGAGCATCTCGCCCAGGCGGTACAGGCCTTCGCCCAGCGAGGCCATGTCGCCTTCGTCGCACGGGTACGAGGTGAACGCTTCGTTGAGGCCGGGGATGTTGCGCACGGTGCCGTGGCCGGTGCCGGTGACCAACACGTAGAACAGGGCGATCTTGTCCCAGGCCTCGAGCTTGGCCTCGCGGTTCTGGACCTCGCCCCCCAGCCACATGACCAGGTGAGGTAGGGCCGCGTGGGAGCAGCCCAGGGTGAGGTGGGGCTTGAACTGCACCACCTGCTGCACGGGGACGCCTGCGGCAGGGTCGTTGACCACGCGGTCGAAGCGTGCGGCCACGCGCACCATGGGGTGCAGGCGCAGGTTGTCGCCCACGAAGCCACGCACACCGCTGCGGCGCAGGACGAGAGGAGACTGGGTGGGCCCACCGCAGACGAAGACCTTGTCGAAGCGGATCTCGATGCGTTCGCGCCGCGCGCCGATGTTGCGGGTGACGCCGAAGGCCCGCCGGGCGCGCCCGCCGCCGATGTCGAGCTTGTTGATGGAGGTGCCCGGGAGCAACCGCCCGCCGGCCGCCAGGAAGCGGGGGACCAGGGTGACGGTCATGGACTGTCGCCGGCCCTTGCCGCCATCGGCCGGGTACTTCCAGAAGCGCTGCACTTCGTTCGAGGCCCAGCCCAGGGAGTCGGCGCCTTGTTTGATGACCATGGATGCGGGATCGAGCCCGCCGGGCATGGAGGCGACCGCACATTCCCGCTCCACCGCCTCGAAGTACGGTGCGAGCTCGTCCAGGCCGAAGTCGTCGATCTGGAAGCGCAAGCGCCAGTCTTCCATGGTCAGGGCCATGGGTGGATGGGCCAGGGCCGCGTTGATCTCGCTGCCACCGCCCACGCAGCGGCCCTCGACATAGGTGACCTTGGTCTTTCCAAACGCCGGGGTGAGCCCGCCGTTGCGGTATTTTTGATCCATCTCGGCCATGGAGTAGGCGGGGGCCGAGTCGTGGCCGTAGTGCCCACCTTCTTCGACCATGACGACGTCGTGGCCGGCTTCGGCCAGCAGGGCTGCCGTGGTGGCACCGCCGGGCCCCGACCCGATGATCAGGACCTCGCAGTCGTGACGGGTGCGGCTCATGGCCCCTCCTCGTGCTCGGGGGAGACCTCGGAGAAGTAGGAGAAAGTGGCCATCTTGGAGTGAAACTCCAGGAAGTCTCCGAAGAAGGAGATCGGGACGCTCCGCCACAGATCCAGGTGGCGCTGCCGCTGGGCAGAGGACTGGAACCGGAACGGCCGCCCGGCCACCGCGACCCCACAGAGGTCGAAGAAGACGGTGGCACCCATCATGGGCAAGCCGAGGAAGCGCGGCATGGACGCCATGCGGTCGCACAAGGCCTTGGCGGTTGCGTCCAGGGCATCATCGTCGAGCGGCTTGTCGCTGCCGGTAGCTTCTGCCACCAAGGTGCGAGCGATCTTGCCCACCACCGGAGCCAGCACCACCTCGGCGGGGCGGAGCCGGCTGTTGAGATTGTGGAGAAAAGACATGGCGATGATTCCTCGCGGATGGGAGAGCGTGGGGCGCACACCCGAGCTTCCCTGCTATTCAGCGCCGCGGGATGCGCCCAGCGAGCCAGGTCAGGGCGACAAGACTCTACAGTCCGTCGATCTCCTCGAGCATTCGAGCGGCCTCGGGATCCTGGGGGTAGTTCCGGATGGACTGCTGGAGCAGATCGCGGGCCTCGGCGTAGTCCCCCTGGTCGATGCGGATGCGGGCGAGTTGGTTGTACTTGTGGAACTGGATGGAGGGGTTGATCTCGATGGCCTGGGTCAGGGAGCGAGACGCCTCCTCGATGCGCCCCTGCCGCAGATAGACCAGCCCCATGCCCTCGTGGGGGCAGGTGTAGCCATCGGGCTCGGCCTCGAGGGCGGCCTCGAAGTTCGCCGCAGCCCCCTGATCGTCCCCCTGGTTGAGACGGATCAATCCCAGCTCGGCCTTGGCCCAGGGATTGCCCGGACTCAGGGCCAGCACGTGCTCGAGGTCTCGCTCGGCCTCGTCGAAGCGGCCAAGGAAGTTCCGCGAGTTGCTGCGACCGAGCAGGGCCAGGACATCCTTGGACTGGTAGGCAAGCACGGCCTCGAAGTGGGCCAGGGCCAGTTCATGGGCGCCGAGGTTGGAGTGGCTCCACGCCACGGCCAGGTGGGCCATCTTGAACACCATCCAGTCGTAGCCATCGGGCTCCACCTCGACGACGACGAGCGGCGCACGCAGCCCCTCGAGCAAGGGCTCCACCAACCGCAGCGCGGTAACATTGTCCTGCCTCGCCAAGGCCAGGTGAGCTTGCCCCACCTGGGCTCCGGCGTCGCCGGGGCGCTCCTCGAGGCAGCGGTCCAGCGCTTCCTCGGCATCGTCGACACGGCGCTCCATGAGCAGCAGATAGGCCCGCAACACACGCCCCTCTGCATGGGGTTCCAAGGCCTGCGCGGCGTCTACCTGCTCGTGCGCCAAGGCATACTCCCCCCGGTCGAAGCTGCGCATGGCGGCATCGCGGAGGCCCTCGGCGGGCAGGTCGGACAGCGGGCTGGGGTGGTCGATCTGCCGCTTGATCCGAGCCGCGAGGCCGCGGTGGATCTCCGCGTCGTAGAGCTCGAGGGCACGCTCGATGTAGATAGCGGCCTGCTGGTAGTGACCATTGTAGTAGAGCTGACGAGCAGCCAGATACTGAGCCTGGGGGTTGTCCGGCCCGAACTCCGCCGCCTGCACGAGCGCGCGCGCGGCCTCCTCGTCCTTGCCCTGGCTGCGGAAGAGTTCCCCCAAGGCCAGGTGGGTGCAGGTGAAGTTGGTGCGCACGTTGGAGGAGGAATCGGCCACAGCCGCACGATCTTGCCGAGCCCGCTCCACCACGCGCGCGGCGTCCTCGGCGCGTCCCTGCCAAGCCAGGCTCGTTGCGAGCCGACCGTAGGCATCCTGACGGCCACGGATGGCCTCGGGGAAGCTCTCGCCCTCGATCTTGGCGAGGACCTTCTCGAGCAGTGCATCGGCTTCCTCGAACCCCCCACTCTTCATCAACACCCGGGCCAAGGCCATCTCGATGGCGAAGTGATCGGGCTGTATTTCGAGACAGGCCTCGAGGTGGCGCCGGGCCTTGTCCGGCTCACCCATGCGCTCGAAGTAGGTCGCCATCCCCAGACGCGCTTCGACGTCGAAGGTGTCCTCGATGAGGGCCCGACGGAAAAGACCGTGGGCTCGCTCCCCGACCTCGGGACCCGATGTCACGCTGGGATCCATCAGCTGGTCCAGCAGGGCCCAGCCCTGCTCGGTGAGGCCGTCTTCCGCCTCGGGAGCGGGACGCTCGGCTCCAGACGCTGGCCCGTCGGGCTCGAGTTGTGGGGTTCCGCAGCCAGCCGCCCACACCAGCGCGACAGCCAGCAACACCGGGAGGTATGGCGTCGACACGAAGCTCATGGCACCACCGTACCATCGGGCTTGCCGAGACCCGCTCCGGCTACGTCGTCACACGATGGCTCGCGCCGTGGACTGCGATCCGAGGTTCCCCGCACCATCAGGTCGGCGGTGACCTCGGCCAGGGCCCAGGCGCCAGCCTCGGACGGATGCCCCAGATCCTCGAAGCCCCAGCAAGAGCGCTGCTCGAGGGAATGCCCCGTCACCAGGACACCGAGATCTTCGAGGTCGCGGCGGTACGGCACCCAGGTACGCCGCAGTGCCACGGACGTTTCCCAAGTGTCGGGCATGTTCACGAACCACACGGGGAGCCCTCGGGCAAGGGCCTCGGTGGACAGGCGCGTCAGGTCCCGCTTCATCATCTCGAGGGTGTTGCCCTGCTCCCTGGCTGTGGGGATGGTCGCATAGGTGGGCCGGGTCAGGGGCACCAACAGACGCCTCAACACCAGGTAGAGACGCATGTTCGCGTACGGGGCGCCTTGGATGCGGTTGTAGATGGTCTGTCGGGCCACCAGGTCGCCGTGCAGCTGGCCGGCGTTGTGGGAGGTCCCGAGCACCACGCCGTCCACCTCGATCTGGGCGGTGAGCCGGCGCCACAGCGAGAACATGTCCAGCGTGGTGGCGGTGGGTTTGCCGCCATTGACCACCTCGACGGACTCCACCCCCAGCCGTGCCGGGAGCAGCTTCTCGAGGGCGTCGGGGAAGGTGTGCCCCTGATCGAGGCTCCAGCCGAAGACCCAGCTGTCCCCCAGCGCCAGGATGCGCCTGGTGCCTTCCGGGATCTCGGCAGGGATGGAGCGATCCTCCCTAAGCGCCTGGGCATTGGTGCGCACGTTCCAGTGATAGGGGCCGTCGTCGCCCTCGTAGTCCTCGTGGGCGCGAATCTCGAGCCAGTGCATCTCGGTCAGCGCCACCAAGGCATCCGGTTGCTCCCACAGGAACAACAGCCGGGACTCCGGGACGGCCAGCCGAAGCACCCCCTCCGCCACCACCAGCAGCCCGATGCTGACGGTGAGCGCCATGACGGCCTTGCGACGTATAGCCCTCGACCCTGGCACTTTGCTCCCGCGGCAGAATCCGCCCCATTCCACCACCGTCCGCTGCCGCAACGCAAGCCGCGGCCACGCCGTTCGGGGTGAGCGACCAGCAGTGAGGTGCTATGGTTTCCCGACCGTGTCCGAACGCCATCCGGAGGTTCCCATGGTTCGATGCCTCGCACTGGCGGCGCTGCTGCTCGCCGCCTGTAGCCAACCCGAAGGGCAATACGACGGCGAGTGCTTCGACAGCAAGGACAACGACAGGGACGGTCTGATCGACTGCGACGACGACGACTGCGCGGACGACAAGGCCTGCTACACCGACACCGACACCGACACCGACACCGACACCGACACCGACACGGATACGGACGGCGATGCGGATGCGGATGCGGATGCGGACGCGGATGCCGACAGCGATGCGGATGCGGACGCGGACAGCGACGCCGACACCGACGTCTGTCCTGCAGACAAGTGCGCTGGTGACCTCGTCGCAGGTGACCTGGTGATCACGGAATTTCTGAAGGACCCCGACGCGGTCAGCGACACCAGCCCCGGCGGAGAGTGGTTCGAGGTCTACAACGACTCGGGCGGCACCGTGTACCTCGACGGACTGGAGGTCTGGGACCTGGACAGCGACAGCAGCACCGCCAGCGGCGCCGAGATCTTCGCCGCGCGCGCCTACATCGTCTTCGCGAAGAACCCGGACAGCTCCACCAACGGCGGCGTCAGCGTCGACGTCGAGGTGTCCGGCCTCACCTTGGCCAACGGCGACGACGAGCTAGGCCTGGGGGACGCTGGCGACCCCGTGGACCTGGTGGCCTACGACGAGTCGGTCTTCCCCGACTCGTCGGGCACGTCCATGTCCCTCGATCCGACCACCATCGACGCTACCAGCAACGACGATGGCACCAACTGGTGCGACGCGACCAGTACCTATGGTGACGGCGACCTGGGTACGCCAGGGACGCGAAACGATACCTGCGCTCCCTAGCCCCCCTTCCCAAGATCCGCAGCATGAGCCCTGTACCCTCCA
>CAZVHW010000444.1:0-3583 GCA_964626835.1 uncultured Enterobacterales bacterium
ACTGTCTCGCCAGGGCGTCGATGCGGATCTGGGGTGCCATGTTGCTCTCCACCGGGGAAGCGGAGAGCTTATCCCACGGGAGCGGACTGGATCGCCGCGACCCTCAGCAGCAGCTCCTGGGCGTGGACCATGGGGTAGAGCCGCAGCGTGATAACGACGCCTCGGCGGTCCGCGCGCACTTCCTCGAGAGCGGCTCCGCCGACAGGTGCGAGGACACGCCCCAGCAGGTGGCCCGGGGACACCCTCTCCCCGACGGAAACTTCTGGGACGAAGAAGCCTCCCACCTCGCAGCGATGACTGCTGATCTCCTCACTGGTGACGTCCGCCAGGATGCGGCCAGGCGCCGGTGGCGAGCTCATGCCGAGCACGGCCATGAGACGACGTAGGCCGTTGGCGATCTCGAGCCCGACGCTCTTGTCCAGCGTGGCCCCCCGACCACCGGTGACGCGGAAGGCCTTGCATCCCTTGGTCCGCCAACAATCCACCAACTGACTGGCATCGCCGGGACGCGCCACACGCCGCCATACCATTGGCAGCCCCATCGCTCGGCCGAGCTCGAGCTCCGGGCCCTGCATAGGCACGCGCACCTGCGGCGTCTCGTGCACGAGCAGCGAACCCGAGTGGAGGTCCACGCATACGTCAGCGGTCGTGGCTTCGAGCAGGGCGTGGGCCACGCGCTGCATGGCCGTACCCCCGGGATCACCCGGGAAGGCTCGGTTGAGGTCCTGATCGTCGAACGGGCCGTGCTTCCGGCCTTCTTCGATTCCAAAGGCGTTGGCCAGAGGGATGATGTCTACCGTCCCAGCCGGCGCCTGGGCCCGAAGCGCGCTCGAGAGCAAGTTGAGCGCGTAGACGGAGTTGAGCTCGTTTCCGTGTAGCCCCCCCACGATCGCGAGCCGCGGCGAGCCGCGGCCAAAACGAAGCCGCTGCAGCCGGTAGGTGCCGCGGAACGGAACTCGGATGGTGTAGACGTCTTCGTGCACGATGAGATCAGTCGTCGATGACCAGCAGCGCGAGCAAACTGCCGGGGTGGACCGAGGGTTGCTCACGGATGCCGAGCAAGCGCCCCGCGGCTGGGGTGTGAACGGGTTGGATGACTCGAGCGCGGACCGGGTCCACCACGCTCCCGACAAGAGCGCCAGCCTCGAGCCTACTTCCGGCTTCTACAGTGGGCAAGAACACCCCGCCGTGGTCGGTACGAATGCGCAGGACCTGCTGGTCGGTGACCAACCGAGGTCGGTGCAGCGCAGCCCAGTGCACCGGGACCGCGGCCTCGTCTACCATGCCCAAGGTCGCGAGGAGGTTCATCACACCCGCCGTCAGCTCGCTTCCCACACCCTCGCTCAAGCGGTTTCCGGCACCGCCCTCGAGCACGATGACGGTCTCGAACTGGGCTGCGAAGGTGGTGGGTTCCATGGTGTTCGGCGAGCGAGCCCAAACCACCTCGACATTGGCGTGCCCCGCCAACTCGCCAGCGCGCTCGTTCCCCGCATGCACGTGGGCCTGGCACATCTCCCGAAAGGCACGGTACGCACCCCGGAGCTCCACCACCACGTCGGCGCCGGAGATGTGCCGGACCAGCTCGTAGGCAACGCGATCTGGTGGGTGTCCGTCAAAACGACCGGGGAACCGCCGATTCAAGTCCACATCGAAGAAGGGCCAGCGGTGCAGGCCAGCGTGGGCGGCCAAGGGATTGGCACAGGGGTAGATGTCCACCGACCCCACCAGCTGGTCGAGCTGCCGCAACATGCCGGTGACTTCGTACAGAACCCTCACGCCCTCGGGTGTGTCGCCCCTGATTCCGGCCACCAGCGCCACGCGCGGTCCCTGGCTACCCTCGAAACGTCTCCGAACCACCTCCACCTCGTTGTGAGTGGGTAGCTCGACCCGGCATATGGCGACCTGGCTGTCCTTCACGTGGTGAAGCATACCCGACCAGGTGGGAGCGGTCGAGACCGAAACCGCGGCTTCAGCTTGCCTCATGCCCGTCGGCGGCGAGAGGAAGCTCGAGGACGAACTCCGCGCCTCCCCCTTCACGATTGTGGGCGCGAATGGTGCCCCCGACCCTCTCGATGATGGACTGGCTGGTGGCCAACCCGAGCCCCACCCCCGAACCTGGCGGCTTGGTGGTGAAGAAGGGCTCGAACAGATGTTCGAGCGCCTGCTCGGTCAATCCAGGCCCAGAGTCCCGCACCGAGAGGCGGACCACGCTGCCCTGAACCTTGGCAACAACGAAGATCTTCCCCCGCCCCTGCATCGCGTCGGCCGCGTTGAGGAGCAGGTTGACCAGGACCTGCTGGACCTTGCCGGAGGGCACGGCCACCAGAGGAAGATCGGCCTGCAGCTCGGTGTGGACGTCCACATCTCGAAACGCCGGCTGGTAGCCCAGGGTCGACAGCGTGTCCAGGATGGAAACCCCGAGATCGGCCTGGCCTCCCTCTTCGCGCGAGGGCCGGGCGTAGTCGATGAGATCCCTGAGAATCTGGTGGATGCGCTCGAGCTCCTTGGAGGTCCGCTCCAGCAGGTCACGGACGAGCGCTGGTGGTCCCGAAGGATCCTGCACGCACTCTGCCTGCAGCAAGTCGACGTAGCCGACAACGGCGGCCAGCGGGTTCCCAACCTCGTGGGCGATACCCGCCGCCAGCTGACCTACGCTGGCCAACCTGGCCGAACGGATGAGGTCTTCCTGTGCCTGGGCCAGGGCGTGGTTTGCCTCTTCGAGGCGCTGGACTTGCTCTCCGGTGCGATGCCGGTAGGATTGCAGCGATGCCGCCAGGTAGTTCAGGGACTCGGTGAGAGCCACCAACTCAGCCCCCGCATCGACCTGGACGCGGTGCTCGAAGTCACCTGCCGCGATGCGAGCGGTTCCGCTGCGAAGCTGTTGGATGGGGACGACCAGGCGCCTGCGCAGCAGCACGAAGCCAGCGGCGGTGATGAGCAACCCGGTGAAGAGCACGTACCCCACCAAGAACACGGGTTGCGACTCGAGCAAGGAGCTGCCACCCAAGGGCATGACCACGCGAAGCGCAGCTACGGTAGGGCCCACCGGAGCCACCGGCATGGTGACCACCGCCCGAGGGCTGGGCCCCAGGCGGTTCTCGACGCCCGTGTGAGGCTGGCGACTGAAGAAGGCTGCGCGGAAGCCCATGTCGAGGGCGCGCGGGGGCTTTCCCCGCACCGAGGCCAGCGGCGTCAGCCCCTGGTTGACCAGGTAGAGCTCGACCACGTCGAGGTCTTGCACCTGGAACCTGCCCAGGACTTGTTTGTAGTGGGGATCTTCGGGATTCGCTCGGGCTTCGCTCTCGAGAGCCACGGCAATGTAGGAGGCCACCTGCTCGGCCATGGCCACACGGCCCTCGTGCTGCGCCTGCCGCACCACCAGCCAGAACAGTCCCGCATCGAGCACGACCGCAGCCAAGGTGACCAGCGCCAAGGTGAGCGCAACGTCCGCCCAGAGTGCGGGACGCCGACCTCGCCGAGCCATGAGAACGGCCCTGAGCGAAGTCAGTGCGGTCAAGCGAGCTGCCGGTAGAGGCCCACCACTACGCCCGCGACGGCTATCTCGGAGCTAGGAGCGATGAAG
>CAZVHW010000444.1:3593-6823 GCA_964626835.1 uncultured Enterobacterales bacterium
TGAAGATCGGCTCCATGGCCTGGTTCGCGGGCTCCAGAACGACCATGCCCTGCCGCCGACGGAAGGTCTTGACCGTGGTTTCGCCGTCGACGATGGCCACGACCACGTCGCCTGCCCGAGCTTCGGCGCGCCGCTGGACAAAGACCAGATCGCCCTCGAAGATGCCCGCCTCGATCATGGAGTCGCCCGAGACGCGGAGCGCGAAGACGTCCTGCCCGGGGCACAAAGAGCTATCGAGGCTGATGGTCTCGTCGGGGAGCTCGTCGGACAGAGCTGGCAGGCCGGCGGCAACCCGGCCCAGGACCGGGATCTGGACCACATCGACCACGGGGACGGGGGAAGCCTTGGGCGTGAGGCGGATGGCTCGGGCCGGGGCACCCACGGTCTTGCGCTGGAGGTAGCCTTTGTCTTCGAGGCAGCGCAGCTGGTAGGCCACGCCGTTGGTGGAGCGAAAGTCGAGGGCCGCGGCCATTTCCCGGTAGGACGGCGGGAAGCCGTTGTCGTCGATGTACTGCCGCAGAAAGTCGAGCAGCGCCTGCTGGCTGCCAGAGAGGTCGCTCATGGGGGATCCGTGGTGGGGAGGCGATGGAGGGAGGTCGGACCGAATGTACTGAACATATGTTCCCCCGTCAAGCCGTCGTCCCAGGCGACGACGGCTGGCCGGTACCCGGCTCCGCTCCCGTACCCAAAGCCGCTCTTCATCCACCCTCCCCAGCGCGGTGGCTGGACCTCGTCGGCTGGCGAGATGTCTTTGTTCACCGCAGAGGACGCGGGAATCGCGAAGTGACGGGAACACGCCGGGTGCAGCCCGGGTTCGCAGGGGTCGCAGGGACTGCCGTTCGCTGCGAACGATGAGTGGAGACGGGCGACGAGAGAGAGAAAGGCGCAGCTCGTCCTCCTCGAACAATCCGCGTGCGCATCGAAACGGGCACTTGCTGGCCAGCTGTGCTCCACCCTTGACAACCACTCCCCGCAGGGTGAAATTGGTTCAACCACTCAAACTGGTTGAACCAATTGCCCGATCCCTCCACCACATCCCGCCTCGCTGAGTCGATCTTCCAGGATCTACGGCGTCACATCATCCACGGAAACCTGCTGGCGGGCGAGCGCCTGCCTGCCGAGCGGCAACTCGCCGAAGCCTACCGTGCCAACCGCAACACGGTCCGAGAGGCCATCCGCAAGCTCGAGCACGGGCGCCTGGTCACTGTGAGGCATGGCCAAGGCGTCACGGTACGAGACTTCCGCACCACCGCCACCATCGACATCCTCGAGCCCTTCCTCGAAGCCTGCCCTGACCACGCCGAGCGCATCGCGGTGATGCTCGACCTGTTGGCCGCGCGCAACGAGGTGGTCTCCTACGCGGTCGGGTTGGCGGTCCGCAGAGGCGGGCCGGCACACCTAGAACGTCTCCGTACGCTCGCACGGCAGCTCGAGTCCGATGTTCGAGCCGATCGCGCAGTGGCCGTAGCCATCGGCACGCAGCACTGGCTCGAGGCGCTGGTGGACGCCGCAGATTCCCTCCCCATCCGTTGGCTCGCCAACCCCTTCCTCGAGCTGCACCAGGGCCTCATCCAGCGCTTTCCTGGTCTGTGCGTCATCGAGAGAGGCTTGCCCCGCTACCTCGAGGACTTCCTCGCCGCCTTCGAGCTGGGTGACGCCCCGCGCTGCCGCGACCTCAGCCGGACCTACTTCCAACAGGTGGACCTGCTGCTCCTCACAAGCATGCAGGCCTCAACGGCCGCTTTCCCCAAGCCGCCAGCCCCACCCCCGTGGTGGGACCAGGAGTGACCCGTGCACGAACCGGACCAATCCAGCAACGCTCCCACCCCCATGCGGGTGGAGCCCGTTCCCGACCGCATCGCCGATCGCAACCCCGACGACGGATGGCAGCTCGCCGATCCCCACCCCATGGGTCCTGGGACCCGTGCGGCATTCCAGGGGCTCATCCGGGCCCTCTGTCCAGCGCCGCCGGCACCCTGGTCCCCCGAGATCGCTTCGAGCGTCGAGCTAGGCTCACGCATCTTCCTGCGATACATGCCTCCACTGTTGGCTCACGGTTTTGTGTTGACCATCCATCTGCTGGACCTCTCACCGCTCTGGACACTGCGCAGCACCCGGCGACTCCGCCACTGGGAGCGGGGCGCCGCGGGTGAAGTCCTCCAGGCCTTGTCGCGCAGCCGACTGAAGCCCGTCCGGTTGATGGTCATTGCGGCCAGGGCAGCGGTCCTGTCCACCTACTACGACCAAGACGAGGTCCATGAAGCCTTGGACTACCACCCAATGTCCTTCCTCCAGCAGCGAGCGGATCTTCGCAAGCGGCTTCTCGACGGTCTGCCGACCGACGACGGCGACATCATCGGGCCCTATTCGGAGGTGCAGCGATGATCCTCTCCCACGAGGACTACCAAGACGGCCAGGCACTACGAGCGGACGTGGTCATCGTAGGAACCGGCGCTGGCGGTGCGCCCGTGGGCGCCGTGCTCGCCCAAGCCGGCCTCGACGTCCTCTTCGTCGAAGAGGGCGGCTATCATCCCACCGGCAGCTTCAACCCCTTCAGCTCCCAGAGTATCGGCCGGCTGGTGCGAGACGGGGGCACAACGGCCATGCAGGGCCGACCTCTCATCCCCTACGTCGAGGGACGCTGTGTGGGCGGCAGTACGGTCATCAACGGCGGCATGTCCTGGCGCACGCCCGAGCGCGTCCTGCAGGAATGGGCGCGCCTGACCCACTGCGCGGATCTCGGGCCCGCGGGCCTCGAGCCCTACTTCGAGAGGATCGAGCGTGACACCTCCACGGCACGCCAGCTGCCGGAGTCCGTGGGCGACGACAACCGCATCATGTCACGCGGCGCGGAAAAACAAGGTTGGCGCCACGAAAAGAACACGCGAGGCCAGCACCTCTGCACTGGGTGCAACAACTGCGTCATGGGTTGCCCTACGGGTGCCAAGACGTCGACACTGGTCACCTACTTCCCCACGGCAATACAAGCTGGGGCACGGTGCGCTACGGAGTTGCGTGTGGAGAGCCTGATCTTCGAGGATGGGCGTTGCGTCGGTGTCCGCGGGCGGGCCACGGACCCCCGCACACGCCGGCGGAACAAACGAGTGGAAGTACGCGCTCGCGCCACCGTCATCGCCTGTGGGGCGGTGCAGACTCCGCACCTCCTGTTGCGTCACGGCTTGGGCAGGCCCAGCGGGCTGCTGGGTCGCAACTTCCTCTGTCATCCGAAC
>CAZVHW010000445.1:0-3971 GCA_964626835.1 uncultured Enterobacterales bacterium
TGCAGTGGTACCGCGAGACCTTGCTGTCGTTCTTGATCTGGATGTCGTTGTCGCGACCGCGCCCGATGGTGATGACCTCGCCCGTGAACGGGTAGATCTGCTCTTCGGGGGTGCCCTCCTGGTACAGCAGCAGAGCTCGCCGGTTGTCCACGGCGTCGTCACCCGCGGAGATCTCGATCTCGGCCCCTTCGACCTCGACCGCACCGTCACCGACCAGCGCCAGCTCGACCTCGCCCGCTTCTTCACCGAAGCCCAGGTCGATCTCGGCAGACTGTTCGTCGGGCTCGCCTTCTGCAGCCTCGAGTTCCACCACCTCGCCCATGTCGTCGTCCATCCCGAAAGCGGCGGAGACGTCTTCGACCGATGACGAAGTGGAGATGTGCAGGCCTTCCTGTTCGTCCACGATGGGCTCGTCATCGACCACCGGCATGGCCGGCTCGATCTCGAGAATCTCTTCGGGCTCGGGCTCTGGCGCACTCACGCCCGTGTCCTGCTCGGCCGACGTCGCCAGCTCTACCCACTTGGAGAGAGCTTCGTCCAAGGTGCCGTACTCGGCACCGATGGCGTCCAGACGCTTGCCTGCGTCTTCGAGCTCGGCCTTGAGCTCGGCCGTGGCTTTTTCGAACTCCTTCTTGGTGAACTCACCGATTTCCTTGCGGAGCGTGAGCTCCTCCATGGTCTCTTCGGAGGTGGCCTTCTTCTCGTCGATGTCCTGACGCTGGGCGTCGAGTCCAGCCATGGCCTCTTGGATCTGAGGTACCAGAGGAAGGACGAGCTCAGCCACTTCCGTGGACTTGATCTCGTGGTCGAGGATGACCTTCTCGACGACGCCAGACTTGAACTTGTGGGCGTGTTTCCGGGCACGGTCGATGTAGCCACGGTGGGTGGCGTACATCTCGAGGTGGCCGTTGAAATCCTTTAGGATGGCTTCGGTTTCCATAGGCTGCGCAGTGCTCCCGCTCGAGTTGGGATGGTGGAAGCCCGAGGGTGCTTGGACTACCGTGAAAGGCTGCACGACCCGCACGTTTGCCCGGGTCCAGGTAGCGCTAATAAGGGAATGAACAGTGCGCTGTCAAGCCCGGCTCGGTGCACGCGCCGGACGTTGGGATAGCCCCCTTGGATACCGCCGCACCGGAGCCACCGACCACGAACGTGACCACCACGCCAGGACCGCGCATGTCCCCTATCGCGGACACGGGCATCGCCGCGGTGGCAAGCCGCATACGACGACGTCGACGACGGGATTCCCGCACGGCGTCCGACCCCGCCCAGACGTGGAGGAGGACGTCCAATGCCGCAAGGGGTAACAGCGGGCCGTATTGTTCGTTGGCCACCATGACGGCTCCGGCGCCGATGAACGACGTCTCGAGGACCGTGTAGGCCAAAAAAGCATCCCAATCTCCCAACGCAGCCGGGCCCGCTCCAGCCCAGAGCACGCTCAATCCCCCGACCACCAGGGGTGAAGGGGTCCGGAGGGCCTCGGCACGCACAGCCTCGGCCCACAGCCTGACTCCTTCGAGGAACGCGTCCCGTGAATAGGAGAGGCCGTCGACCACCACGTTGGTGATGACGGGGATCGGAATCTCCACGATACCCTGTCGCGTAGACAGAGCCAGAACGTCGTCCTCGATGATAACGAAGGCACCTACGAAGGTCTCACCGCCCAAGGCCTCCACCTGTAAGGGGAGGCCGTCGCAAACCTCTGGCACCGCGGCTGGGTCGCTGGCATCGACCGCGCCCGCTGCCTCCACGTCCGCCGCGAGGCTGGGGCCCCAGGAGAGGGCGAGCATCAGGATCGCACCACCCGGGGCCATCACAGATACCCCTCACCACTGTGGCGCCTGTCGAGATCGTGGAAGCGGAGGTGCTCGCCCTTGAAGAGCAGCTCCACCGAGCCCGTGGGACCATGTCGGTTCTTGCCGATGATGATCTCGGCGATACCCTTGTTGGATTCGTCATCCCGGTTGTAGTACTCGTCCCGGTAGATGAACAACACCAGGTCGGCGTCCTGCTCGATGGCGCCTGACTCACGCAGGTCGGCCATCTTGGGCCGCTTGTTCTCACGAAGCTCTACACCGCGGTTGAGCTGCGCCAGAGCGAGCACGGGCACCTCGAGCTCCTTGGCCAGGCCCTTCAGGCCTCGACTGATGCCGGAGATGGCCTGCTCGCGGCTTTCCCGCGCTCCGCCCGCGCCTTGCATCAGCTGCAGGTAGTCGATGACGAGCAGGGCGAGCTTGCCGTACTCCGCTTGCAACCGCCGTGCCTTGCTGCGAACCTGGGTGACGGTGAGCCCGGGGGTGTCGTCGATGAAGATCGGGGCCTGGTGGAGCGCCTCGACCGCATCGGCGAGCTTCGGCCAATCCTTGTCCTTGCTCAAGTTGCCGGTCCGCACGTTGTGTGCGTCGATCCTGCCCTCGGAACAGAGCATGCGGGTGGCGAGCTGGCCGCGAGGCATCTCGAGGGAAAAGATGCCGACAATCAGCCCCGTATCGACGGCCGCGTTTCTCGCCAGGTTGAGGGCCAAAGCCGTCTTGCCCATGGCGGGGCGAGCCGCCAAGATGATCAGCTCGCTCTCGTGAAAGCCTGCGAGCTTCGAGTCGAGATCGGCGAATCCCGTAGTGATCCCTGTGACCGTGCCCTGGTGCTTGGAGACCTTCTGGATGCGCTGGTATTCCTCGCCAGCAACCACGGGCAGAGCGTGCCAGTCTTTCTTGCTGCGCTGCTGGGACACACTGAAGACCGAGCTCTCGGCCTTGTCCAGCAGCTGCTCGAGATCGCGTTCGGCCCGAACGGCTTCGCCGATCTCCCGCGAGACCTGCAGCAGGTTGCGCCGCACGGACTTGTCGCGGACCAGCTTGGCGTACACCTCCACGTTCTGGGTGGAAGGCACCTGCTCGGGCAACGAGGTGACGTAGGCTGCGCCACCAAAGGCCTCGGGCTCGCCCGAGTCCACCACACCGTCCACGACGGTGAGGATGTCCGGGGTCTGCTGCTGATCGTACATCTCGAGCAGCAGGCGGAACAGCTTGCGGTGCGCCTCGCGGTGGAACATGTCCGCGCCGACGATCTCGGTCACGGCATCGAGCAGCGCGGGCTCGAGAAGGATCGCCCCCAGCACTGCGCGCTCGGCCTCTAGAGAGTGGGGTAGCGTACGACCTTCTTCCATGGGACGACCTGGAGGAACCCGGATGGTGAACGGACGAGCGCCCGGTCGCGCGGGCGACCGGGCGCCACCTCGTAGCGGAAGCTACTCGCGGATCACGTATACCTTCAACTTGGCCTCGACGTCGCGGTGCACACGGATGGGCACGTTGTAGACGCCGATGCTGCGGATGGGCTCTTCGAGGACGATGTCGCGTTTGTCGATCTCGACACCCTCGGCGGCCAAGGCCTCGGCGATGTCGCGGTTGGTGACGGACCCGAAGAGCTTGTCTTCTTCGCCGGCCAGACGTTTGAGCGAGATGGCGGTACCGTTGATGCGATCGGCCTCGATGCGCGCGGCCTCGAGCTGGCCCTTGCGCTTGATCTCGGTCAGACGCTCGATGTGCCGCATCTGACGCACGTTGCCTTCGTCAGCCCGCACGGCGATGCCGCGGGGGATGAGAAAGTTGAAGGCGTAGCCGTCCGACACCTTGAGCACGTCGCCAATGCGTCCCAGCCCGTCGAAGTCCTTCTGGAGGATGACCTTCATGTCTCCTCCCTACTCGCCAGCCACGAAAGGCAGCAAAGCGATGTGACGGGCGCGCTTGATGGCACTGGCGATCTCGCGCTGGTGCCTGGCGCAGTTACCGGAGATGCGGCGGGGGACGATCTTGCCACGCTCTGTGATGAAGTACTTGAGCAGCTTGGGATCTTTGTAGTCGATGACGGTCTTCTTGTCGGCACAGAAGCGGCAGACCTTGCGGCGGGAACGACGATAGCGCATGGGTTCCTCCTATTCCTGGTCGGTCGTGGGTGCTGGCGCGGGCGCT
>CAZVHW010000445.1:4071-6812 GCA_964626835.1 uncultured Enterobacterales bacterium
GCGGCAGCAGGCTCACTGGGCGCGGGCGCTGCGGCAGCAGGCTCACTGGGCGCGGGCGCTGCGGCAGCAGGCTCACTGGGCGCGGCGCCAGGCTGCTTTGGCCTGTCGCTGGACGGCCGAGGCCTGTCGCCGTGGCTCCGGGGCCTGTCGCCGTGGCTCCGATGCCTGTCGCCGTGGCTCCGATGCCTGTCGCCGTGGCTCCGAGAGTGCCCTTCGGCTTCTTCGGTACCATCGGAGGCGGACATCACGGCCGTTCGCTTGCTGGCCACCAGCTTGCGCTCTTCGACGTCGACGTTTTCGAAAAGTCGGACGGTGAGGAAGCGCATGAGGTGGGATTCGATGCGGATGACGCGCTCGAACTCAGCGATGCACTCGGCCTTGGCGGTGAAGCCCAGGTGTTGGTAGTTGCCGTGCGCTTGTTTCCTGATGGGGTAGGCGAGCTTGCGAACGCCCCACACATCGTGGAACAGCTTGGTGCCCTCGAATGACTCGATGACGCCGTCAAGGCGCTCGTTGATGCGCTTGACTTCATCCTCGGGTGCATCCGGGTGAAAAATCAGCGTGGTTTCGTATTCGTGAATGATCATCGTCCTGGGTTCCTCCACATGGACGTTGAGGGGGAGGGCTCTCGGCTCGAGGCTGGCAGCCCTCCCCGCGGAGGGATGGACGGAAGAACTCCGCCCAGCGAAGTAGGTTCTAGGAAAGGGCGATGAGCGGAGCGATGACCAGGGCCACCACGCTCATCAGCTTGATGAGAATGTTGAGGGAGGGACCCGCGGTGTCCTTGAAGGGATCACCCACGGTGTCACCGACGACGGCAGCAAAGTGCATCTCGGTGCCCTTGCCGTAGACCTTACCGTCCTTGGCACGGAAGCCATCCTCGATGGACTTCTTGGCGTTATCCCACGCACCACCGGCGTTGGCCATGAAGATGGCCATGAGCACGCCTGTGACGGTGGTACCTGCCAGCAGACCGGCGAGCGCTTCGGGATCCCAGAAGCCGACCACCACCGGCACGATGATGGCCATGAGGCCGGGGACCATCATGCGCTTGATGGCTGCCTTCGTAGAGATGTCCACGCAGCGGGCGTAGTCGGCCTTGACCCCCGGCAGACCTTCCTTGAGGCCCTCTATCTCGCGGAACTGGCGCCGCACTTCGACGATCATGTCCATGGCGGCATCGCCCACGGCCTTCATGGCCATGGAGGAGAAGAGGAAGGGCAGCATGCCGCCGATGAACAGGCCGGCCATGGTGGTCGCCTTGGTGATGTCGATGACATCGACGTTGGCCTGGGTGCGGAACGCGGAGAACAGGGCCAACGCGGTCAGCGCGGCGGAGCCGATGGCGAAGCCCTTGCCGATGGCGGCAGTGGTGTTGCCGACCGCGTCGAGCTTGTCGGTGCGCTGTCGGACGACGGGCTCCTGCTCGCTCATCTCGGCGATGCCGCCGGCGTTGTCGGCCACGGGACCGTAGGCATCGACCGCCAGCTGGATGCCGGTGGTAGAGAGCATGCCCAGGGCGGCGATGGCGATGCCGTAGATGCCGGCAGCCCAGTGGGCGCCAACGATGCCCACCGAGATCAACACCACGGGGCCAGCGGTAGACTGCATGCCCACGGCCAGACCGGTGATGATGTTGGTGGCCGGGCCGGTGAGGGACTGGTTGGCGATGGACTTGACCGGAGCATTGCCGATGGCGCAGTAGTGCTCGGTGATGAGGCCCACCAGGACACCCACCGCGAGGCCGATGATGGTAGCTGCGAACACGCCACCAACGCCGACCACGCCTACGTCGCCACCCAGGTCCACGCCGCCTTCGGGCCAGAGCCAGGCAGCCACGAACCACGTGGCGACGAGCATGAGCCCAGCCGCCCCGAAAGTACCCAGATTCAAGGCCACCTGGGGGTTGCCGCCTTCTTTGGTGCGCACGGCGAAAGTGCCCAGGATGGAGCAGACGATGCCGACGGCTGCCAGCACCAGAGGGAGCAGGATGGGACCGAGGGAGCCACCGGTCTGGCCCACGGCGTACCAGGAGCCACCGATGACCATGGCGCCCACGATGGCACCCACGTAGGACTCGAACAGATCGGCGCCCATGCCCGCCACGTCGCCCACGTTGTCGCCCACGTTGTCGGCGATGACGGCGGGGTTGCGGGGGTCGTCTTCCGGCAGGCCTGCCTCGATCTTGCCCACCAGATCCGCGCCCACGTCGGCGGCCTTCGTGAAGATGCCGCCACCCACGCGCGCGAACAAAGCGATGGAGGAGGCACCCATGGAGAATCCGGCGATGACGGAGATTACTCGGGGCATCTCCTCGGGCCCAGGACCGGAGCCGAACATCGCTGTGTAGAAAATATAGAGCCCGCCCAGACCCAGCAGCGCCAGACCGACCACGGACATGCCCATCACGGCGCCGCCGGAGAAGGCAACCTGGAGGGCCTCGGAGAGGCTGCTGCGCGCAGCAGCGGTGGTGCGGACATTGGCAGCGGTAGCCACGCGCATTCCGATGTAGCCAGCGAGCCCCGAGCAGCAAGCACCGACCACGAAGGACAGGGCCACGAGGGCCTGCGCGCCACCGAACTGCATGTAGTTGGTCACGCCGAGGAGCACGGCGACGGCTGCCACGAAGATGCCTAGCACTTTGTACTCGGTGGCGAGGAAAGCCATGGCGCCTTCACGAATGGCCAGACCGATCTCCTGCATCTTTTGGTCGCCAGGATCCTGCTTGTTGATCCAGGTGG
>CAZVHW010000446.1:0-6804 GCA_964626835.1 uncultured Enterobacterales bacterium
CGATGGTGTCGAGCCAGGGCCCCACATCGGCGACCGAGCCCGCCAGGACGGTGGAGTACAGGCCCTCCTTGAGCTTGGCGGCGGTGGTGTCGATCAGACCCAGCGGACCCATCAGCGCGAAGGCCAACGCCAGCACCGGCACGATGGCCACCAGGGTCCAGTAGGACAGGGTGGCAGCGCGGACGAAGAGCAGGTCGTGCCGCGACGCGCGCACCAGCGCGATGCCGCCGTGGATGGCGGTGAGCAGAACTCGTTGCCACAGGGGCTTGTCCTGTGTGGCCAAGAGGCCGTGGTAGGCGTCCAGGATGACGGACGGCAGCATCGAGGCGAGGCTGCGGGCGCGTGGCACTAGCGTCGCCCGCAGGCACGGTCCACGGCCTGTTCGTATGGGAAAAGGCCCGCCTCGTACTGCGCCACGCGTTGCATGGCGGTCTGGTAGGCGGTCTCGCCTGCTTCTTCCTTGGCCTGGGCTGCGGCCATGAGTGGGGCTTCGGTGTTGCAGGGGCTGGTCTTCAGACAGTTCTGCATGGCCAGCTGACCGTTGGCCAGCGCTCGCTCGGCCCCAGTGATCTCCCGGGCGCGGCGGTCATCCACGCGGGCGCGTTCGCTGCGGAGCTCGTCGCGGGCGCGGGTGCAGTCTTCGGTCTCCACCACCTCGGGCTCCTGGTGGACCGGCTCTGCCACCAGATCCGGCAGCTCTGCGGGGAGCGGGTTCACCTCGGTGGTGGGATTGGACGACTCAGGCTCGGACGGGGCCTCGGGCCCGGCTCCCAGGAGCTCGCCGAGGCTCGGCGTGCCGCCTGGCTCGTCGAACTCGTCGGGATCGGGTTCGTCAGCACCGCCGCATGCCAGGGCAAGGGCGAGGAAGAGGGTTGTTACGCCAACGATGGTGGGGGGGCGATGAGGTTGCACGCTCGGACCTCCGTCGGCAGGGATCATAGCAGGACGGGGGGGCGTGCGGGACCCCGAGGCCAGGTGGGTGCCCCGCGGGCCCGCACCCGCTATCCTGACGTTGGCCAGGAGGTCGGCGATGGCAGACCAGCTCACGCACATGGATCCCGAAGGGAACGCCCGCATGGTGGATGTGGGCGGAAAGCGGATAACGGCGCGGGAGGCCGTGGCCGAGGGGCGCATCCGCATGACACCCGCCGCCCGGAGCGCCATCGTGGAGCAGCGGGTCAAGAAGGGCGATGTGTTGGCCGTGGCCCAGCTGGCGGGCATCCAGGCCGCCAAGCGCACCTCCGACCTGGTACCCCTCTGTCACCCGCTGCCCCTCACCTCGGTCGCGGTCCAGCTCCAGCCGCAAGACGACGACGCCGTGCACGTGCGAGCCACGGTGCGCTGCAACTGGTACACCGGCGTAGAGATGGAAGCCCTCACCGCGGCATCCGCTGCACTGCTGACCGTGTACGACATGGTCAAGGCCATCGATCGCGGCATGGTGATAGAAGGCGTACGCCTGCTCGAGAAGCGCGGCGGACGAAGCGGAGAATGGGTCACCGGATAGGCCTGTCTCGGCCTCGTCTTCCCGTGTCGGTCTAGAGCGTCTCCTCCGACACCGTCCCGGTGGTGATGGGGGCATCCAGCGCCGTGCCGAAGGTGCGGGGCGGTGGGAGCTTCTCGAGGCGAGCACCCACCAGGATGCCCAGCACCTGGTAGTCGTAGGCCACCAGCCAGCCGTCCTGGCTGAAGGCCAGCGTCATCACGCCTTCGGGGGGGGAGAAGCGGTAGCGCTGGACCTCGACCTCTGCGGCACCGATCTGCAGGGTGGCGGGCCCGAGGGCTTCGATGGAGCCCGCGAGGATGCCGCCGGTCTCTGCGGACATGAGCTTCATGGTGGTCGAGCCTTGGAGGGTGCTCAACGCGCGCTCGGGGTCGAAGAGCTCTGGTGTCACCAAGTCCACCGCGTCTGGATCGAGGTCCCAGGACTTGGCTCCCTCGGTGTCCGCCGTCGAGACGGACCACCGGGCATCGACCGCCTGGTGCACCTGGACCTCGCGCACGTGCTCGTTCGTGGCCATGGACGAGGCGAAGCTCCGATCTCCTCCCAGTCTTGCGCCGAGACGTTGCTCGTAGCGCAACGTGCCCTTGGCGATGGGCAGCACGAAGGTGGTCCACGCCTCGAGCAGGCGGATTTCCCCCGTGGGAGTGGGGAGGTACTTGATGGTGACCCGCCGGCTGCCGATAGCGCGGTCGTTGGCTAGCAGCTGATAGACCAGGGGCTGCTCCTCGGCCTGGGCGGGTCCGGGGAGCACGAGAACCAGGAGCGCCAGGAGGAGGGCGGACCAGGAGGGTCGGAAGGGGGGGGCGTGGCGGGGCACGAGGGCTCCAGAAGGTGGGCAAGGTGATGGTAACAGAGCAGCGTGCGTCGGTCTGCCAACGTGCTAATGGGGCCCGCCATTCCGCCGCGAACGACAAGGCGGAGCGGAGGAGGCGTCATGCGCATCGGTATCTGTGGCTACCCCGGCTCGGGCAAGACCACCGTTTTTCGTGCCCTGGCGCCCGGTGTGCGCCCGAGTCACAAGGGGTTGTCCCTCGGCAGCATCAAGGTCCCCGATGGGCGGGTCGATCGCCTGGCCGCCATCTTCTCTCCGCGCAAGACCACTTATGCCGAGGTCGTGTTCGCAGACGTGGGCAACACCGCCGGTCGCAGCGCGGGCGCTTTCCCCTCGGCCGTGCTCGAGGCCATGCGCAACATGGACGTGCTGGTGCACGTGGTGCGGTCGTTCTACAACCCCGCCCTCGAGCTGCCTACAGATCCTGTTCGAGACCGCGGCCTGTTCGACGACGAGCTGATCCTCATCGATCTCGAGATCATCGAGCGGCGTGCCGATCGTTGGCGCAGGGAGCGCCGCAAGGGTCTTGACATGCAGGTAAACGAGCGCTGCCTCGCTCAGCTCGAGGCGGGCCTACCTCTGCGCATCCTGCCTCTCCAGCCCGCCGAACGTCTGACGCTGCAGAGCGTCCAGCTGTTGTCGCTCAAGCCCATCATTACGCTCCACAACCTCAGCGAGGAGCGCTGGGAGGATCCCGAGTGGTGCCACTCGCGGGACCGCTCGAAGCTTGGCCCCAACAGCTACTCAATGGGCATCTGCGCCCAGCTCGAGGCAGAGCTCAACGAGCTGGAGCCCGACGAGCGCGTCGAGATGCTCGAGGATCTGGGACTCACCGAGCCCGCGGCTGCCACGTTCGTGCAGACCGCCTACCAGCTTCTCGATCTCATCAGCTTCCTGACCTTTGGCCCCGACGAGTGCCGTGCCTGGCCGGTGCGCCGAGGCTCCTCCGCCCGCAAGGCTGGCGGCAAGGTCCACAGCGACATCGAGCGGGGCTTCATTCGGGCCGAGGTTTCCCAGCTCGAGGATCTCGAAGCGCTGCGCACCGAGGCCGCCCTGCGCGCGGCGGGCAAGACCCGGCTCGAGGGCAAGGACTACACCGTCAAGGACGGCGATCTTATCGTGTTCCGCTTCAACGTGTAGACTGACAGGATGACGTCGCTCCTGCTCCCGCTGTTGCTCGCCTGCGCCACGCAGATCGTCCCTCCGGAGCCGGTGGCCTCGCAGCAGCTCGAGGTGCCGGTTGCCCTCCGTACCTACGTGGTGCGGCACGCCGAGAAGGCGAGCGACGGCGACGATCCCCCCCTCACCGACCAGGGCGCGGCACGCGCCGAGGCCTTGCGGGATCTGTTGGCCGCGGAGCCCATTTCAGCAGTCTTCAGCACGCCCTACCGGCGCACGATGCAGACCGCGCAGCCTACCGCAGCTGACCACGGGCTCGCGGTCACGCACTACGATCCCAGCGGCGACCTCCCCGCACAGCTGCTGGCCGAGCATCAAGGCCACACCGTACTGGTGGCTGGCCACTCCAACACCGTCCCCGCCATCGTCGCTGGCCTCGGTGCCGCCGAGCCGGACGAGATCCACCACGAACGATACGGCGACTACTGGCTGGTGATTCGCTCCGGCGACCAGGTCGAGGTCGAGGTCGGCCGGTTCGGGAATTGAGAGGTACCATGACACCTCCCGCCATCCTCGCCTTCGCCCTGGCCCTCACGGGGTGCTCCCTGATCTGGGACGAGGTGGATCACTGCGACACGGGGGGCTGTGACGAGTGTCAGTCGGACCTTGACTGCGTGGTCGGCTACTCGTGCTGTGGTGAGACCTTCTACTGCATGCACCAGGATGAGCAGCTCGTCACCTGCCAGCTTGGCTGCTACGTGCCCCGCGAGCCCGCCTGCCGTTGCACGGATGGGCTCTGCAGCTTTGATTGAGCGTCTCGAGCCCCGGCTCCGGGGCGCCGCGCGTTGCGCCATGGGGGCGCCAGCGACGACGGTGTGGACATTTTGCCACGACATGGTGCTGGACACGAAAACTTCACCGAGGCCTTCTGTTTTCTATTGCTTCGCGGCGTGAAGCGATCTACAGTGCCAAGCGTGGTCGGCGATCTTTGGATGCCGACAAAGTGCCTTCCCCCCCTGCTTTTCCGTGAGGCCAGCCGCTGGTCATGTCCTACGTGCCCCACGACGTGCGTGCCAAGCAGCCCACCCTCGAGCCGCTGCTGGTCGAATGGAACGCAGCCGAGAAAAAGGTACGTTTCCCGGTAACATTCGCGGTGGAAAGGGAATCGCCGCGTCTGTGGTCGCTGCGGCTCGTTCCCACGGGGGTCGCTCAGCTGGCTACCGCGCTCACCCTTCCCGCGGCCGACCGGCTGCTGCTGTTGTCCGGCGGTGGCATCGGGGCCGTCTACGCACCCCGCATTCGGGATGGAATACCGGTGGTCCCTGCGACCCTTCTGCCCAGGCTGCAGGCGCCGGTCGAGCTGGTGCACGTGGCTCGGGGTCTGGCTGGAAGCATCCGACCTGCCGACCTGCCTACCTGTGTGCTGTCCGATCCCGAGGCCGCGGTACCCGAGGCTTGGGGCAGCCGCTTCGCCCTGAGCATCCAGGACGGCTGCCACGGAGTGCTGTACTCCCCTGAAGTCGGCCTGCTGCGCTCCTGCTTGAGGGGCTGGCTGTTGTCCTATCAGCGCGGCCTGCTCGGCCGTGAGGCACACCTTCCCTCGCTGCCCGACCGGCTGCTCGACCCACTCCTCGAGCCCCTCCCACCCGATACCTACATCGAAGCCAGCTTTCAGCCTTCATCCAGGTACTGGGTGCTCGACCTGAGGTTGCTCGAGGCAGGCTCGGAGGATCCGCTCGACGAGTCGATGCGCTGGGTCTGCGAGGGTGAGGGCGGTTCTTGGCGCGCCGGCTGGTCTTGGTAGCCAGCCTCGTCCGCGCGAGTACGGGCTCGTGGGCAGTCGGTGGAATACCTTGGGACCATGGCATCCCCTAGCTCTGAGTCCGCCACGGATGGCCCGGCCCACGAGTCCGGCAACGGGTATCTCCCGGGAGTAGAGCTCAGCCGAGTGGTCCCGCGCGGGCTGTTGCTGGCCACTGGGTGGCTGGTGGTGTTCGTGCTGCTCAGTGCCGCGCTGCTGCATGGCATGGTGGACATCGAGCAGCTCGGCGCGCTCTGGCGTCAGGCTCGTTGCCCCCCACTGGTGGGCGGCTTCGTGCTGCTATTCGGGGGCCTGGTGTTCATGGGCCTGCGCTGGCGTGCGCTCATGCCCCGCCCGCTCGAAGTGGGTCGCTTGGGGATCGTGGGCATCTGCGCATCGGGACAGCTGCTCAACATGGCCCTGCCCGGTCCCGTGGGGGAGCTCATCGCCGCTGGGCTCGTGCAGCGGCGGTATGGCGTCGAGGCTCCGGTGGCGTTGGCCTCGAGCATCCATGCCCGCTTCGTTGGGGTCACCAGCGCCGCGATCATCACGCTCTCGGTCTGGCTCGTGGCGCCCATGCCGGTGCCCGAGGCAGCCCGCCCCTTCGTCTGGGGCGCCGTGATCATGGTCGCCCTCTGGGGCGTCGCCTTGGGCGTCGTGGCCGTCCGCCCCGACCTCTTGCTGGCGCCTGCACGCGGGCTGCAGGCGCGGCTGGCGTCCCGTCGCGAGCGGCGCTGGGTAGCCCTGGTCGATCGCGGTGTGGGTCTGGCCGTGCGCTTCGGCGATGCCCTCTCCACCATGGGGCGCGAGATGGGCAAGCCCCACCTCGTGGCGGCGGGTTGGAACCTGTTGGGTGTACTGTCCATCACCGCGGGGGCGTGGACGGCTTCGTGGGCGCTGGGTCACCCCGGCAATCCGGCCGGGTTCATCTTCTCCCAGTGCGCCGTTACGGCCGGCGCCATCGTGCTTTTCGCGATGCCGGGAATGCAGGTGGGATGGGACGCAGCGTTCGCCACCTTGCTGGTCACCACGGTGGGGCTTCCCCTCGAGCATGCCCTGGCCATCACCGTGTTGGTGCGGCTGCAGCAGCTCGTGGTGGTGAGCGTGGGTGCGTTCGTGCTGGTCTCCTTCCTGCGGGACGGCAGGTCGCCTGGTGGGGCCGGGATTGCCCCTGTCGGCGGAGATGCGGGGCCGGGTTCATCGGGTTAGACCGCGCCTCCAGGTCGGTCAGAGGAGCGAACAGGATGCTTGGTTCTTCGTATGTTCTCGTTGTTGGTGCCCTCATCGCCTGCGGTGAAAAGGCCCCCCCCGAAGCCACACTCGTGCCCTCTGCTCAACCCGAAGCCCAGCCGGCCATCGTCGAGGCGCCCGAGCCCGAGCCCGAGCCCGAGCCCGAGCCCGAATCGGCCCTTCCGTCCAGCAACGTGGACTTGAAGGCCTCCGTTGCTCGCAAGGATGGGACCACGGCCAGCGGGCATGTCTGGTTGGTCGAGCGGACCACCGACTGGTACGGCGAAGAAGGCTGGACCAGCCAGCTCGACGACGTCA
>CAZVHW010000447.1:0-6794 GCA_964626835.1 uncultured Enterobacterales bacterium
TGCAGCCGGAGCCAGGTGAGCAGCGCTCCGCTGCCGAAGGAGAGGGCCGCCAAGGCGAGCACGGCGGGGACCTGCAGCCGGGCTACCGCGGCCCGGAGGAGCTCGACCTCGTCCTCGTCCAGAGGGGTTGCATGATCCCACCGGGACGGCAGCCACCCCCACGCGAGCAGGCCCACGACGAAGTCCGGCTTGCAAAACAGCACGAAGACCGCGAGCGCACAGCCCAGCACGAGCATGACGACGAGCCCCTGGAGCAAGCCCCACATGTCGGGCGCTACTCGAGGGCCGCTAGCTCGCGTTGTACAAGCTGCAGATTGCGGGTGATGGCCTGGGAGTAGGTGCTCTCGGGGTAGCTCTCCAGCAAGCCTTGCAGCGTGACCACGACCTGCTCGTAGGCGGTGCGGCGCTGCTGGAGATCCGCGAGGTCCCGGGCATCGAGGAAGAGTCTACCCGCACGCTCACGCTCGAGGTGTACCCAGCCGTCCACGGCTTCCTGCCGCAAGGAGAGCAGCTCGGGGTCGGGTTCGCCCTGGTCGCCAGGCACGGTGAAGGAGATCGCCTCGAGGTACTCGCCCTGGGCCAGCGCCTGTCGGGCCCGCACCAGCTGCTCCGCCTTGATGGCCCGGGCGTCCCTGGCGGGCGTATCCACCACGGGATCGTCCGCGCCCTCGGGAGGCAACACGGGTGGAGCGGGGAGCTGGCCGTTGGCCAAGGACTCCTCCATCACCGGCACGGCGAGCGCGGTTCCACCGCCGTCAGAGCCGACGCCGACGGACTCGACCATCGGCTCCGCGGACACGAGGGGCTCGAAGCCCTCGATCCCTTGGTCTTCTCGCCAGCGGTCTTCCACCGCCAGGATCGCCTCGAGGTAGACCGCCAGGTCTCGCTGGGCCTCGGGAGGCCAGGTGCGGCTACGGCGCAGCAGGGAGCGCAGCGCTTCGAGTCTGGAGGCACGATCGGCCTCCTGGTTGCCGTCGATGAGCAGGAGCAAGCGCGCCTCGAGCCCGGTGAGGTCGCCCATGGGTGAGCTAGCCGCCGCCTCGACGGTACTGGTTTGGGGCGCTTCACCGTAGGGTACGACACACCCTTGGAGGAACGCGAAGAGCAGGATCCGCTTCATTGCGCACTTCTAGCTTTGCAGGGACACGAAGGCTACTCGATCTCGTCCCAGATGCTCTCGGCGTCGTCATCGGCGAGGAGGTACGGTTCCGGTGCATTCTCCACGGACTCGACCGGCGGCTCGTCGGGCTGGTTCCAGGAGGCCTGCTCGCTCCACGGCAGGTCGGCAGGGGGTTCGACCGGCTCGAAGCGCCGAGAAGGAGGCTGGGTCGGGTCGGGTGCGAGGATGCTCCTCTCTTGTTCGGGATCATCGACGGGAAGGCCGGACCCCGCCTCGACCGGAAGACGCGACATCCCCTCTGGAGCGGCGAATGTCAGGTCCTCGGGTAGCCCCTCGGGGCCCACCAGGAGATCCGCCGCGGCGAGCCCCCGTGCCGTGCCGATCCACGCTGGCAGGGCGCCGCTGGCCCCGGAAACACGCATGGTGCCACGCCTCATGGGCCGATTGTCGTCGTAGCCCACGTACGCGGCCAACGTGTAGGTGGCGGCTGGGTCCAAGCCTTGCTCGCCGGCGACCGGGACGAAGCCCACGAAGGCTGCGTTTCGGTAGCCGTTGGTGGTGCCGGTCTTGCCCATCAGTGGCCAGCTGCGCCCCTGCACGGACACCGCACCGTTGGCCCTGCGCCCAGTTCCCCAGCGCACGACGTTGTTCAGGATGTCCGCCACCAACAGGCCCGGTGTGGGGTCCACCACGGGAACCCGGCTCTCCTCGGCACGATAGAGCACCGCACCATGCCGGTCGCGGATTTCCTGGATCAGGAGGGTCGAGCTGGCGTCCGCCTCGATCCGGTGGGTGGCGCGCAGCCCCGGAACCGTTCCCTCGGTGAAGACCTTTCCAGGGAAGCGCCAGGTGGAGCCCTCGAGAAACCCCTGGTACAGCTCCGCGGCGTCCACCAGCGAGATCTCCGCAGCCCCCAAGGGCATGGAGAGGACGGGCGGGATGTCGGAATCCACGCCCATGGCCCTCGCCAGCAGCGACACGTAGCGCATGGCGAGCATGTGCTCGAAGTCGGGGTGTCGGAAGAGCAGGTCGGGTGCCCAGGGATCGTCCCCCTGGTGCTTCTGCTGCTCGGCATCCAGGGCCGCGCGCAGCGACTCGACGGTGGTCAGGTGCAACACGTCGTCGATGAGCAGGTCGCCGGACCCATCAAGCGACGCCCCGTCCAACCACGCCTCCAGATCCTCGGGCTCACGCAGCACCGCTGACAGGGGGATCGCATCCTGCTCGGGTTCGGCGGCGCAGAGAACGACACCGTCGTTCTCCCTCAGTTGGAGCCAGGAGACCTCGCTGGGCGCGACGTCTTCCACCAGGTAGTCGTCCAGCGCGAGGTCGATGGGCGAGCCCAAAGCCTCGAGCTGAGCGCGACAGATCCGACCGTGAGTCTCTAGCCTCAGGAAGTTGCGCGACAGGGCCTCGAGGCGAGCGCGGCGCTCGGCCCCACCAGCGTGCCGCACGACCCGCTTCCGCTCGGACTCGAAGCCTCGGCCATACTGCAGACTGCGAAGCTCGAAGGCGTCCTCCGGGTGACCGGTGAAGGCCAGATCACCCAGTGCGGTGACCCGAGCATCGTCGAAGAGTGCCTCGGGGACACGGCTGTCGAGGGCTATGACCCCGTACTGATCGCGGATACGGGCGATGTACTCCATGCGGTCTTCGGTGGGCTGCTGCGACAACCCGGTCAGCTCGGCCAGGCGGCGAACCTGCTCGGGGTTGAGCCGGTCGAGCAGATGGTAGAGCAGCCATATGCTGGCCAGGTTCTCCGACCGCGTCCCCGCCCAGGACAAGGTCACGGCGAGCTCCGGATCGTGATCCGGTCTGGGGTAGTACCAGGTGCCCTCGAACGGAAAGACGTTGCGTCGGTTGTCCAGGAGGTCGTCCGGCTCCCACCCAAGCTGCAAGGCAGCGTGGTAGATCAGCGGCTTCCAGGTCGAGCCCAGCTGCCGCTGGGCCTGCAGGGCCCTGTTGAAGTTGCGGTTGTCGTTGCCCCCCACCATGGCGACGATGTGACCCCGACGCAGCAACACGACGGCTCCCTGCAGCTCGGTGCTGGCCTCGATGTCGCAGATCAGCCCGTCGTCACCGTCATCACGCACGGAAGCCCGCACCACCGTGCCCTCGGGCAACGCCTTCACGAGGGCGCTGACATCGCTCTTTCGGGCCGTTCGTCGGTGGTTCTCTTCCTTGGACCGACGCAGCACCGCCGCGACCCGCTCGAGCCCCTGGGCATCCACCAAGCAACGGATCCGATCTCCCAACCCGGTGTCGTCACCGTGGCGCACCAGCGGCTTGCCACCGAGGTCGAGCTCGAGGGTGTGTTCTGCAGCTTCGTCCGTGCTGGCGACCACACGCCCGGGCAGGAAGGTCCCAACCCGTGGGCGCTCGGACAGGGGGCTCGTGGTGGCCTTGTTTCGAGGCAGGACGAAGGACTCGAGGCCCGCGCCATCCATGTAGGGCCCCAGCTCGCTCAAGTGGTGCCACAGGCCGTACACGGCGGCCTCCTGGGCATCGCGATCGATGGTCGTGACGATCTGCAGTCCCGCCGTGGAGGGGTTGTCGATGCCCGCCTGCTCGAACACCGCGGGGAAGGGATCCCTGGCCAGTGCGGTCTCGGTCGCGTCGAGCAGCACGGAGCGGTCGTAGCGAAAGGTGCCCCGCTCGAAGGGCACGGGCTTGCCGGCCAGTTCGGCATGCCGCTGATGGGAAACGACGCCGGTCTCCACCATTCGCCCCAGCACGTAGTCGGTCCGTACCCGCGCCGCCTCGCGGGCCGCCGCGCGCTTTTCGTCCGTCCCTCCGGCCCATGGATTGTAGCGAGCCGGGGCCTTGACCATCCCTGCGAGGAAGGCACACTCGTGCAGCCCGAGCTGGGACACGTCCCGATCGAAGAAATAGCGAGAGGCGATACCCAGGCCTCGGCCGTTGCCGGAGACATGGAACTGGTTGAAGTAGAACTCCAGGATGTCTTCCTTGGAGTGGTGGGCCTCCAGCCGCAGCGCGTTCAGGAGCTCCTCCCCCTTGCTCCGGAACGATCGATCTGGGCGATAGTAGAGGTTCTTTGCCGTCTGCTGGGTGAGGGTGGAACCCCCGGCGACGACGCGACCCGCCTTGACGTTCATCACCATGGCGCGAGCGATGCCCATCGAATCTACGCCCCGGTGCTCGAAGAACCGCTTGTCTTCCGAGGCCACCACGGCCTGCACACAGGCCTCCGGGATGCGCCCGTATGGGACGTACTCGCGATGCTCCTGGGCGAAGAAGACCCCGAGTCGGGTGCGTCCGTCGGAGTAGTACACGGGGCTCTCTTCGGAGATCACCGCGAGGACGGCGTCCCGGGAGACGTGGTCCCCCGGTTCGACGACCACGTGCTTCCAGTACAGCCACCCGGCCACGGCCAGTGCGACCAGGCACAGGGACAGCCCGGCCAGTGACAGTCTGAGGAGCCATCGCTTCATGCTCGCCCTCCACGGTCCACCGTGCGCTGTCGAGCGCGCACCGTCCGTATCCTCGTCAGACCCCCGCGGAAAAGCTCGAAGGTGACGATAGGGCGATCCCCGAGCAGCCCATGGTGAGCGACAGGCTTGCGACCCGTTCGGGTCGATAACGTCGCGTCCAGGCTGAGCTCCCAGCAGATCAAGTGAACCTCGGGCCTAGCCACGAGCAAGGAACGCGCCAACCGGTGAGCGAGGCGTCCAGCCCCCCGCCACGGGCCACCCGACGCAGGGCAAAGGCGACCTTCACGCCGTCCTCCCGAGGAGGCATCGCAGGTACTGTACGCTACGATCCATTGCGGGCCCGCTGCGATCCGTTGCGACGCTGCGCACGGTGGAGCCGGCACCACTTGGTCGCCGTGTAGCGGGCTCCCATCCAGGCCACCCACAGGCCGGTCTTTCCGTCCAGGAAGCCGGCCTGCAGCAAGTAGCCGCGAAAGAAACGCCAGGGGGGGCGGAAGACGATGTCCCACCAGCGGGCCCGGGCTCGCGTGACCTGTACGAAGCGGCTGGTGTAGCGGTCGATGGTTCCGTAGTGCTCCGCCAGATCGCGGTAGGGATGGTGGTCCAGATCTCCCGTCAGGCGCTCGACCGGCCCATCGACCTCCAGCCGGTCGTGGGGATCCTCCCCCACCCAGCGGGCTCGATCGCGGCGAACCAACCTCAACCGTCGATCCGGGTACCAACCCCCGGCGCGCAGAGGACGGCCCAGGTAGTGGTTTCTGCGAGCCACCTCGAACCCGGCGGCGAGCGGCTCGGCCTCGAGGGCGCGCCCCACGGAGGCGGCGAGGGGGGCGCTGACCCGCTCGTCGGCATCGATGGAAAGCACCCAGTCGTGGCGCGCCATGCCCATCGCCCGGCTCTTCTGGGCCACGTGACCTGGCCAGTCCGTCTCGACCACGCGAGCGCCGAGATCACGGGCCAGGGCCACGGTGTCGTCCTGGCTGCCCGTGTCGACCACGATCATCTCATCGACAAGACCTTTGACGGAGGCCAAGCAGTCTGGCAAGTCGCGTTGCTCGTCACGCACGATCATGCACAACGCGATGGTTGGCTGGCGCTTCGAGGTCGTCATCTTCTTTTCCTGCAGCGGAGGTGTTGGCTCTTCATGGAGAGCCGCTGCCGTCCGGTCCCGCGTCCTTGGCCGAATAGCTGTTGGGTAGGTCCCCAACGTCGAGGACATTGGCACCTGGGCGTTGCTCGCCAGCGGGGCCCGGCTCGGTATCGATGGGCTCCACAGGCCAGGGGGTTTCGCTGGACGAAGCGCCACAGGCGCCCAGTGTCGAGCCCAATACCAAGCCCAGAGTCAGGCTCAGTGCCAAGCTGGCGGCTAGGGCGACGAGCGAGCCTGCGCATCTGCGGCGCGCAGTCGTGCGCGATGTGGGTGCTGATGATGATGGGACCATGTTTGTGGCGACTGTATTGGATTGTGCGCCGACCGCAAGCCAGCGTGCATCAATCGCTGTCAACGCTGGCGGAAAGAGTAGGCGCTCGCCGTGTGGCAGAGCCGCGCGGAGCAGGAGGGCGAGCGCTTCCACCGCTGGTCGCGGTGTGGTAGCCCACCAGCAATGACGTACCTCATCGAGTCCCGTCGCCAACGGCCAGGTGACGATCCGATTTTCGCTCTCAACAGCGAAGCCAAAAAACGCGCAGCGGCCGGCGAAGACGTGGTCAACGCCACCATCGGCGCCCTGCTGACCGACGAAGGCAAGCTCGCCGTCATGCCTTCCGTGATCGAGAGCCTGGCGCAGGTCCCGGCTGCGTTGGCCGCAGGCTACGCGCCTATCGTTTTCAGGCTGATGATCAGCATTTTGCGTCCTATTGGGACGAGCGCGGTCGCGAGGTCGGCTATCGACTGGTGGATGGGCCGCTGCAGACCTATGAGCAGGTCACGTCTTTACTGAAGGACCGCCCGACGCACAAGGGCATGGACTTCAAGGCCCCGGAGGGCACGGAGGTCGTAGCACCTCGTGACGGGACCATCACACGAACCAATTGGAACCTGGCCTTCAACGGCAATTGTGTTGAGATGCGTTACTCGGATGGGACGCTTGCGCGTTTCCTCCACCTGTCCAAGGTCTCCGTTGCTCGGGGCACACGGGTTTTGGCCGGACAGGCGATTGGAGCCACAGGGAACACAGGGAGTTCCACGGCTCCGCATCTGCACTATGAGTTGGAGCGTCACG
>CAZVHW010000448.1:0-2385 GCA_964626835.1 uncultured Enterobacterales bacterium
GGGGTCGTGGCGCCCGCTCCGCGTGGAGTCACCGAGGTCCCGGACCGCATCGGCCCCTACGAGGTCGACGAGCTGGTGGGGCGGGGTGGCATGGCGGCGGTGTATCGATGTCGGGATCCCGACGGAGAGCCGGTAGCCGTCAAGTGGCTGCATGCGCCCTCCAGCGCCCTCGAGGCGCGCTTCACCCGCGAGATCCGCTCCCTGTCCCGGCTCGACCATCCCGGGGTCGTGCGGTACCTGGGCCAGGGTAGCTGGGACGGCCGGCCCTTCCTGGTGATGGAGTATCTGCGCGGTGAAGATCTGCGGCTCTGGACCCATCGCTCCAAGCGCCTTCCAACGGTCGAGCGAAACAGGCGTGTCCGGCTACTGGCCGAGCGACTCGCGGAGGCACTCGAATACGTCCATGGCCAGGGCTTGGTGCATCGCGACGTCAAGCCCTCCAACATCCTGGTTCTCGATCAAGACCTGCCGGTGCTGGCCGACTTCGGTGTGGTCAAGGACCTCGAAGACGACGGCGAGACCGCCATGGGTGTCGTGGTGGGCACCCTGAACTACGCATCCCCCGAGCAGCTCCGGGGTGAGTTCGTGGACGCCCGCACCGATCTGTATGGTTTCGGTTGCACGCTCTACTACGTACTGACGGGACGGGTGCCGTTCGAGCTGACCAAGCGTGGCGAGCTGGTGCTCGCGCACCTGACGCGTCCTCCCGTGCCGCCTTCGCATCACGATCCCACCATCTCCGCCGATCTCGAGCAGGTGGTGCTGCGCCTGATGGCAAAGCAGGCCAAGGAGCGCTACGCCTCCGCCCGCGAGGCGGCCGCAGCCCTGTCGGCGACCCCGACGCCAGCGGGTGTGCCCCTGGCCGGCCGAAAGCGCTCACTGGGGCTGGTGGCGAAGGCCCTCGAGCGGGTTGCTGCGGGGCGGGGATGCTGCGTGAAGGTCAGCGGGCGGAGAGGAACGGGCAAGACCTGGGTCGCCCGAACCCTACAGGAAGGCGCGCTACGCCGCGGCCTGCAATACCTCGAGCCCCGCGAATCCGCTGCCCTCGAGGCCGCTCTTGCACGGCTGGAGTGCGGTGAGCCGCTGCTCGTGGTCACCGAGTTGGAAGTCTCCGAGCCAGACGTCCACATCCACCTCGAGCCCCTGGGCCGTGCAGACCTGCGGCGCTCGGTCGTGGCCGTCTCGCCCTCTACCGCCGATCCCGCCTCCCTGGGCGAGCGGCTCTACCTCGCCACGGGCGGCCTGCCCGTCCTGCTCTTGCCTCTCCTCGAACGCCTCGCGGGCGATCCTCGGGCTCTCGACGGCGATCTGCCTTCAGTTGCGGTGGACCGCTGGCTCGAGGGGCTCGATCTCGACGACCTCGAGGTCCTCCAAGCCCTGGCGGCCTCCCCCGCTCCACTGAACGTCGCCGAGCTCGAGGCGGTCACGCAGGTGCCCGCGGACGAACCCCTTCGTTCGTTGTCCGAGGCGGGCCTGGTCGTGGCTGTCGCCAAGGGTAGGCGAGGTGGTGGGGACGAGATTCGGCAGGGCAAACGTTTCGCGGTGGCGGCGCAGGCTTTCGCTCGAGGTGCCCTCGAACTGGCGCCGGATCCGGACGCCCTCGGCGTCAAGGTCGCATCCGTCCTGGATCTCGGGGACGCGGCCTGGCCCATGCCGGGGCTGGGCCACGTGCACGAGCTGCTCACGGCAGGCGCCCTGGATGACGCCCGGGACGAGCTGGAGCTGGTCGAGGATCCGTCCGGTACGGCGCCGATCGAGCCAGGCCTGCGGGTGGGTCTTCTGCTCGCTCATGCGCGACTGGACTGGTTGGCGGGTCGGTTCGAGCGCGCCCGCAGGGGATTCGGCCAGGCGAACGAGCTCGCCCAGCGCGGTTCGCGCGGTGGGACAACGGCATTGCTCGGGTTGGGTGTCATCGACCAGCAGCTCGGGCGGATGGCTTCGTCCTGCTGGAAAGGGCGTGTCAGGCCGCCCACGCGGGTGGGCACATGGACCTCGAGACCTTGGCTGCGGTGCAGGCTTCGTGGGGCATCGCCATGGCGGGGCGCCCAGGCCCAGCGCTTCGTGCGGCGGTGAAGCAGGTGGGCTTCGCTCGTGCCCTGGGTCAGCCGGTCCTCGAGTGCATCGCCATGGAGCTCCACGGCAGGCTGCTGCTCGAGGTCGGCCTGCCCGAGGATGCAGCCCGGGTCCTCGCGGACATCTCCGCCCTCTCCCACGCGGCCGGGCTGCGTCGCGAGCGCTGGCAGGCCCACGTTCTGCGCGCTCGAGCCAGCCTGGACCTGGACCGTTCCTCCCGCACTGGCGCCGCGGCGGCGACCGAGCGGCTGCTGCGGGTGCTTGGCGAAAGCGGCGCGCCGGATCCCCTGGGCTTTCACGCCTTGGCCTGTG
>CAZVHW010000448.1:2395-6793 GCA_964626835.1 uncultured Enterobacterales bacterium
GTGCGCTGCTGGCCCGCGCCGCGGCTCGTCTCTCCGATACCCGGACCTACCGCGTGGCCGTCTCCCGTACCCAGCGCCACGCGGGCGATGGGGTAGGCCCCATCACGCTCATCGCGCGTCTCCAGCTGGCACGGGCCCACTGGATCTCCTCCGAGCACGAACGCAGCCGCGATCTGCTCGCCGAGATCGAGCGCAGCGCGGGCGAGCACGGCTTTGGGTTCCTGGCCTGGCAGGCGCGGCGTCTGCGGGCAGCGCTTCGAGGAGCGGAACCCGAGTCAGCCCGCGACCTGCTCGAGGGCATGGAGCCAAGCTGGGCCGAGGCGCTCACCCGCGAGCCCGAGGCGCGCTAGGGAGCGCGAGCGGTCGGCTGGCTGGCTGGCTGGCTGGCGGACTAGGCCGGGTAGCAGACGGACGCGCCACCAGCGTCTTGTCAGGTCTGGTCGAGTGGGCACTGGCCCGAGTCGGTGCAGATCAACACACACCAGTAGTTGACGTGGTCTGTCACCGCGCAGTAGGGCTCGGCGCCAAAGGAGGTGGACGGACAGGTGCCGTGGTCACCCGAGGTGCAGGAATGGGCGCAGTAGCCGGTGGTGCCGTCACCCAGCCCCTTGAGCCCGATGCAGTCGCTGCCATCACCGCAGGTGGTGGTCTGACAGGAGCAGGGCCACGCGGAGTCCATGGGGCAGTCACCTACGTCGGTGTCTGCGTCGCTGTCGGCATCCGCGTCGGCGTCGGCGTCGGCGTCGGCGTCGCTGTCGGCATCTGCGTCGGCGTC
Organism: uncultured Enterobacterales bacterium; assembly: GCA_964626835.1. Classification (GTDB taxonomy): domain Bacteria; phylum Myxococcota_A; class UBA796; order UBA796; family JAFGLY01; genus CALDOK01. Next base: position 3,171 of record CAZVHW010000448.1, read on the forward strand.
GGCGTCGGCGTCGCTGTCGGAGTCTGTGTCCGAGTCGGCGTCGGCGTCGGTGTCGGTGTCGGACTCCGCGCAGTCTTCGGAGGTGAGACAGTCGGGATCGTCGCAGTCGTACAGCTCGTCGCCGTCGTTGTCGGCGCCGTCCCAGCACTCGTCGGTGTAGTAGCCCTCGGGCTTGGCGCACGAGGCGAGGACGAGCAGGCTGGAGACCAGGAGGAGGTGTCGCATGGGGTCCTCGTGAGCTTGTGGGTGCAAGGTGGGTAACCGCCCGGCGCCTTTGATGAGGCCAGCGGGGCTAGTCCCTGCGCCGCCCCATCAGGCCCGCCATGGCCAGGAAGAGGCCTGCGAGACCCACCGTACGGGCCGGGACGGAGGAACACTGGCCGAGCCAGCCATCAAGGGCGCTGGAGTCCACGTCGTCCGGGCGCTTGGGGTTGTCGATGCCCGTGTCCCAGGGGTTGTCCGCGTCGCCGTCGGCGTCGCTGTCAGAGTCGGCGTCGGAGTCGCCGTCGGCGTCGGCGTCGCTGTCGGAGTCGCTGTCGGAGTCGGAGTCGGAGTCGGCGTCGGTGTCGGCCTCGTCGGCGGTGATGGTCTCGCAGTAGCCGTTGATCCAGGAGATGTAGCGGTCGACCCGTGTCGCCCCGTTGGCGCCGTCCTCGCAGGGATCGCCGCCCCACTCGGTCCAGACGAAGGAGTTGACCCCCGCCAGCTCGAACGAACCACCGCCCAGGATCTCGAGGGCGGCGCCACCGGAGTCGCCGGAGCAGACGTTCTGGTCGTCGCGGGTGTCGCGACCGTAGATGAAGGAGGAGTCGTAGCTGTACAACGGGATGTCGGCGTAGCGCTTGACACCGCTCGAGTGGTGATCGTTGTCTCCGGTGACGCCGTAGCCCACGTAGCGCAGATCGTCGCCCACCCAGCTGTTGGTCACGCTGTCTTCGTTGACCGGCATGACATCGATGGCGTACACGCCGTTGCCCGACAGCTCGAGCAGGCCGATGTCGTTGGACAGGTTGCTGGAGTTGTAGCTGGGGTGCTCGATGCCCTGATCGATCTTGTTGTAGTCAAGCCAGTAGTCGTTGTTGAGGTCGCCACCGAAGACGACGTAGATGTCGTAGCCTCGGTAGTCGTCGTTCATCGCTTCGACGCAGTGGGCCGCGGTGACCGCCCAGTAGCGGTTGATGAGGGTGCACGAGCAGAAGGCTCCGTACCAGTACGAGCCATCCACGGCTGCCATGGCGCAGACAGCTTCGTGGTCGGTGGTCGCGTAGCCATTGACGATGGGCGGCGGTGGGGTGGCGCCTGCCTGCACGGAGGAAGTCGCCAAAAGCGCCAAGAGGCAGAGCGTGGGGACCATGGCACACTCAGGGGAGGAGGGCGTCCCAGTGTAGCCCAGGGACCTTGCACCTGCCCTCTGGGCCTGTCCAAGGCTTGCCAAACCTCCATCTCGGCGGTCCGGGCGATGACGGGACCGCTCGAAGGGGCTTCCATCGGGGGGCTGGATCGGCTAGTCTTGCTGACGAACGAAAGCTCCATCGCACCACCGCGGCACGCGAACTCACTCCCCCACCGACCCACGCCATCAGGATTCTCCATGCGCCTGCACACCTCGACTCTCTTGCTCGGACTCTTCGCGCTCTCCGCGTGCAAGGACGACCCGCGATACCTCACCGGAAAGGTCACCGACGTATTCGGCCAGCCCATCGAGGGGGCGACCATCCTCGTCGAAGGTTGGGAAGGCGCGCGCGCCACCTCGGACGGTGCCGGTGCCTACCAGCTCGAGGCCGTCAACACCGGCGTCGTGAAGCTGGTCGCGGGTGCCGAGGGGTTCGTCAAGGACTTCGGGTCCGGGGCGATCCCCGTCGATGTCGAAGCCGAGATCCCGGGCATCGACTTCAGCCTGTGGAACAAGCCCGAGCAACCGGGCTTCTACGCCAAGGGAGCTGGCGAGCTGGTTCATCTGGCCGCCTCCAAGGTCACCGCTACCGGCACCGATCTCACCGAATTGCATGGCGTGCGGGACATCCCCGACTTCTCCATCGCCCTGGCCAGTGCCGACGAGTACCTGTTCGGATCCACGCTGCGCAGCTCCGAGATCACGCAGCTGAATCTCAAGGTCTTCTCCCTCAAGTTCCTCGAGGGGACCACCATCAAGGGCATCACCGGCGAGGAAGACATCGAGACGAAGTTCTGGGTGGCCGACGTGGAGAGGCCATTCACGCTGCGCAGCCTCTACGCCGACGACACCTTCGTCATCGCCCCGGACGAAGCCTTCGCGGCCGGCGTGTATGCCTTCGTGAGCCAGGACATCCTGGTCGGTACCGAGCCCGGCTCCCTCGACAAGAAGCCCGAGGAGATGCGGGTCGTCTACCCCTTCGAGGTCAAGTAGACCGAAACGGTTCCGACCCCATCGTACGCGGGCCCCGAGCCCGCGCGCTCGGAGGTGTTCCTTGTCAGAAGCCTTTGTCTACGAGAGCGTTCGCACACCGCGGGGGAGCGGGCGCAAGAACGGCTCCCTCAACATCGTCCGACCGGTGGACCTGCTCGCTGCCCCCCTGGCGGCGCTGGTGGATCGGTCGGGGATCGATCCGGCCGTCATCGACGACGTGGCCATGGGCTGTGTCACCCAGGCCGGAGAACAGGGTGCCTGCGTGGCGCGCTTCGGACTGCTGGCCGCGGGCTATCCCCAGCACGTGCCGGGGGTCACCCACAACCGCTTCTGCGGCTCGGGTCTCGAGGCGGTGAACCACGCCGCCGGCATGGTGGCTTCGGGCTTCATGGACTGGGTGGTGGCGGGCGGTGTCGAGAGCATGTCTCGCGTCAAGATGGGGTCCGACGGGGGCGCCTGGTGGGATGCGGCCACCCAGTGGACCGTGGGTGCGGTGCCCCAAGGCATCAGCGCTGACCTCATCGCCACCTTGTATGGGTTCAGCCGTCACGACGTGGACGCCTTCGCCCTCGAGAGCCAGCGCCGGGCGGCCGCCGCTCAGCAGGCCGGGGCCTTCGAACGGGGTCTGGTGACCGTGCGCGACGCTGGGGGGTTGCCCCTGCTCGAGCGGGACGAATATCTCCGGCCCGACTCCTCCATGGAGGGCCTGGGCAAGCTCCGTGCGGCCTTCGAGTTGATGGGCACGCGCTTCGGCCTCGACACCTTGGTCCGGCGTCGCTACCCCCAAGTCGATCGCATCGAGCACGTTCACACCGCTGGTAACTCCTCGGGTATCGTCGATGGATCGGCCGCGATCCTGCTGGGGTCCCGCGCTGCGGGTGAAGCCCAGGGCCTGCGCCCGCGCGCCCGCATTCGCAGCCTGGCCGTGGTGGGCAGCGAGCCCCTGATCATGCTCACCGGCCCCATGGAAGCCTCGCGCCAGGCCCTGGCCCGCGCCGGAATGTCGCCGAGCGACATCGATCTATACGAAGTGAACGAGGCCTTCGCCGTGGTGCCCATGCTGTTCATGCGCGAGCTGGACATCCCCTGGGGCAAGGTCAACGTCAACGGTGGCGCCATCGCGCTCGGTCACCCCCTTGGAGCGACGGGAGCGGTGCTGCTGGGCACCGTGCTCGAGGCCCTCGAGGACCGCGATCTCAACACAGGCCTGGTCACGCTGTGCATCGGCGGCGGCATG
>CAZVHW010000449.1:0-6792 GCA_964626835.1 uncultured Enterobacterales bacterium
ACTTGGGCGCCACCGCGGCCATCTCGGCGTAGACGTCCTTTCCGAAACGGTCGTTGAGGTACAGCCCGAAGGAGTAGCCGCACTGGTAGTTGCGCTCGGGCTCGAAGCCCCACTTGTCGGCTTGGGTAGTCCACTCGTCCAGGGTGGGCAGGCGGTCTTCGAGGACCTGCTGCCGCATAAAGGCTTCGCGGGAGGTGCCCCAGAAGTTGGCGCCCGACAGGTGGGACCAGAGCTCGGCGGTGCCCTCGACCCACCAGATGGGGCCATCGGTGACAACCAGAGCGGAGGCACCCACGTCGACGTTGGTGTGCACCGCGGGCTCCATGCCCCAGCGCTGCAGCCACTCCTCGTCCTCGGCCAGCCCGCCAACGGAGAAGCCGGTGGTTCCTTCGGACAGGGGCTGCCAGGCCTTGAGGCTGACGATGTGCGAGAACTCGTGGACCATGACGTCCTCGACGAACTCCATGCGCCCTCTGGGGCGATAGGTGGCGCCCCAGTCGGCTGCGATGCCGATCCAGTCCCACTCAGCCAAGGCGAAGCCGTTGCCTTCCCACCCGCGGTCTTGGTCGTAGATCACGATGTGGGTCTTTTCTTCCAGGAAGTAGCCCACCCGGCCGCAGACCTTGGGCCACGCGTCTTCGCCGATGGCGGCCACCTGGGCCGCGGTGAAGGCGGCGGTGAAGTAGTGTGGATCTTCCTGGTCGCGTTCGGATTCCGGCCAGTGGATGACGAAGTGGTCGGTCTCGAGCGTGTGCCACTTCACGTCCGGGTAGTTGTGGAAGTAGCCGGCGCGGGCGTGAGCGCTCGGTAGAATCGCGAGTAGGCCGAGGGCCGCTGCGAGGGCTACCATCGGAACGCTCCCTTCAGGTCTACGCAGAGTCCTGGCTGTGGGGAGAACTCCTCGAGGCCGAGATGAGAGAAGATGCGTGTGTCCGATCCGAGCAGCTGGGCTTGGGCGCCCAGCCCGAGCTCAACGTGTTGCCCCGGAGAGAACGCCATCTCGATGCCAGCGTCCAGGAAGTCACCAGCGGAGTTGGGAATGGACGCCAGCTGGAGCGTGGTGCTGCCCTCGCCTGACACGCCTAGCTGGTACACACCGCGGTGGCTGTAGCGCCCAAGACCGGTGATCGCCCAGGCGTCACCGAGCTGGACCTGAGCGTTCATACCCACCAGGATCTCGTCGCCCGCGTTGAGCCAGCCGTTGCCGAAACCGTCGTCTTCGATCACGTAGCCCACGACGGACGGGAACTTGCGCACATAGCCAACCTGCCCACGCAGGGCGAAGGCTGCGCCGAAGGTGCGACGAAAGTGCACGTGCCCCCCCAGGTTGGTGACCCCCGTACCCGTGAGAAAGCCCGAGGTGTTGGCGGATCCTCCGATGAAGTCCGACGGCCACTCGACCCCGCTGGGGGCCTTGAGGTCCAACTGGAATGCCAGCGCCCAACGTTGCTCCAGCCAGGGCTGGTACCACAAGCCGGTGTGCACGTCACCCATCGCGATCGTGGAGGTGTCGGCTCCCGAGGCGCTCTTCAACCACGCGTGCACGATGGGGATGTGGGCGTACAAGCGCGCGCGCTTGGAGAAGCCCTGGTCGATGTTGATCCACAGCCGTGAGTAGTGCCAGGAGGTTCCGGGATCGTGGGGGACCTTCACGCCATCTTCGGTCCGGGAAGCGCTGGAGGTCTTGGTGTCGGCGGCCAGCTCGATCTGCAGCCAACCCTTGGGGAGGGCGTACTCGCGATCGACCTGTCGCTGGACCCAGTCTCCCTGGGACGAGCGGTGTCTGAAGGGCTCCGCGTCGGCTGCCGCGGACAGCAGGGCGAGGAAGGGGAGGATGTACATGGAGGGCTGGCTCGCTAGCCTGGGAGTTGGACGATTCCAGACCGTCGATCCTACCAGAACCGCGAGTGTGACTCCAGGCGGACTAGGCGCTCTTCTTCAACACCTCGAAGAACCCCAGGCTGTAATCCACGTAGGACCAGGCGGTCACGGCCGTGACGGTGAACAGCAGCCACCAGACAACCTGGTCGGCATGGGGGATCGCCACGCCCGTGGTCCAGACCAGGACGGTGAGCAGGCCCGTGCCGCCACCCACCGCCGAGATGGTCGCCACCACGCCGCCCCAGATGCGGAAGGCGAGCAGATAGATGACGGTCAGCGCGACGCTGCCGCCCAGCACCCCGAAGAACATGGCGTCGGAGAACGGCTGGGGATCCTGCTGCAGGTGCTGGGAGAACATGACGACGCAGACCAAGAGCACACCCACACCCTGCACGACGGCCTTGACCTTTCCAGATATCCGGGCGGACATGGTGACGTTTCGCTGGGCCGCGAACGCTCTGTAGTACGACACCGACATGTCACGGTAGAAGAAGATCAGCAGCATCCACAGGGGGAGCACGTCCATGGTGAGCAGCGTGGCGAAGATGGTGAACCGGCACAGGGAGTCGAACATCGGGTCGAGCAGCTTGCCCACGTCGGTGACCTGTCCCCACTTGCGGGCGATGTAGCCATCGGTGGCATCGGTCAGCTCGAGGTAGTTGAGCAGGATGATAGCCACGAGCAGCGCCAGTGGCTCGTCCCGCAGCAGCAAGACGACGGTGGGGATGGCCAGTAGAATCCTGGAGACGCTGATGGCGTTGGGGATGGAGTACAGGTCCTTCATGGAGTCTGCTCTTCCTGATCGAGTGTGCCCTGCTCGGCGGCTTTCTGGTTCTGGCGCCAAGTGTGGCGTTGACGGTATTCGCGGATGCGGGTGGCGCCGAGGAAGCGGTAGGAGAAGTCCACGCACTGGGTGAGCCAGGCGCCAGGTGTCGAGGAATGCCCGATGCCGAGGCGCAGCTGGGCATGCTTCCACTGGATCTGCCAGGCGACGCTTGCCGTGTAGGACTGCGTGATCGGCACCGAACCGTTGAGAGCCAGCAGCTGGTCCAACCCAAAGATCGGCGGGATGTCTTCTGGCACCGGGTCGGTGACCACGGTGACCCAGGGGATGGTAGCGAACTGCAGCACGATGGAGTCACGACGGCTGAAGCGGATGTCCGTGGCGGCCTTGGCCTGGAGCAGTCGAGCCTCGAGCAGCGCGTCCTCGAGCCCCGGCGGGGTGTCGATGGCGTCGTCTCCGGTGATGAAGCTCGAGACCTGATCCAGGTCCGGGAAGCCAGAGGTGTCGATCCACGCGTAGCTGGCCCCGGCGTGGAGTGACCAGGCCTCGAGGATCTCGACGGACATCATGCCGCCGGCGCTCAAGAACCGGCCCGCGAAGCCTTCGCGGGGCAGGGAGTACCAGGCACCGGTGGCGGCGATATCGAAGGGACCCGCACGCATGAAGTCCAGCTTGAGGTTCGCGTTTGGGACCCGCAGGAAGAGCAGTGGAACCGAAGTGCCCGCCTGCAGGCCTGGCAGCAGGCCCAACTGGATGGTGTTGAGGCCCAGCTTGATCTCGCCCCACTCGAGCACGTAGGCCGTGAAGTCGGTCTGGGCGCGTGTGTTCGGAGGCAGCAGAGCCAGCTTGGGTTTGAGCCACTCGGCTTGCTCGGCGGTGATGTCGTTCACTTCCTGGGCCTGGGTCGTGTCGATGACGAAGCGCACGCCGCCCGCGTCCTCCGCCGCGGTGGACTCTTCCCCCGCTTGCTCTTCGGAAGGCTGGGAAGAGTCGTCCGAGGTCACGTCTTGCTCTTGGGGGGGCTCCCCGCTCTCGTCCGTGGTCGTCGCATCATCGTTGGCAGCCCCCTCGGTCTCGCTTTCGCTCTCGGCCGCGGGCTCGCCGACCTGCTCGAGCTCGTCTGCATCGGTGGCTTCCTGGGCCTGCGCGGGGGGCGCGGGCTCGGTGGTGTCCGCACCTTCGGATGGTGGTGTCGAGACTTCACCGGCCTGTTGCTCTGGGGCCTCGGTTCCCGCGGGTTCGTCGGTGGCAGCGGGTTCGTCGGTGGCAGCGGGTTCGTCCTGCGCCTCGAGGGCCAGGCCGCTCGGGGTGGTTAGCGCCAGGGCCAGCAGGAATGCGGGGGTCATGGTGTGATGTCCTCGCCTTGCGGAGCAGGCGGTGATCCTACCTCGAGTGAGGGCTCGGGTGGAGCGGACTCTTGGTCGACAGCTTCGGGGAGGGCGCCGCTGGCGCCTTCATCGCTGGCCAAACGTTCGAGACGATCCAGGGTCTCGGCGAGGGCCTCGAGGGCCCTACCATAGGCTGACCAGTCTCCTTCCTGCTGGCGCTGCTGCGCCCGATCGAACCAGGCGCTGGCGTCGTGGGCCAGATCGGCCCAACCCTGGACGGTGACAGGCTGATCTGCGGAGTCAGGCCCTACTGTCTCCACACCAGAGATGGAATCGGTGGTGACACGAGACGGGCTGACGTCGAAGACTCGTCGCAGAGCTCGCTCGAGGTTCTCTTCCATGGCGATTCGGCTCTCGTAGGAGACGATTACGCGCTTGAGCTCGGGAAGCTTGCTGGACTCCGCCTGCAGGTAGACCGGCTCGACGTACATCAGGGAGTCACCGATAGGGATGACCAGCAGGTTTCCACGGATGACCTTGCTTCCACCTTGGCTCCATAGTGTCATCATCTCGGAGATGGCTGGATCCTGGTCGATGCGCGCCTCGATCTGCATGGGACCGTAGATGAGCTTGCGCTTGGGGAACTGGAACAACACCAGCCGGCCGTAGGCTTCTGGATCGCAGCGGGCCGCCATCCAGGAGATCATGTTGTCGCGCTCGGTGGGAACGAACGGCACCAGCAGGATGAACTCCGCCTGGCTCTCTCCGGGCAGCTTCATGACCAAGTAGTAGCTCTGCATGGTCTTCTGCTGGCCCGCGTACAGTTCCTTGGGGAGCGCCCACATGTCTTCCTTGTTGTAGAAAACCGTGGGATCCACCATGTGGTAGGCCCGGTACATGGAGCCCTGGACGTCGAAGAGGTCCACCGGGTAGCGCACGTGCTCGCGGAGCCCGACGGGCATGGCGTCCATCGGTTGGAAGCTGTCTTCGAAGATGCGAGAGTAGGCACGCACGAGGGGGTCATCCGGATCGAACACGTACAGCTCTACCGAGCCGTGGTAGGCGTCCACGACGACCTTCACCGCATTGCGGATGTAGTTGAAGCGGCGGTGGTTTTCGGGGTCGAGGGGTTCCGCGTAGGGGTAGCGCGAGGTGGTGGTGTAGGCGTCCACCATCCAGTACAGACGGCCCTGGTCGACCACCAGGTAGGGGTCGTGATCGAAGGACAGGAACGGAGCCAGGGACCTGAGTCGGTCACCGACGTTTCGTCGGAACATCACCCGGCTGTCGGTCTCGAGGTAGTTGGACAGCAGGATGTCCAGGCTGGAGAAGTGGACGGCGAAGGCGAGCTTGCGGGCGAGGCTCCCGATAGGCACGCCACCCTGGCCGGCGTAGCGGGTGTAGGCGTTGTCATCGCCGTCGGGGTAGTCGAACTCGTCGGCACCGGTGGCAACGAAGACGTAGTTGTCCGTGAGTTCACCGTAGTAGATCTCGGGTCTTTCGACCTCCAGGTCGATGTTCGAGGACGGGGGGATGTCCTTGATGAACAGCTCGGGCAGGCCTTCGTCGGTGACCTTGTTGACGGGGCTCATGGTGAGCCCGTAGCCGTGGGTGTACTGGAAGTGCTCGTTGACCCAGGATCTGGCCTGGACCGGCACGTTGTCGTACTCGAGCTCCCTGGCCGCGAGCATCACCTGCCGCATCCGACCCCCGATCACGTACCGATCCACGTCCACGTCCACGAAGTCGTAGTACAGCCGGATTTCCTGGATCTGGGCGTAGGTGGTCAGCAGGGGGCGGTCGTCCCAGACTCGCACGTTTTCGATGGTGAGCGGGTTGGAGCGGATGACGTCCATGTCCAGTCCGCTGGCGGCCTCGAAAGGCCGAACCTCGATGTCGTCCAGGGCGTACGCAGCGCGAGTCCCTTGGATGTTGCGCTCCAGGTATTGCAGCTCGAGGCTCAGCTCGTTCGGCTTGACGTGGTAGTCCTGGACGATGGCCGGCCACGCCCCCACGACGAGCATCCGGGAGAGCACGTAGGCTGCGGCCGCCACCGCCGGCAACCGCCACCCCTGGCTCTTGAGCGAGATGGCCAGGGCGACGGCGACACCCAGGGCGAGAGCGGTCATGATCCAAAACGCGGGCACTCGTGCGTGCAGGTCGGCGAAGCCCGCGCCCCACACCACGCCTTCGCGTTGCAGGAGCAGATCGAAGCGCTGCAGCCACCAGCCGACCGAAACGAGGACGAAGAGCAGGGACCCCAGGGCGAGCAACTGCTTGCGAGCTCCAGTGGAGATGCCTTGGGGGTGGCGGTTGACCATGGCATCCCGGGCGAGGGCGAAGCCGGCGACAACCATGGCGGTGAGGCTGACCAAGGCCATGGCCCAGGTGTGCGCGAAGACCAGAAAGGGCAGCCGAAAGACGTAGAAGCCGATGTCGTTCCCGAAAGCAGGATCGACGGTCCCGAACTCTTCGGGGTTCAGGTAGCAGAGCAGCTGAAACCACTCACCAGCGGCCGCTGCCCCGAGCACCAGGGCGGGAATCAGAACGGCCGCCACCATCAGCGCCCTGACGAGCTGCATCAACCGGCGGGGATCGAGCGGCGCGTCGGGGATGAGCATCGCGAGGCGGAACACGTCGAGGGAAGCTTCGCGCTCGCAGAGCCAAACGTTCACGCCGAGGAACGTGGCGGACAGCAGGAATCCAGCCGCGAACAAGGCCGCCTTCGCGCCAAGGCTGGTCGTGAATATTTCGTTGTACCCCAGGGCCTGGAACCACCACCAGTCCACCAACAGCGAG
>CAZVHW010000450.1:0-2678 GCA_964626835.1 uncultured Enterobacterales bacterium
ACCGCGGCCCTGTTTGGGGGGAGGCCGGGCACCTGGGTGGCGAGGTCCAGCGCTTGGCGACCCAGGGAATCGCAGGCCAGCTGGAGGCAGGCCCGCGCCATGGCTGGGGAGAGCCCGTCGGACAGGGCGGCCGGATCCGGATGGCGTGACAAGCTGCGGACAGCGGCGTGGGCCTCGTCGAGTCTTTGCTGGCGGTTCATGGACGCAGTCCGTCGTTTTCGTGGCGGGGAGACGCTCCACCACCGGAGGACAGGATATCCACTCTGGGTAAAGGAGGAACGTCCATGAGCCTGCCCGTCTCGAGAGTGGCGCATGCCTCCTGGGAGATCGGGCGGTCCCAGAGTGGGCTCGGTGCCCGCGTGGGAGGGCTCGGCGTGGTGGTCGAGGAGCTTCCACCGGCGCTCCTGTGTGCGGCCTCCCGGCGGGGCCTGACCCTGGAGATCCGCACCCTCTCGCCCTGCTTCGGCTGGTACGACCGCGGGGCTCTCGAGCCGATCGAGCTCGCGATACCGGTCTCCATCGACGGAACACACATGGCGTTCCGTGCCTACCGCCGGTTCTTTCACCAGGTCCTGGATCTGCCCGATGGGCCGGTCGAGGCCGACCTCGAGATGATCTACCTGTGGGAGCCAGGCTTGTTGGGCGCCACGTCTCCGGGTGGGATCTACCCCTCGAATCCCTGGGACGCTGCCAAGCTGTACAGCGCCGTGTCCCAGGCCATGGCGGGCTATCTCGGCGCGTTCCCTTGTGACACGCTGCACCTGCACGACTTCCACGTTGGCCTGGTGCCCTTCTTTCTCCCGCGCGACCAGGCCCCGCCCGTCCACCTCACCGTCCACAACGGTAGCTACCAAGGTGTCACGCCCTTGCAGGACGGTGGGTACGAGACCCTCGACCGACTGGGGTTGCCGGGGGCCGAGCTGTTCCACCGCTACTTCCATCACGCCGGCGCCATCAACTTGCTCAAAGCGGCGATGCTCGGCGTGCACGAGCGAGGTGGTCGTGTCACCACGGTGAGCGGGGACTTGGCGGGGAGCTGGGGCTACGCCGCCGAGCTGCGCGGCAGCAAGGCCGCCTTGGAAGAGCGTGCCACGCGACAGCTCGGCCGCCCCGCCAAGCGGATCTTTCTCCCCAACGGTGGGTTGGAGCTGTTCGAGAAGCTCCCCATCGTGGGCATCACCAACGGGCTCGGAGACGGGAGCCGCCCGGAAAACCTGCCCGAGCTGCGCGCTGGTCACCTTCGACGCATTCAAGCCGTCCGACCAGACGAGCCCATCTTCGGACATCCCGAGGTGCAGCGGTGCATGTTGGATGGCGATCACGTCTTCGACCTGCAGCGGCTCGAGACCAAGGCGGAGCTCAAGCGCCTGCTCTGTCTCGAGTGCTTTGGCAGCGAGCCCGAGGGCGATCCCCCCGTCTTGGTGGTCGTCGGACGCCTCGCCAGCCAGAAACACCTGGACCTCGTGCTCGAGATCGCCGAGCCCGTCATCCGGCGCGTGCCCGACGCCCGGTTCCTGGTGCTGGCCTCGGCGGCCGACGAGCAGGGGCTCGCCTTGGAGCGCAGCTTTGCCGCCATGGCCAGCCGCCTTCCCGACCGCTTCTTCTACGACAATCGCTTCCACCAACCCCTGTCGCGCCTGATGATGGCTGGGGGAGACTTTGCGCTGGTCCCCTCACGCTTCGAGCCCTGCGGTCTGGTCGACTACGAGGCTTCGTTGCTCGGGACGGTCGTCATCGCACGACGCACGGGTGGGCTCGCGAAGATGCAGCCCTGCGGCTATCTCTACGACTGGTTGGACGAAGGGGACGAGGCGGGAGAAGCCCGGGTGTTCGCGGACCTGGTGGTGGCTGCCCTCGAGGCCAGGCGAGATCGCCCTTGGGAGCACCGCAGCAAGGTCAGGGCCTCCATGGCCGTAGATGCCAGCTGGGACCGGTCCGCAGATCAGTACCTCGACCTGTACCAACACGGGCTGCAGGCAGCGAGCTGGCGGAGGCAGCGCCGCGCCCTCCTCGAGGGCTTCGTGGAAGACCTGGGACCCGACGTCGGACGCTTCGCGCGCTTCTTCCAGCCTGCCCTCGAGCCTTACGCCGACCCCCTGGACTGGGAGCTCTACCACGCACTGCGGGATGCTCAGGGCACGTAGAGCTCCTGCCTGTAGATGTGGGTGGGTTCCACCTGGCCCTGGTTCCAGGGGAGGTCGTCCCCGTCCACGTCGTTCGAGTAGTTGTAGACGGTGTAGTGCCCGTCCCCGCGGTCCAGCGCCGATGGGAAGCAGGTGTCGCCACGGGACTCCAGGTCGAAGTGGTAGAGGACCACCTTTTCCTCGGCGAAGACCTGCCACAACGAGCAGCGCTTGAGCTCTCCCCAGTAGCTGGCTTCGTACTGAAGAGACTGTTCTTCGTGGCTCAGGTCGTTCATCTCGAGGTCGTAGTTGCCAGACTCGGTCAGGTTGCGCCGGGCGACCAGCCAGTTGCGGCCAGCGCGCTCGAAGAGCAGCGGGGAGTCGTACTTCTTGAGGTCGCGAGCGCACTCCCAAGACGCGAGGGAGTCCTTCGACGCCGTACAGATCAGCGATCCGAAGCCAAACTCGTCGCCAGCCTCGTTGCGAGCGATCACCAGGACGTCGCCTCCGGGCTGGTAGGCGAAGTCGGCCTCGGACGCGCCCCCGGTGTACACG
>CAZVHW010000450.1:2702-6791 GCA_964626835.1 uncultured Enterobacterales bacterium
ACCGGGGTCCACTCGACGCCGTCCTGGGTGGTCGTCCATTCGATCTCGAGCTGGGGCAAGCCCTCTTTGGGGGAGTAGATCTCGCCGCCACCGGTGTAGCCCATCAGCTGAGGCTGTCCGCCTTCCTTGCGGATTCGCCAGGGGATGAAGTCGTCTTGGCGCAGCCAGACGGGCTCGGACCAGCTGCCGTCGTGTTCGCGGACCACGTACATGGTGCCCTGGGGCTCGAAGGCCGTGGGGCTGTCACCGAGCACCGCGAAGTACAGGAAGAGCCGCTGTGGGTCTTTCAGGTAGACCATGCGCGGCTCCCGCAGGTCGGTCCCCAGCTCGATGGAGGTCTCGAACGACCAGTCGACCTCGTCGGTCGAGCTGACCACGTGCAATGCCGTCTTGTTGCCCGCGAAGTGGGTGGGCGCCGTGCGCCAGGCCAGGTAGATCGTGCCGTCCACGTCGAGCACGTCCAGGTTGTTGTTGGCGGGCTGGACGTCGATCTCGGCGGGTATGCCGTCGGAGGGCACCACCTGAACCAGCCCCTCGATCCGTGGGAGGATCCCGGCGCTGTCGTCGGTGGCTTCGGTGCAGGCCGACAACAGGAGCGGCAGGAAGGAGAGCTGAGGACGCATGACCGGGTCTCCGAGGAGCGCTGCGAAGTATAGCCCGCCACGGTTCGTCTTCGGTCGGACCGCGGCGGGATAGAGCATGGCAACCTGTCCACCGGAGCCCCCATGACACAACGAACACCTCCCTTGGCCGTGCTGTCCTGTCTCATCCCACTGTTTCACGTGTCGTGCGACTCGGATCCCGCCGACGACACGGCTCCTGCGGCCTTCGCGCCGGAGTTGTATTGCCCCGGAGATCCCTCGGGTGTGTGCGACGCCGAGCCGGGCGCCGACCTGTTGGCTGGCGCGGCCAAGGCGTCCATCATCCCCGACTGCTGGGAAGTCTGGTTGCCCGAGGGGGACGACTACATGTACACCACGGGCACCGACGCCTTCCTCGACTGCGGCTGCGACCAGCTCTGCGAGGGGGACGAGGGCTGGCCCGGTGCCGACGAGGGTGAAGGGGACGGTGAGCTGCAAGCGGTCTGGATCGCGGGTTTTGGCAACACCCGCGCTGCTACGGGGGTCAGAGACGCATCCCATGGGCTCCGGGGTGACAACGACGGGCTGTGGGCCCGCTCAGTGGTGCTCCAGCAAGGCGACACCACCCTGGCCGTGGTGGCCCTGGACCTCATCGGCGTGTTCCACGACGAGGTCGACGCCATGGCGGTCGGCTTGGCCGAGGCTGGCCACGACCTGGACCACCTGCTCGTGCACAGCACCCACAACCACGAAGGCCCCGACACCATGGGCATGTGGGGAAAGAACATCACGACCTCGGGTGTGAACCCCGACTACAGGCTCCAGATCCGTGAGACGGTGATCGAGGTGGTCGGGCAGGCCCTCGGAGAGCTCACCCCCGTGGAGATGACCGTGGGCGAGGTGGACGTCTCCGGCTACAGCGCCGAGAAGGGCGTGAACAACGTCATCAAGGATGGCCGGGACCCATGGATCATCGACGAGATGTTGGGGGCCATGCGCCTGGCGGATGCCGACGGTGACACCGTTGCCACCATCGTCTCCTGGGGCAACCACCCGGAGGCCCTGGCCGACGAGAACACGCTGCTATCCAGCGACTTCGTCCACGCCTTGCGCGAGACGGTCGAGAGCGGCGTCAGCTGGCAGTCCCACGACCGCGCAGGGCTGGGCGGGGTCTGCCTGTACCTCAACGCCGCTGTTGGCGGCATGATGACCCCCCTGGGCGTGCACCCCACCGACCCGGATGGCGAGACCTGGAGCTCCGGCTTCGAAAAGACCGATGCCATCGGCCAGCTGCTGGGCGAGATGGCGCTGGACGCCATCGAGGGGGGCCAGGCAGCGGCCGATCCACAGCTCTCGTTCTTCGTGCAGGGCTTCGACTTCCCCGTGATCAACCACGGCTTTCAGGCCATGATGTCCATCGGCATCTTCGATCGGGAGGTGGGCTGCTACGACTCCGAGGAAGACATCGACGAAGACAACCAGCCCTGCATCGCGTCAGAGGTTGGCGTCATCGAGCTGGGGCCCGTGCGCATGCTCGCCGTGCCTGGCGAGCTGCTGCCTGAGCTGGCCATCGGTGGCTACGACGGCAGCCGCGTCAACTCACCCGGGCACGACATCGTGGATCCGGACAACAGCAACCCACCTGATCTCGAGAGCGCCCCCGAAGGGCCCTACCTCCTCGACCAGCTAGGCGGGGACTACCGCTGGATCGTGGGTCTGGCCAACGACGAGGTGGGCTACATCATCCCGCCCTACAACTTCGTGCTCAACGAGAGCGTGCCTTGGCTCCTCGAGGCCGGCGGCGACCACTACGAGGAGACCAACTCCCTGGGCGCCGAGACCGCACCCATCCTCGAGGGGTGGGCGCAGCAGCTGCTGGAGTTCGAGGCGGGGCTCTGAGTCGCCCTCTCGTCAGTCCCGAATCCGCGCAAAGCCGAACCAGCACAGCCTGGCGTCTTGGCTGTTGACCACCAGAACGCTGTTCTGCTTGATGGCGATGCGGAACGTCGGGGCGTTGAGCTCGCGTGCCGCGAAGGGTTGCGTGGTCGTGACCGTGCCGTCTCGCGTGATCTCCACCAGGCTCATGCCGTCTTCACCAACCGCCAGCAGGTGGTCGCTGGTCCATGGGTGCACACCCACCAGGCGTCGGATGGGTAGGTCGTGCCCCCGGCTGCGCTCGAGGCTGGTGGTGTCGAAGGCCATCCCCCCCACGTAGAGCAGCCCTGTGTCGGACAGCAGGTGGACGATGTCCACCGTGTTGGTCTCGGAGTACGCAGCCAAGGCGTCCGCGCTCAGCCAGGCCGTGTCGAGCACGCCGCTGTCGGGATCGAGGCGTTGGATGCGCCCATCGTTCGTCCGGACCAGGAAGATCGCACCGGTGGTCGGGTCCACGACCGAGGCCAGGTGGCCGATGACGTCCGGATCCACCACCAGGGGCCCTCCGAGATCCCAACGAGCGAGCTCGCCGCCCTCGTCGGGATCGAGCTCCAACAGGAGGTCTTGGTCGCTCTCTGCGAAGAAGAGCGTGTCGCGGTCGGGGTGGAGCAGGAGCGAGCTGAAGGTCAGGAGGTCGTTCGAGGCCAGGCCGGGGTCGATGGTGCGCTGTGGGGACAGGTCCGCCTTCGCGTGCCCATGGACGGTGGCGGCGGTCTGGGAGACCACCCACACCAAGCCACGCGCGCTGTCGACCACCGGTGAGAATGGCCAGGTGACGTCGTTGGACTCGGCGACGATCTTCGTGTTGTCGATGCGGAGGAAGCTGTTGGAGAGGCGGCCGGTCGCGAAGTAGCTGTGCTCGGCGTCAGGGTCCACGGCCAGGCCGTCCATGAACGTGCCCGTGCGGATGCGGGCCTGCTCCTGGCCGGTGGATGGGTCGTAGGCCACCAGCTCCGCGCTCCCCTCGCTGTTGACCCAGAGCAGGCCCGTGTGGGGATCGAGCGCTCCGTAGCCGGTGTTCTTGGCGGTGACGAAGCCCTGCTCCGCGTGAACGCCTTGGCGATCCACCCGGTGGGCCAGGCCCAGGTTTGGAACCACTCCTTCGCCAGAGCCCACACGGTCGAGCACGAGGGCGTGGGTCGACAGCGAGATCACGTCCTTGTTTTCGACTCCCACCTGCCAGGCCACGGGGGGCGCGCCGTCGCATCCCGCCAGGCCGATGGCGGTGTCGGTGGAAAGCACGATGGTGGAATCTTCCAGCTGGGCTCCACGGTAGGCCAGGAAGGGGAGGGCGCAGGACCCGACGGGGTCGAGGCTTTCCGGATCCAGCAGCTGAAGCCCGGTGGTCTCCCAAGCGTTCATGAGCAGGGCGATTCGTCCGTCCCGGAGGAGGAACATTCCCAGGGCCCAGCCGTCCAGGGTGTGCGCGGAGCCGATGGTGCCGTCGGCTTCGAATCGTTGCAGCAGCTGGCTGCCGTCCGTGCCCGCACCGAGCACGACGATCCCTCCTTCGGGCAGGGCGACTCCGCGCAGTGCCTGGGTCAAGGGCTGGGCGTATTGTCTGCGCGACAGG
>CAZVHW010000451.1:0-6771 GCA_964626835.1 uncultured Enterobacterales bacterium
TCCGTAGCCGTCCGAGTCGTAGCCGTCTCCATCCTGGTCGTAGTCGTCGGCGCCGTCGCAGTCCTGGTCGACGCCGTCGTACCAGGTCTCGGTGGCGCCGGGGTAGGCGGAGGCGTCGCTGTCGTCGCAGTCCCCGTCGTCGGGGGTGAAGCCGTCACCGTCGTAGTCGTAGCAGGGGATGTCGCCGCCGGCGGAGACGGTCAGGGAGAAGGGGGAGGTCTCGAAGTCGGCGTCGCCGTTCAGGGTTCCGTCCCAGCCAAGGCCGGTGGCGTCGGTGGCGGTGCCGGAGCCGGTGCTGTCGTCCATTGGGTAGTGGGCGTACAGGTCGCTCTCGGTGCCGGTGAGGGCGTAGTCCATCAGGCACTGGATCTCGTCCTCGTTCTTGGCCACGTCCCAGACGCGGACCTCGTCGAGGTAGCCATCCAGGGGATCCGAGCCCCAGGTGCCCGCGTAGTCCATGTCGATGCCCAGCACCCAGGTGTCGGTGCCGAAGCCGGGCGTCTCGCCGTGCTTGAGCGCCTCGACCAGCACGCCGTTGATGTAGAGCAGGCTCGTGCCGCCCGTGACCACCGCCGCCACGTGGTAGCTGTCCCCCCCGGCGGGGCTGTCGGTCCAGCACAGGGTGTAGTAGTCCTCGCAGGTGTCGCCCTCCCACTCGGTCTGGTCCTCGACCTCCATCTGCCAATAGCCTTGGATGTAGCCGGCGTAGAAGGAGTTGTAGGCCGACGATTCGTCCACGGCCTCGAAGATCGTGTCCCAGCTGTCCACGCTGTCGAAGTAGACCCAGGCCTCTGCCGTGAAGTCGGAGCCGGGGTTCAGAGCCCCAAGCTCGACCCAGTCGGTGTCCCCATCCAAGCGGACGGCGTTGCCCGAGGCCAGGGCGGTGGTGGGGAGCAGGAAGGCGAGCAGGGAGAGGAGGGACGGGCGCACGGCGATCTCCTTGGTGGCTGGACCAAGGGTAGCACTGCTAGAGCCCGTACACCGCTCGGAAGGAGGCCACGATCTTGTCGGGCCCGATGTGCTCGAGGATGGTGTATCGCTCGGGTTTCACCCCGACCGAAGCGCGGATGGCCTTCTCAACACGCTCGGGGGTGATGTCCAGGGCCCGCAGACCTCCTTCGTCTACGGGCAGCCCGATGCGGGCGAAGCTCTCCGCCATGGTGTCGAGCCATCGGCCGTGGGCGTGGGCGGCGATGAGCGTTCCGATGGCCACGAGGATGCCGTGGGTGGCGTGGGACTCGAAGCCGAGGACGTTTTGATACGCGTGATACAGCTTGTGTTCGAAGCCCGAGGCGGGGCGGGACGAGCCAACCCGGGCCATGGCCTCGCCCGACGAGACGAGCCCGGAAGCCAGGGTGAGGATCAGGTCGTCGTCGTCCAGCGAGGCGCCTTCGGCCAGGCGAAACAACACGACCTCACCCGCGCTGCGGGCGTGAAGCAGGGCCAGGTAGTCCAGGTGGTCCTCGCCGTTGGCCGCGGCGAGGCGCCAGTCCAGGGTGGAGGTGAGGTTGGACACGCCGTCACCGATGCCGGACAGCATCATGCGGTCGAAGAAGGTCCGGGGAGAATCCCCGCTGGGCTTGATACGTCCGAGATCGATCAACACACCCAGCGGTGTGTTGGCGCGAACCGTGACGTTGGCCGAAGGCTCGCCCTTTGGGGGGCGGATGACCGCGAACGGGGACGCGATGCCGTCGTTGGCCAACGAGGTCGGGACCGTGACACATGGCACGTGCAGCTGAAAGGCGATGAGCTTGGCCATGTCGATGACCGTGCCGCCCCCCACGCCGAAGACGACCGAAGGAACCTTGGCGCCGAACAGCCTGCGCTCCCAGGGCCAGTCCGCATCGGACCACATCGTTGGACCCTTCGTCATCTGCTGGATGACCCGGTACGCCTCGCGGTAGTGGTTGCTCTCGACAAAGGCCTGCCGCGGGTGCAGCCCCGCCGCCTCGAAGCCGTCGTACAGTTCCGCGCCCGCGATGGCCCAGGTGATGGGGTCGGACAGCACCAGGGGGCGGCGCAGGCGCCCGAGATCCACGAAGGTCCCCACCGCTTCGACCAGCGATGGGATCTTGTGCTCGATGGAGACGAAGCCAGGGATCACCAGAGCGTTGGGCTTCTTGGGATGGAAGCCGGTGTAGACACCCGAGACGCGGTTCACTCCTTGGTCGAGCAGCTTGGCCAGCAGGTCGCTCATGGCTGTCTCCGGGGATCGCGCTTCGTCAACCTATCCGGCCAATCCGAGCAGCCAATCCAGCTCCTCGGACGCCCTCCGCACGGTGTCCAGGCTCTCGCCGCGCTCCTCACGGTAGTCCTTGACGATGTCTTCGGTACCTGACGGCCGCTTGAGCACCCAGATCCCGCCTTCGAGGACCACCTTGACGCCATCGCCCACCACCAGGCGCTCGATGCCGCGGCCGGCGGGTCGTCTGCCCTCCAGGCGGCGGCGGACTTCGTCGGGATCCCTGGCCAGGGCCTGCAACCGCGCCTTGTGTGCCGGCTCGGCGGGCATGTCCACACGTTCGTAGCGGTGGGGTCCGTAGCGTTCCTCGAGCCGTGCGTATTGGCCGCTGATGTCCAGGCCCTCGTTCTTGGTGATGGCTTCCATCATCAGCAAGACCGCGGCGATCCCGTCTTTCTCGGTGACCCAGGGGGAGCCGTCCATGCGAGGCAGGGAGAGCCCCGCGCTCTCTTCGCCCGCCAGTAGGTAGCGGCCCTTTCGCAGGCCCGAGACGTACCACTTGAAGCCAACGTCGACCTCGTGGACGGGGCGACCGTGGTGGGCGGCGACGAGATCGAGCACGTGGGTGGTGCCGATGGTGCGGCCGATGCCCATGGAGGGTGGCAGGTCGCGGTGCTTGCAGAGGAAGTCGAAGAGCACGCAGAGCACGTGGTTCGGGTCCAGGCTGCCGCCGGAGTCTTCACCGCCGAAGCGGTCGGCGTCGTTGTCGTTGGCCCCGATGAAGGGCGCATCCGCCTGGGCTCGGAGTCCTTCGACGGCTTTCATCACGTAGGGAGAGGAGGGATCGCCTCGCAACGCGCCGTCCCAGTCACGGGTACGGTGTTGGGCGGACGGATCGGGTTCGTCCAGGAACACCCGGATGTCCGTGCCGTGGATGTCGTTGATGGCGCCGTAGTAGCCGTGTGCGGCTCCCCCGAGGGGACTGGCCGCGAAGCGCTGCCCCCGCAGCACCGAGAAGTCCACTACCGAGGCCAAGTCACGCACGTAGGGCGTGATCAGGTCTCGCTGCTGCACCAGGCCCTCGGACACCGCGCGCCCGAGGGGGATTCTGCGGACTTGGCCCGGGTTACCGAGCAGCTCGTTCGCGCGCTCGTCGACTGGGGCCGTGCGCGTGTTCGGCCCACCGTCCAGGCCGTTGCTCTTGTACCCAGCCTGCTCCGGCGGGTTGTGGGATGCGGTGATGATGGCGCCCTCGAGGTTGGCGCCTCGAGCGATCCCCGCGCGGATGGTGTGGGAGACCACGGGGGTGGGGGTTGCGCGGTCTCCAGCGTGAAGGATGACGGGGACACCGTTGCCAGCGAAGACCTCCACCGCGGTTCGCAGGGCAAAGTCGGAGGCGTGGCGCACGTCCTTGCCGATGACCACCGCACCCGGGACCCCACCGCCAAGGTTGACCGCGGGGCTGTCCGAGGCGGCGGGCCCGAAGGTGCCGCGGGCCCTGCGGATGTCCACCAGGGCTTGGGTCATGGCGGCCACGTGGGCCTCGGAGAAGCCTTGGCCGGTGACACCGCGATGTCCCGAGGTGCCGTTCTTGACTGGCTTCAACTCCCCCTGGGGCCCGAAGTAGTCGCGCTTCAGAACGGAGCGGGAGATGATGTCTGCAGGATTGGGGAACGTACCAGCGAGAGGATGGATTTTTCTCAAGGGGACGCCTCGGGATCCAGCAGCTCCTGTAGCGTCTCGATGTCCTCCGCATCGATGACCTGCTTGGCCACGTGGTAGCGGAAGCCGGCGCGAGCCATGGCGGCGATATCGCGGTCACGGCGGTCTCCGCGCTTGTGAGCGGCGCGGTAGGGCCCCAAGCTGCGGCGGCGAGCGTAGGTGGCCGCCGCAAGAAGCCGTGGATCGACTTCCTGGGCTTCCATCAGATCGGCCACGGCCTGTTCGGCGATCTCGGCGGAGATCCCCTTTTGTCGAAGCTCCTGGCGGATACGGAAGGGCGGCTTGCCCTTGGCGAAGAGGCTCTTGGCCTTGCTGCGGGCCCAGCTGTTGTCGTCGACGAGGCCCGCTCGCTGGAAGCGCTCGACGACGGCGTCGATCCAGTGGGCCGCCTGGGAACGGTCCGTGGGGTGGTGTTCCTTTGCCTTGTCCACCCGCCTCCACAGGGCTTTGCGCAGCGCACGGCTGTTCCCCCCATAGTTCTGGACATACCAGGTGCCGGCGGACTCGAGGTACGCCTCGGACAGAGGGGGAGGGGGCTTGGATGTGCGACGTGCCATGGGGCCATGTTGCCCACCACGCGCGGGAAGGCAAGCAGGCTTCGGCGGATTCTCTAGTCGTCCTTGCTCGGGGAGCGGTACTCCATGATCAGTCGGGCGCCCAGTCCGTTGTACAGATCGTTGGTGGCCTGGGCGGCGTTGGCTGCGTACCAACCCTGCACTCCGACGTGGATCCCCGGGATGGTGAAGCCCAGGTCCATCACGGGGATGACGGCCAAGGGGCCGGCCCTGTACACCGGCTCCTTTTCGTTGGAGAAGCCGTTGTTGGTGAGCTGCGGAGAGAGGGTGAAGCCGAAGGAGGAGTCGAAGGCCTGGTGGCGGACCGTCAGCGCGTTGGTCCAGCGCACGCGCCAAGGATGGCAGACACCGGTCTCGTCCAGCTCGTACAGCTCGGACGCGTCGCCCAGAGCGTAGAAGTCGAGCCATTCTTCGGGGCCCAGGTATTCGTATTGGGCGTATGGCACTTGAGTCCACAGCACCTCGAGGGTGCCACCGAAGCCCAGCACACCGAACTGGTAGCCGGCGGTGATCTGGGGCCCGACGGACAGCACCGAGGCATTGCTCGCCAAGGGCAGCACGCCCAGGGAGCTGCGCTTGGCCCAGGCGTATGATGCGTAGTCGGCGGAGAGTCCCAGCTCGAGGAAGTCGGCGACGCCGTAGCGTAGGTGGCCGCCCACGCTGACGGGGGACATGTAGAGGCCCGGATCGCCTTCCCTGGGGAAGAGCCCGGTGACGTCGTCTTCCGCGAACAGCCAGTTGCGGGTCCAGTAGGCGGAAGCCACCGCAGCCACGGCCAGCTGGCCATCTTCAATGGGCGCGCCGACTCGCGTGGTAGGTGAGGCCGCCGGAGGCATCAGGGTCTGGCGATAGCGTGTGAGCGGGGAGCAGGCGCTTGCCAGCAAGGCGGCTGCCAGAAGCAGCGGCAGAGAGCGTGCGATCATGGGGTCTCCTCCAGGCCCTGGAGCCCGTTGGGATTATGACACCTCTTCCTCGACGTCGCGTCACCTTGTCCCGTCGCGTCACCTTGCCCCGTCGCGTCGTGAGCACTAGGCTCCCGCTCCACCGCCAACCAGGAGTCCCCATGAGCCCTTCGACAGTCCCACGCCCCAGCGTGCTGGCCTTCACGGATGGCGGCTGTCGTGGCAATCCCGGCCCGGGTGCCTGGGCGTTCCTGATGATCGACCTGAAGCGCGGTGGCGCCCTGGAGCGGGCGGGCGGTGAGCGGCACACCACCAACAACCGCATGGAGACCCTGGCCGCCATCCGGGTGCTCGAGGCCCTCGCCATCCCCAGCGACATCGAGATCCGTACGGACAGTCGTCTGCTGGTCAACACCGCGACGCAGTGGATGAAAGGTTGGAAGAAGCGGGGCTGGAAGCGCAAGGGGGGGAAGGTGGAGAACCTGGACCTGGTGAAGCGCCTCGACGAGCTGACGCAGAGACACCGGGTGAGATGGACCTGGGTCCGCGGCCACGATGGCGTGCCCGGCAACGAGCACGTGGACTCCCTCGCCAACCTGGCCATGGACGCGCTGCAGGCCAGTGGGCAGGCCCAGCTCGAGAAACGATACTCGGAGTCGCCGGTCCGAGCCAGCTGATCACGGAGCGTGGACAAACCCCCTTGCAGGGTCTCGAGGGGGCGAGTAAGCCAGCGCTCCCACCCCACCGGGAGGCTTCCATGGTCCAGCTGCTGCACATCGATCCGGACGAGCTGGTGATCGACTCGTTCCGGCTTGGCAAGCGGGTCTTCGACTCAGGCTTCCGTCCAAAGCACGTGATCTCCGTCTGGCGCGGAGGGACCCCCATCGGCTTGGGCGTGGACGCCTACTTCCGGTTCCAGGGTCAGCGGGTACACCACACCAGCATCGCCACGCAGTCCTACCATGGCATCGGCGTGCAAACCGACGTCGTGGTCAAGGGCCTCGAGCATCTCACCCGGTCGGTCTGTCCCGAAGACGGGCTGCTCATCATCGACGACGTGTACGAGAGCGGCGAGACCATCCGAGGCATCGTCGACGGCTTGCGCCGGCGTGCCCGCCGCAACACCCCGGTCGACATCCGGGTGGCCACGGTTCACCGCAAGAAAGAGCGTCACACCTTCACCGACCTACCCCTGATCTACCTGCACGACATCCCCGGCGACGTTTGGATCGACTACCCTCACGAGCTGGCCGACCTGGTGGATCCGGACGATCCCGACGACTCCCGCATCAAGGCCAAGAGCCCCCGGGTCTGGGACATCCTCCACGGCAAGGACACCCACGTGCCCTCGCCCGTCTCGGGGAGCTGCCGCTACCTGCCCGCCCGC
>CAZVHW010000452.1:0-6755 GCA_964626835.1 uncultured Enterobacterales bacterium
TCGGTGGGCTCCTTGTGGGAGCGGCTCGAGGTCGAGCAGAGCGCGCTGTCGCACCAGCTGCGTGTCCTGAAGGACCATCGGCTGGTGACGGGCACGCGACAGGGCAAGCGCGTGGTCTACGCCCTGACAGACCGCCACGTGGAGCGCCTGGTCGAGGACGCCCTGGCGCATGCGGGCGGGCTCTGCCTCGAGGAGGAAGGACCATGACCATGCCATCCTGGCTGCGCCGCCTGTACATGCGATCCACCTCTCTCTCCATCCCCGGAGCGGGCAGCCGCCGTTACGTGCGCTGGTTCTACCGCGCGTGGGCGTGGTTCTACGACTGGAGCGTCGCGCTGGACGGCGCGTTCGAGGCCAACGCCCGGCGCATGGTGGACCAAGCCGTCCACGACGGGGATCGCGTGCTGGACATCGGGGTGGGCACCGGGCTGCTGGCCACGCTCTGCGTTGGCCGGGCCGGTGCCTACACCAGGCTGGACTACTCGGGCGACATGCTGGCCCAGGCTGCGCAAAAGATGGCGCGGGGCCGGTGGTCAAACGTCTCCCTGCGCTGGGGCGACGCCCGTGGGCTGCCCTTCGAGGACGACAGCTTCGACGCGGTCGTCAGCTCCTTCGTCCTGCCCCACTTCGCACCTGACGAGAAGATCGAGCTGCTCGAGGAAGCTGCGCGCGTGCTGGGCCCCGGCGGGCGGCTGGGCCTGTTTCTCGCCCAGGGAGAGGTCGCTCCGCTGTTCGCGACCCGTTCGGTGCTGTCCGATCTGCTGGAGCGCGCAGGCTTCGAGGAGGTTTCCATCGAGGATCGCGACGATGTGTACCGCGTTGTCACCGCTTCTCGGAGAACGGGCGCGGCCTAGCGTACTATGCCCCCCCGAACGCACGGAAACAGCGACTATGTGCCCACGAATGCACAATCTGCGCTCCGAACGCCACCTCCGAATGCGCACCCAACGAACGAAAGCACCATATCGGCATGCCCTAGGGCCGGCGGGGACCCGGATTGTGCATTCACCGGGGCTTGGTCGCTGATCTTGTGCATTCAGGTGGGCATAGTGTGCTGATGGTCTGCCGCTGGTTGTGTGACGGTTTCGTCGCGGCGTGAGGGCGCCCGCAGCCGGCCTTGCGGGGATCGGCTGGGCCCACCACCCTCACTCGCCCTGGCTCTCCCGTTTGGACTTCCACAGGCTGGCGCGGATGAAGCCCAGCTGGCGGGCGCGCTTCAGGGCGGGCACCAGGTCGGGGTCCAGCTGTGTACCCGCCACGCGCTCGATCTCGGCTACCGCGTGCTGAACGGGCTGCCCGGCGCGGTAGGTGCGGCTGCTGGCGATGGCGTCCAGGGTGTCGGCCACGGCGACGATGCGGGCCGCCAGGGGGATCTGCTCACCCGCGAGCGCGTCGGGGTAGCCGTGACCGTCCCAGCGCTCGTGGTGGTGGCGCACGGTGGGGCGGATGAGTTGAAGCTTTTTCAGGGGTGCGAGGATCCGGTCGCCGTTGATGGTGTGCTCCTTGACGTGGGCGTACTGGGCGTCCGACAGGGCGCCTTCGCCCTTCAGACAGTCGTCCAGCACGCCTATCTTTCCGATGTCGTGGAGCAGTGCACCCAGGCGGACCGCGCGGACCTCTTCGGCGTCGAGTGGGATGCAGCGGGCGATGGCCACGCTGATCTCGGCGACGCGGTGGGCGTGCCCCCCGGTGTAGGTGTCGCGGGTGTCCAGCGCTTGGGACAGGACCCGGATGGTGCCGAAGAAGTCCGCCTCCAGTTCGTGGTACAGCCGCTTGTTCTCGAGCGCGGTGCCCGCTTCGAGCCCGATGGCCGTGAGGAGCTGGACGTGCCGTTCCTGGAACTGGAAGGAGGGGTCTTCGTGGGCGGCGAAGATGATGCCGATGGTGTGGCTTCGAGAGCGCAGCGGGGCGCAGAGCACCGTGCGGACTTGGCCTGCGACGATGCTCGGAGCGTGGCGTAGGCTGCCGGCAAGGGCCACGTCGGGTACGAGGATGGTCTGTCGGTCCTTGACGACGCGGTCGACCACGGTCCGGGAGTAGGGCCTGCCCTCGCTCATGTCGTGGTCTTCCGGCCAGGCGACCCGGGTCTCCATGGCCCCCGTCTCGGGATCTTGCTCCACCATGGCGCCTTGGCTGGCGCCGGTGCACTGTCGCACCAGCGTGCCGACAGCACGGAACAGCTCTCCCTCGTCCGGACAGGAGTGGATGGCGTTGGCCAGAGCGTACATCGCGAGGAGGTCCCGGCTTCTGCCCTCCAAGGCTTCGATGCCCCGCCCCGTGGATGATGCCAGCAGGTCCAGGGGACCCGTGGTCAGGGGCGGATCCGTGTTCTCGTCGTGCTCCCACGCCAGCGCTTTGTCTGGCGCCGTGTGCTTGGGCTCCGCCTGGAACTGAATGCGACAGCCACCGACGAAGAAGTGCTCGCCTTCCTCGATCCTGCAGCTTTGAATGCGTTCACCCCGGACCAGGGTCCCGTTGGCGCTGCGAAGGTCCTTGAGCAGGGCGCTGCCGTCTGGCAGCACCAGGACGACGGCGTGATGCCCGGAGACGGTTGGATCGACGAGGCGCAGATCGTTCCCCTCGTCTCTGCCGATCAGGATGCGGTGGGAGAAACGATGGGCCCGTGAGCCTCCCCGGGAGTCCGTGACGTGGAGCACTGGCATGGGTTGTCCCTCGGCCGGGTGGGGCGGCTATACCGCGCGAATCTTGGGTTTGAACAGCACGATCATGGCTGGCAGCATCACCAGGTCGCCCAGCAGGGCGCAGACCATGGCCAGGGACATCAGCACGCCAAACCACGAGACGGACCGGATCTGAGCCAGGCCCAGCACCAGGAAGCCGAGGGAGAGCACCAGGGTGGTGGACAGCAGCGCGCGGCCAACGCCCCGCACCGCGGCCTGTACGGCGAGGGTGTGGTCGTTCAGGCGGCCCATCTCGTACCGAAAGCGGTACAGGAATTGGGTGGTGTCATCGACGATGAGCCCCAGCATCACCGCCGAGACGGTCACCGTGGCCACGTCGAGCCGGATGCCCACCAGGCCCATGATGCCCAGGATGATCACCACGGGCACCAGGTTCGCCGGCACCGCCAGGGCCGACAGCCGCAGCGAGCGGAACAGCACGGCCAGCATGACGAAGATCACCAAGAAGGCCAGGGCGAAGCTGGAGACCTGGCTGGCCACCACTTCTTCCATGATTCGCACGTACAGGGGCAGGTAGCCCCCCGGCGTGACGGTGGCGCCGTCGGGAAGCTCGGCCACCTCGAGCAGGTCGTCCAGGATAGCGCCGAAGGCCTTGGCGCTGACCATGGGGACTCCGGCCGTGACCCGGAGCTTGTTTTCGTCCGGCGAGACCAGGCTGGAGAGGTCGCCATCGGGGTCGCTCTCGTACAGCAGCAGCGCTTGCTCGAGGGCAGAAGGATCTGCGGGCACGACGAAGCTCTCGGGCTTGCCGTCGGAGAGCACCTGGTTGAGCTTGCGGACCGTGTCGGCGGGGGAGCGGGTCCAGTGCACGTCGGGGTGTTGCTCCATGGCGTCCTGCCAGCGTGCCACCGCGCCCATGACGGCGGGGTCGCGCAGTGCGTCGGGAGCCTCGACGACCATCTCCAGGGGGGTGTAGTTGCCGAAGCTGGCTTCGATGGCCTCGGAGTCCTGGCGCACGGGGTGGTGGGACTTCAGGTAGTCGATGCTGTAGGTGTCGACCTCGAGGCGGGTGATGCCCAGGGCCCCGGTGAGGATGAGCACCAGGGCGCCCACCAGCACGGCGGCGGGGCGTTGTGTGGCCAGAGTGGCCATCGCATCGGCGGTCTTGGCCAGCAGGCGGGGCGGTTCGGGCGCAGGCTCCAGGCGGTGCCACAGCAGGCCCACCGAGCAGCCGATGAGCGCGGCAAGGAAGGCACCCAGCACGCCCACGGCGGCGAAAAGTCCCAGGTCGCGCACCACCGGCATGCTGGCGGTGGCCAGTGCCGCGAAGCCGGCCGCGGTGGTCAGGGAGTTCATGAAGCAGGGCCAGAACATGAAGGCCACCGCCGCCCGCGCCCGCTCCCAGCGGGTGCCACCGGGGGGCTGCTCTACGGCCCTGTTCAGGAAGTGGATGCAGTCGGAGACCCCGATGATCAACATCAGGGTGGGCAGCACCATGGTGACCATGTTGATGTCGTGGCCCGTGGCGCCGTACAGACCCATGAGCCAGATGGCCGCCAGGCCCACCACCGTCATGGTCAGCAGCACCGGGCCCACCCGGCGGAACAGCACCAGCAGCAGCCCGACGATCACCAAGTAGCTCGCCCCGATGAACACCTGGGAGTCTACGGTGCTCGCCTGGTTGAGGGCTGCGTAGATCACGCCCATGCCGGCGTAGTGGACGGTCTCGCCCGTCTCGGCCACCTGGGCTCGGAGGTCGGCCAGGATGGCGTCGCGGCGGGCGTCGATGTCGCCCATGGACTCCATCCACGCCAGCACCAGGGCCGTGTCGCCCGTCCGGTTGACCAGCGTGCCGGCGAGCAGAGGATCCTCGAGCACCGAGTCGGCGAAGTCGGGACCCAGGGGGGGCTTGTAGAGCCTGGCGACCTCGAGCCAGTCATCGCCTGAGCGGATCTGCTCGATGGTGGCCAACGACAGCACGCGGTCGATGCCTTGGACCCCAGCGGCCACGTCCCCCACGGTCTGGATGCGGGCCATGCCGGCTTCGTCGAGGATGCCGCCGGGCTGGTGCAGAGAGAGGACCACCACCTCGTCGTTGCCGAAGGTTTCCTGGAAGCCGTTGTAGGCTTCGAGGGCGGGATCGCCCTCGACGAACCAGATCTCGAGGGCGTTGTCGACTCCGAGCTGGGAAGCCCCGAGCAGGGAGACCGCCGAGAGCAAGCAGACCAGGCCGACCATGAACCAACGCAGCCGCAGCAGGCGGTCGATGAAGCCTTCGGTGGCGTTGGCGGGGGGGGAGGGGAGGGAAAGTGTCTCGGGCATCAGCGCACGGTCTCCAGCACGAAAGCGCCGTAGAAGGGTACTCGATCGCGGGCGAGCAGATCGGCGGAGCGCTGCGAGTGGCGCACGATGCGCCCAGCCAGCGCGGTCGGGCAGGCACGGGGCACGAAGAGGTTCCAGTAGGCTACCCGGGCTCCGGGAGCGGCGGCATCGAGCAGCCGGGCGTACAGCTCGTCCCAGACGGCCTTGGGCAGGTACTCCCCGATATTGGAGAGGTTGTAGGCGGTATAGGTGCCCGGTTCGCAGGCGGGGAGGTGCTCCTCGAGGGAGGCGTGCACCCACTCGATCCGCTCGGCGGCCGCCGCGAGGCCCGCGTGGCCCTGGCGGGTCAGGTAGGGATGAGCCAGCTCGATGTCGCGCCAGGCGTCCTCGAGGATCCACTGGACGTAGGGGTTTTCGTGGAGCGGCTGGCCTCCGAGCACCTCGTCGCAGCGGGCCAGGATGCGCTCCGCCACCGTGCCCCTCACTTGGGAGAATTGCTCGGGGCTGCGGCCCAGACGGGCCATGACCCAGCGGCTGAAGAACACCCTGAACAGCCCGCGCCAGCGCCAGCTGCTCCACCGCCGGTCGTGGAAGGCGCGCTGTTCGGCGGGGCTCTTCGCGTCGATCAGGCCGCGGATGGTCCGGCGTCCATGGATGAGGGGGAGCACGCGCTGCGTGAAGGTGGCCAGGTAGCGCTCGAACCTGCCCGCACAGAGCACGCCATCGACCAGCAGGTCGGGGCGCCCGCGCCAGAAGTCCCGTGCTCGATCGGACAGCGCGGGCTCGATCTCGCGGTAGATCTCGAGCGGATCGCCTTCGGCGAGCCCCAGCAGCGCCAGGAACCGAAGGTAGGGCAGCCGGCCTCCGGCCAGCTTGAGCTCGCACAGGGCCAGTTGAGGGGCGCTCAGGTCGATGCCCACCACGTGGGCCCCCTTCAGCGCCAGGGCCAGGCTGTTGCAGCCCGCACTCGCGATGGAGAGGACGCGGTCGCCTGGGCTCGGATCCAGGCTGTCATCGAGCAATGCCCAGTCTTCCCAACACTGGGAGTAGGAGAGGCGGCGGGAGAGGGGCTCCGCCGCGCCCTGGGAGGCCATCGCGGCCTACTCCTCATCCGCGGAGGTCGCTGGCTGGGGGGCTTCTTGGTGCGGGATGGGAGCCTCGTCCCTTGGCGGGCGGGGTGGCAGCGGCTTGACCCAGCCCGCGCTCCCGTCCATGCGCACCCGCTGGCCATCTTCGATCAAGGCGGTCAGCCCTCGTAGGCCGACCACGGTGGGGATGCCCATTTCCCGTGCCACCACCGCGGAGTGGGACAGGGGACTGCCCCGCTCTACCAACAGGCCGGCGATGGAGGGGAAGAGCGGCACCCAGCCCGGATCGGTGCGGGACGTGACCAGGATGGGAAGATCCAGGCGGGTGCCGGCACCCGGATCGTCGAGCACCGCTGCTCTTCCCTCGATCACGCCCGGGTAGCACGGAGTGCCGCGTAGCAGACCGTCTCCGTCCAGCCGAGCTTTGATCTTCCGTCCGGCAAACCGGTTGTTGCGGTGCACGGGACCCCAGGTGTGGAAGCGCTCGGGAGGGCCGGGAAGCTGCCGGTAGCCGTCGAATTCCTCTCGCCGCAGGGCCACCAGGCCCTTCCAGGTGGCGCAGGGCGTGATGCCCTCGACCCAGCCGAAGACCTCTTCGACGGTGAGGTAGAAGATGTCCTGGGAGGCATTGATGGCGTCGGCGGCCGCCATCTGCCCCCCAAGCGCCCGGAAGATGTCTCGCACCAGCCCGAAGATACGGGTG
>CAZVHW010000453.1:0-5998 GCA_964626835.1 uncultured Enterobacterales bacterium
CTGCGGGCCATGGCCAAGCTGGCGAGCGTGGACGAGAGCGCGGAGCAGGGGGGCCTCGAGGGACTGGACGAGGAGACGGTCGAGGCGCTGAGGGAGCTGGGGTATCTGGAGTAGCTTTCAGGGCTGATCTGGGACGGATGAACGCCTGTTTTCGGCGACAGCAGGCGACGGATCGATCAAAACAGGGTGCCCGGTGATCGGAGAGAGGTGATCGGGTCGGCGGAGATCGGGAGGATCGGGGGATCGGGTTGGCGGGGATCGGGACCGGCCCGAGGAGATCGCCTCCCCCTGAACGTAGGGGCGGGGTTTATCCCCGCCCGCCATGAGAACGTGGTCGAGATCGCTGGTGGTGGTTGGGCCCTGCGCGCTCTGCTGGAAACCAGAGATCAGGCGATCAGTTTGGCCGCCCCCACGAGGATCAGTTTGGGCGCCCCTTGACAGAAGGGGCTCCAGCAGGCGGCAGCGCGGGATCCTCTGGACCTGGCGGGTGAGAGCGAGTGCGACCAGCTCGCCGTGGGGGCACGAGGATCACGCCCACGGCTCATCTCCGGGGCATGGAGAAGCCGCCCACGTAGCGGACGGGGAACCTGCGCCCCGTGTCAGCCGACGTCGGGGGAGGCCACCCCGGGAGGCCATTGCGGTGTTCTCTGCGCGCTCCTTGAAGATCAAAGGGCCCGGCAGGCAGACTGCCCGTACAGGCGGGCACCCGCTTGCGCATCTGCGCGCCGCAGGGAGCGGCGGCGTATGGCGAGGGGACCTATGGCTTCTCGTAGCGTGGGGGGTGGCCGAAGAGGGCTTCCAGCACGGGCTCCTGCTGGAGCAGGTGGCCACCGCCGTAGACCACCAGCACGCGGTCGTGGTCGTCGAGCATCGCGGCGATGACCCCCACGATGTGCTCGTTGCGGGCGTGGTTCACGTGGAAGTTCACCCGCTGGGGCAGCGTGGCCTCGGGGCCGCCGAGGGGGGCGGCGTCGCCAGTGCCGATCCGTGTGGGATCATAGGGCTCGCCCATCCCCCGTTGGTACCAGGCCAGGAAGCCCTCGAAGCTCGGGAGCAGGTCGCGGTCGAAGCCTGCACGTTGCGCCATGCTCTGGGCTCTCTCTTCCACCAGTTGCTCGATGGGCGTGGTCTCCAGCTTTCCTGCGCGGCGCCACTGGGAGGTCTGGCGCACCACATACAGCCCGAACAGATCCTCGAGGCTGACCCCCCGGCGCTGGCAGGTCGCGATCAGCTCCGCCTCGCTGGGCTCGGCGCCGATGAAAGGAACCCCGGCGTCGTGGGCCAGCTGGGCCGCGTAGCCGGGCTCGAAGCGCTGCTCGTAGAGCTGGCTGGGTGGTGCGGTGCGGAGGAGCTCCAGCAGCTTGGGCTCGTTGAAGCCGGCTTCGGAGCGCACTCCTTCGATCACCACCACCTGGGGCCGGCTGTCGTCGAAGGCCCAGCGCACCGCGCGGAAGGTGTCCGAGTCCAGCTTGTTGTCGTGGTCCGCGGCCACGTAGGTCAGGGCCTTTGCCCCCTGCTCGAAGACGGCCACGTAGGGCAGTGGCCAGGGCTGGGATTCCTGTGCCTCGGGAGACCACGGGAGCAGCAGGCCCGGGTCGGGCACCCAGGCAGAGGGTCGGCATGCGCACAGCACGAGGAGGAGGCAGATGCCCAGTCGAAGGTGGCTCATGCTGTGAGGATTGCGCAGTTGGTGCGGGGTTCTGTGCTGGTCGCACCGAGGTTACTGGGCTCTGGCTCATTCCATCGGAGGGTCGCCCGCCCATGCGTCGCAGCCTCGACCAGCTCGCCCTCGTCGTCCGCGACTACGACCAAGCCCTTGCGTTCTACGTCGGCAAGCTCGGCTTCGAGCTCATCGAGGACACGCCCATCACCCCGGAGAAGCGCTGGGTGGTGGTGCGCCCACCCGGCGGCAGCGGCGCGGACCTGCTGTTGGCCCGGGCCGCGAGCCCCCGCCAGGTCACGCGCATTGGGGACCAGACCGGCGGCCGGGTCTTCCTGTTCCTGTACACCGACGACTTCGAGCGCGACTACGCCGCGTACAGCTCCGCTGGCGTGCACTTCGTGCGCCCGCCGGTGGACGAGCCCTGGGGCCGGGTGGCGGTCTTCGAGGACCTGTACGGCAACCTCTGGGACCTGATCGAGCCGGCGGAGGGCTGGCGGTGGAGGGCGACGGTCGGGTGAGGCGCCGGTCCGGAGCGAGCCGGGCAGCGCCTGGAGCGTACCGAGGCCACCATCTGCTCCTCGAGCTCCGGAGCGTTGCGGGGAACGGTCTTCGACACCGTTGACCTCCTGATCGATAGCGCTGGGATGTCCGCATAGCCGGATCAACCCCAGTTCTTTCGAGAACCCGCCCACGTAGCGGCCGGGGAACCTGCGCCCCGTGCCAGCCGACGTCGGGGGAGGCCACCCCGGGAGGCCATTGCGGTGTTCTCTACGCGCTCCTTGACGATCAAAGGGCCCGGCAGGCAGACTGCCCGTGCTGCCGGGCGCCCGCTTGTACGAGCTATCCACGGAGGGGCCTCTCCGGTCCGCGGCGGTCCCAGGAGACTTCCATGCGCTTCGCCCTCACCTTGTCCCTGCTGCTTGCAGCCTGCACTTCGCCCAGCGCCACCTTCCCATCACCGCCCGCCGGCATGGAAGGCGGCACACCGCCAGCGGCAGGCGAGGACCCCGGCTCCGGCCCCGGACCCGAGCTCGAGTTGGGGGACCACGAGTGCATCCCCACCGGCTTCGCCCAGGAGAACCACCCCTTCGACAAGGGCGAGGGGGTCGAGCTCTCGGGCACCATCGAGTACAGCGGCACGGCGGAGGGCCAGTACCTGGTGGACCTGATGAACATGGAGATCCCCGACCAGCCGCAGGTGGCCTACAATGTCATCTGCCATCACGGCGGTGAATTCCTGGTCGAGGTTCCCACGCAGCTGGGCAAGCTGATCGCCGTGGCCTTCCTGGACACCGACGGCATGGGCCCGGCCAATTCCAAGGCCGCTGGCACATCCGCTCCCTTCGAGGTGGGCACCGACGCGGTCAGCGACATCACCATCAAGCTCGAGGACGGCGCTGACATGTCCAGGTACATCGGTGCCACGCTGCCCACGGCGGAAACCACGGGCGAGGCTCCGGTAGAGGGCGAGGTCCCCCCCCCGGAAGGCGAGGCTCCGGTGGAGGGCGAAGCGCCGCTGCCAGAAGGCGAAGCGCCGCCTGCCGGTCCTTCGCCCGAGGGTGATGCGCCACCGGTGGAGCCTCCCTCCGAAGGCGCCATACCGTGATCCGGCTGCCCCCCCGGCTCGCAGCCTGCACTGCCCTGCTGGCGCTTGCCTGCTCCCAGGATGGCCAACAGCCCGAGGCGCAACAGCCCACCGTCAGCTCCACGGGCGAGATCACCATCATCACCGACCCCAGCGCCAACCAGGAGGGCAAGCACTCCCAGGCCAAGCTGGATGCCGAGGCAGCAGGCATCCGCGACTCCATCCAGCGACCCGCCTACATCATGGAGAAGATGGGTCTCTCCGCGGGGCAGGTGATCGCCGATGTGGGCTGTGGCGCCGGCTACTTCTCCTTCCACTTCTCCACCGTGGTGGGCGACGAAGGCCTGATCTACTGCATCGACTCGGACCCCAATGCCGTGGCCTACGTCAAGGAACGGCTGGAGCAGACCGGTGTGAAGAACATCCAGCTCGTGTTCTCCGCCTACGAGGACACGCTGCTGGAGCCCGGCTCGGTGGACATGGCATTTCTGGCCGACGTGCACTTCTTCCACAACCCGTCCGAGAAGGTGGGAGCCGAGTACCTGGAGGACTTCGTCGGCTTCTACGGCTCGGTGCACAGGGCGATCAAACAAGGCGGCAAGCTGGTGGTCCTGGAGTCCTCCAAGGAAGCCGCCAACGGCCGCAACGTGGACGAGGACGACATCGCTGGGCAGCTGGCTCCCTTCGGCTTCCAGATGGTCCAGCGCGAGCGCATCCGGGAGCGTTCCCAGTACTTCCTGATCTTCGACCGTCTGGCTCCCCCCGTGCCCGCGGTGGACTTCATGGGCCAGGCCTCGGTGATGGAGGCGCTGTACCCCGCCTCTACCTCCACCATCGTCGGGGCCCCACCCGCGGCTACGGGTATCGCACCCCGCAGCACGGGAGAAGGCGAGCAGGGCTGCCGCCCCACGCCCATCCCCCACCGCGAAATCCCCAAAGACGCCAGCGATGGGGTCCTGGTGAGCGGCAGCTTTACCGCACCGGGAGCCCCGCCTGAGTCCGCAGACGCCCGCCCGCGCATGGTACTCGTGGACCTCTTCAGCGCGGACACCCCCAGCCCCAACGTTGTCTATCACCTGCGCTGCAACACGCTGGGTGACTTCGAGCTGCTGCTGCCCCGCGACCTGGGCGCGGTGCACCTCGTCGTCTTCCTGGACGCAAAGGGCGACGGTCCCAGCATCGACGACGCGGCCGCCATCACCGCCGCACCGCTGGTGGTGGGCAGCGCCGCCATCACTGGGGTGGACCTCACGCTGCAGGCCGACGCAGGCCTCGAGGCCTACCTGCCCGCCAATGCCACCCGCCCGGCGGGCACGCCTCCGGGCGGGCCGCCCCCCCCTGTGGCGTCAGCACCGGTCGCACCCGCACCGTGACCGCCACCACGCCGCCGGACAGGCTTCGGTTCGAGCGCCTGGGCCTCTCGTTGGGAGCCACCCTGCTGCTGCTCGGCTGCCTGGAGCTGACGGCGCGCTTCTTCGGCGGACCCCTTCCCGAGCTGCCACGCCACGACTGGATCACCGGCCAGTTCGAAGCGGACCCCTACCTCAAGTGGGTGCTCAGCCCCGGAGTCAGCATGGGCGAGGGCGAGCGCATCAACGCCCAGGGCATGCGCGACCTGCCGCTGAACGCGCAGAAACCCGCCGGGCAGCGACGCTTTCTCGTGCTGGGGGATTCCTCGGTCTTCGGCGCGGGGGTACGGCTGGAGGAGACCTTCGTCCAGCGACTCGAAGCCAGCCTCAACCCCGCTGGGCTGGCCGCCGCCGAGCGGAGCATCCAGGTGCTGAACGGAGGGGTTCCCGGCTACAGCACCTACCAGTGCCTGGAACGCCTGCGGCGCAGCCTGTCCCTGGGCCTCGATGGCGTGATCCTCTACAACATCAGCGACTCCCAGTCCCCGGAGGGCCTCACCGACGACTTCTGGTTCCGCTGGGGAGCCCCGGCGCACCTGGCGCTGCGTCACCTGTCCCTCTACCGCTGGCTGCACCAGCAGGTGCTCCAGCAGCAGCGTCCGCGCCAGCAGGCCCAGACGGTGCCCGACACCCTGCGGGTGCACCTGCGCCACTACCGCCGCAACCTGGTCAGCCTGCGCAGGCTGGCGGACGGGGCTGGCGCTTCCGTGTTCTACGTGGTGCCCCCCATGAGCACCGATGCCGATGCCCGACCTCCCCCCGTGGCGGGAGAGGTGGGCGGCGCTGACGCACCACCGCCCATCGGCCACTACCTGCCCACCACCGACCAGGACGCCGACGCCAACCAGGCCCGCCTGGACTGGCTGGAGGGTCAGCACGCCCTGGCCTGCAGCCTCGAGGGCTACCGTGCAGCGATGGCACTGGACGGCTACCGGGCAGGGGTGCCCGTGGTGGACGGTCCGGCCACCTTCAAGCGGGCCTGGAAACAGACCCCCGAGGCGGAGCTTCCTCTCCTGCTCGACCCGGTGCATCCCTCCCCAGAAGGCCACCGCCTGCTGGCCCAGGCCCTGCGGCCCGTCATCGCCGCCTTTGTCCAGGCGGCCGACCCGGGCTGGCAGGATCCCGCAGAACCACCAGCGATGCCGCCAGCCCCGCCAACCCCCGAGGAGGAGGGTTAGCCCTCGTCCATGGATCCATCCGTCCCCCGGCTGAAGCTCCAGGACCTTGGCAAGCGCTTCCAGGATGGCGAGGAGCAGGTCCAGGCCTTCGCCGAAATCTCCATGTAGGTCCCAGCCCGGCTAGTTCCTCTGCCTGGTGGGTCCCTCCGGCTGCGGCAAGACC
>CAZVHW010000453.1:6008-6743 GCA_964626835.1 uncultured Enterobacterales bacterium
CTGCTGCGCTGCATGGCCGGCATCCTGCCCAGCAGCGAGGGCGCGCCGAGCCTGGCGGCCCTGTTCATGGGCGAGAGGCTCCGCCCGCGGCCCGTGCTGGGGGCCTTCGTGGCCCTGACAGGCATGGCGCTGCTGCTGACGCGCTGAAGCGGGGAGATCAGGCCGGCATCAGCTCGTGCACCACCTCGGGGAAGGGCACGTAGCTGCGCTGGGTGAGCTGCCACAGCGTCTCGTCGGCGAAGAAGCGCCCCCTGGGGGTGAGCCACAGCGCATTGCGATCCCAGTCCACCAGCCCCAGGCCCTGCAGACGCAGCAGCTCGGGGCCGAAGTGCTCGTGCACGTCCAGGCCGGTGCGCGCCTCGAAGCGCCGCAGCCGCACGCGGTCGTTCTTGAGGGGCAGCAGCAGGCTGCGACGGGCCTCGGTCTCGGGATCGCGGAAGATGCCGCGCTCCACAGGCATGCGCCCGGCCCGCACTTCGCTGTGCCAGCACTCCATGCGCGCGCCGTGGTTGAGGGTGAAGGTGCGGTGGTAGTTGGACCAGGCGGAGGGGCCGCTGCCCACCACGTCGGCCAGCTCGCAGCAGTAGTCCCACATGAACTCGGTGATGTGCCGTCGACCCCGCGCGAAGATGCGGGTGAAGTGCTGATCGTAGCCAGCTCCCTCGGAGATCAGCTGACCCAGCATCTTCATGAGCCAGACACGCTGGGTGTCCGGGTTGGCCCCCGGTTCCTCGC
>CAZVHW010000454.1:0-6741 GCA_964626835.1 uncultured Enterobacterales bacterium
ACGGCATCGACAACGACTGCGACGGCGACACCGACGAGGCCGACGCAACCGACGTCGCCACCTGGTACCCCGATAGCGATGGCGACTCCTACGGCGATGGCACGCTCCCGGCGGTCGCCTGTGACCAGCCCTCCGGCTACATCGCGGATGGCTCCGACTGCGATGACGCCGACGCCGACGCCTACCCAGGTGCCATTGAGTACTGCGATGGCCACGACGACGACTGCGACGGCACCACCGACGAAGACGACGCCGACGATGTCAGCGACTGGTACGAGGACGCGGACGGCGACGGCTACGGCTGGGCCTACGTGACGCGTACCCAGTGCTATCAACCCACGGGCTACGTCTCCGACAACACCGACTGCGACGATGGGGACAGCAGCACCAATCCTGGCGCGACGGAGTACTGCGACGGCGCTGACGACGACTGTGACGGCACCACGGACGAGGCCGACGCGGCCGACGCCACGACCTGGTACGCCGACGATGACGGCGACGGCTTCGGCGACGCATCCAGTTCGTCGGTGGAGTGCAACAACCCCGGCGGCTGGGTCACCGACAGCACGGATTGCGACGACCTGGACGCCGACACCTACCCCGGTGCCATCGAGTATTGCGACGGTCATGACGACGACTGCGACGGAAGCACCGACGAGTCCGACGCGGCGGACGTGAGCACCTGGTACATCGACGCCGATGGCGATGGCTACGGAAACGCCTCGTCCTACGCCGCCAGCTGCTACCAGCCATCGGGGTACGTCTCCAACAGCTCCGATTGCGACGACACGGACGCCTCCACCCGCCCCGACACCTACTGGTACCAGGACTCGGATGGCGATGGCTACGGTTCTGCCAGTTACTGGACCCAGACCTGTACCCAGCCGTCGGGCTACGTCTCGAACGCCAGCGATTGCGACGACGGTCGCTCCAGCAGCTACCCGGGCGCCACCGAGTACTGCAACGGCTACGACGACGACTGTGACGGTTACACCGACGAAGACAGCGCCGTGGACGCCAGCACTTGGTACGCGGACTCCGATGGTGATGCCTTCGGCAGCAGCTCGAGCACCACGACCGCCTGCTCGCCGCCCAGCGGCTACGTGGCCAACTACACCGACTGCTACGACGGCAGCGCCAACGCCTACCCGGGTGCTTCCACCTACTGGAGCGTCAACCGGGGCGATGGCTCCTACGACTACGACTGTGACGGCAGCGAGTCCAAGTACTACACGAGCACCTACTCCTGCTCCACCGACTGGGACGGCTTCTCCTGCAGCTCCTACACCAACGGCTGGTCCAGCTCCGTTCCGAGCTGCGGCTCTACCGGAACCTACAAGTCCGGCTGCTCCGCGTCGTGGTGGTCGTGCTCCAACTCGTCCAGCAGCACCTACTACCAGTACTGCCGCTAGTCCCGGAGCCCACCGGCACGGCGCCCCGCGGGCGCTCGGCGGGGGTGCGTTTGTTCCCGGCGCAGTGAAGGAAACGCAAAAACCATTAAATACATAAAAAACAGCAATCGATGAACTTCTTCTGAAGTATGACTGTGGTGGATCCGTTTAGGGACTCGTCGTCATGTACCGCGCCCTGCCCATCACCCTCTGCTGTCTCGCCTCGGTCCTTCTGGCCGCTGCGCTCGTTCTCGGCGACACGACCCGTGAGACCGCCGAGGTGGGATCGGCTCGTCTCTCCGCGGCGCCACCGGGTCGGGTCTCCGACGCAGCTCGGGTAGCTCCCCACGTGGCTCGGAGCGGCGCCGCCTTGCTCGGCTTGCTCCGGGGTGAATCACCGCGGCGGTCGGCTCGGTTCGGCGTGGGACCTGATTCCGACGATGGCGACTGGGACGAGGACGGGCTTGGCAATGCCCTGGAGCGAGAGATCGGCAGCGATCCTCGATGCCGCGACACGGACTGGGACGGGTTGACCGACGGAGAGGAGTTGCTCACCTTCGGTACGGATCCGTTGTCGGCGGACACCGACGGCGACGGTCTGGGCGACGGTGACGAGCTGGACGCCTACTGGACCGACCCTCGCCGAGCCGATTCCGACGGCGACGGGCTGTTCGACCGGCAGGAGCTCGACGAAGACCACACGGATCCCGCGCGAGCCGGCACCGATGGCGACGGCCTGACGGATGGTGAGGAGCTCGACGATCTGGGTACGGATCCGCTGCGGGAAGACTCGGACAACGACCACCTCCCGGACGGTGAGGAGCTGGACTCCCAGGGCACCGATCCGCTCGATGCGGACACGGACGGAGACGGCTTGGGCGACGGGCAGGAGGTGCTCGACCAGAGCACGGATCCCCTCGACGCCGACAGCGACGACGACGGCCTCGGAGACGGCGAGGAAGTGCTCTACGCGAGGACCGATCCGCTGGACTGGGACACAGACCGAGACGGCCTCGAAGACGGTGAGGAGCTGCTCGACCTCGGCAGTGATCCCCTGAAGCCGGACACCGACGGGGATGGAGTGGGGGACGAAGACGAGCTGCTTCGAGGAACGCTCACGTCAGGTTGATGGCGTTCACTCCACTGGCGGCACCACCACCAGGATGTCCTCGGATGCCAACACGTGCAGCCCGTCCGCCACGGTCTCGACCGTGAGCTCATGGACGAGGCCCGCGGTGTCGGGCTCGAAGGTGATGGTGAAGTCCAGCGCGCCATCGCCTACGGAACGGCCCGTGTGGCACTCAGGCTCGATGACCGTGACCACGCCCGCGTCGTCTCCTTCGACCTCGAGGCAGATCTCGTCGAAGGAGTGGGCTTCAGCCGCCTCGAGGGAGGCCTGGATGGCGTTGGTGAGATCGGCCGTGGAAGAGGTCTCGAAGACGAGTGGATCGTCCAGGTCTCCGTCTCCGTCGATGTCACCCAAGCTGCCGAGCTCGCTGGCCAGGTCCTGTAGCTGGCCCAGGGGTGTAGGCAGATGGGTGGTCTGCAGGACGCCAACGAGGAATCCCCCGAGGGAGGAGAGGGCGCTGACCACGTCGGAGTGTCCCGCATCGAGGGGGCAGCCCCCGGGTGCGGAGTAGGCGGAGTCGGAATCCCTCAGGTCGTAGTCCGTGGCGAGGACGACGATGGGGAAGGAACCTTCCCTGAAGCCCATGCCGCCCAGGGTTCCGGCTCCTTCGACCGACGCGTCGTAGGTCTGGCCTCCCGTGCCGCTGAACGGATCGCTCGTGTCGGCCAGGAAGGGCAGCACGTCTTCGGAGGCATCGTAGGCGCCGTCGCAGGACATGTCGTAGCCGTTTCCGGTCGCCGCCTGGTACAGGGCTTCCATGCCGGACTCGGG
Organism: uncultured Enterobacterales bacterium; assembly: GCA_964626835.1. GTDB lineage: Bacteria > Myxococcota_A > UBA796 > UBA796 > JAFGLY01 > CALDOK01. The sequence continues at coordinate 3,292 of CAZVHW010000454.1, forward strand.
CGCATCCGCTCCGGCGCCTACGGTGATGTCCCCCAGGGCGGCCTCGAAGGCATCGGTGTCGGTGGTCAGAGCCTGCTCGAGGACGAATGGCAGGTCGGTTCCGGGCGTGCCGAAGCCCCCGTGGGCGTAGTCCTGGTAGCTGGCCAGGCCCCAGGCGGGGTCTGTGTAGGCAGCCTCGGTGTAGGTGATGAGGTTGCCGAGGTTGATCGTGGCCCAGGTGGAGCCCAGCGTCGCGGTGGTGTCCAGGACGAAGGTGAGGTCCGGCATCAGCTCGAGGTCGAAGGCGAGGGGCAGGTCCAGCTCGTCTCCGGCTTCGACCTCGTAGGCCGTGCCGGTGGGATCCGAGCCGCTGCAGTCAGCGTCCACGCCGTCGTTGGGCTGGTCGAAGGCGTCTGGATTTACGTCCGCATCGCCGTCGTCGCAGTCGTCGCCACCCCAGTCCTCGTGTTGGTGACCGTCCGCGTCCTGATCGTAGTCGTCGTCCCCGGCGCAGTCCGCGTCCAACCCGTCGTACCAGGTCTCGCTGGCACCGGGGTAGACGTCTTCGTCGGTGTCGTCACAGTCGTCGCTGTTGCTGGTACCGTTGGACGGCATCTCGCACACCACGTCCGTGGTCTCGTCGCCTCCGTATCCATCGCCATCTTCGTCCAGGAAGTACCGGTCTCCGTCCACCGGCTCGTCGTCGACCTCGTCGTCGCAGTCGTCGTCGATGCCGTTGCACTGTTCGTCGGCGTCGGGGTGGGTCTCGGCACGGTAGTCATCGCAGTCGGTTGCGTCGGGCACGAAGCCGCTGGGGGCCTCGCAGGCCGTGATCCCGTTGTTGGGATTGCCGTAGCCGTCCCCATCCTGGTCGGCCCAGTACCACTCGAGGCACTCGGTCTCGTCCGTGTTCTGGCCCGTGTCGTCTTTGGTCGGGTCGCCGCAGGCGGCGAGCGTGACAGGCAGCAGCAGCCAGACGGCGGGCGTACAGATGTCCTTCCCGGTCATGGGATCCTCCTCGGCACACCGCGCCCAGCGTAGCACGAGCCGCGAGGAGTTGGTCTCGCGCGGCCTCGAGCTGCGTCACCCGCGCGTGCTGGCCACTCGAACGGCACGGGCCCGGGTCGCGTCAGGCCGGCTTGGGCCGGGTTACGAACGGCCCGGCTCGCACGCTCTGTGAGGTCTCCATGCGCCCCCAGTCCGACTACGTCCGCCTGGTCACTGCCGCCAGCCTCTTTGATGGCCACGACGCCTCCATCAACATCATCCGCCGCATCCTGCAGGCCGCGGGTGCCGAGGTCATCCACCTGGGCCACAACCGTGGCGTGGAGGAGATCGTCGAGGCTGCCATCGACGAAGACGTGCACGGTATCGCCATCAGCTCGTACCAGGGCGGGCACATGGAGTTCTTCCGCTACGCCAAGGACATGCTCGACCAGCGGGGCGCAGGGCATATCAAGATCTTCGGCGGCGGCGGGGGCGTGATCGTGCCCGACGAGGTCGAAGAGCTGCACGCTTACGGCATCGAGCGCATCTACTCGCCCGAAGATGGGCGTCGCATGTCCCTCCCCGGCATCATCGACGACATCATCCGGCGTTGCGATCAGGACCTCTACGCCGACGCGGGCTTTACCCCTGCCGACCTGGCCGAAGGCAAGGTCACCGCCATCGCCCGCGCCCTGACCCTCATCGAGGGCGAGACCCATCGCCCAGGCACGGTACCCGCGGACTTGCGCGACGCGCTCGACGGTGTACCCGACGATCACTCCATTCCCGTGCTGGGGGTCACCGGTACGGGCGGTGCGGGCAAGAGCTCGTTGATCGACGAGCTGGTCCGGCGCTACCGAGCCGACTTTCCCGATCAGCGCGTGGCCATCCTGGCGGTGGACCCGTCTCGCAAGCGCCGCGGTGGTGCCCTGCTGGGCGACCGCATTCGCATGAACGCCATCGGCGGCGGGGGCTGTTTCCTCCGTTCGTTCGCCACGCGCGGCAACAAGGGAGAGCTCTCGGCCTCCATCAAGGACGCCATCGAGGTCTGCAAGCTCGCGGCCTTCGACCTGGTCATCGTCGAGACCTCCGGTATCGGCCAAGGGGACTCCGACATCGTCGACGTCAGCGACGTCTCCCTGTACGTGATGACGCCTGAGTACGGCGCTTCGAGTCAGCTCGAGAAGATCGAGATGCTGGGCTGTGCCGATGCGGTCGTGCTCAACAAGTACGAGCGCTATGGCGGCGAGGACGCGTTCCGCGACGTGCGCAAGCAGCTGAAGCGCGAGCACGAGGCGTTCGATACTCCCGACGAGCAGCTGCCGGCCTTCGCCACCATCGCCAGTCAGTTCCACGACGAGGGCGTCAACGCGCTGTATCTCTACCTGCTGGGCAGGCTCCACGACATCTCTGGTCGAACCTACCCCTCCGCCGTCACCGCACCCGCCAGCCGGTCCACCCCACCTCGCCGCCGCATCATCCCTCCGGACCGAGAGCGCTACTTGGGCGAGATCGCCCAGACGGTGCGTGGCTACAAGGTCTGGGCCTGCGAACAAGCCGGCATTGCTCGCCGCGCCGGACAGCTCGAGGGTGCCGCGCAGGAGCTTGGCGACGACTCCGCCACCGCCGCTACCCTAGGCGAGAGGGCCGCGCTGCTGCGGGCTGGCATGGACGATCAGGCCCGGCGTTGGCTCGAGGCTTGGCCCGCAACCCGCGATGCCTGGTCCGGTGACGAGTTCGTGTACCACGTGCGCGGCCGTGAGTTCCGCCAGCCCCTCAAGGTCGAGAGCCTGGCCCGCACCATGATCTCCCGGGTCGCCCTGCCCCGATTCACCGATCCCGGCGATCTGCTCTACTGGGGCCTGACCGAGAACCTCCCGGGCGCCTTCCCCTTCACCGCTGGCGTGTTCCCGCTCAAGCGCACGGCCGAAGACCCCAAGCGTATGTTCGCCGGCGAAGGTCCCCCCATACGCACCAACCGGCGTTTCCACTACCTGTGCGAAGGCGAGACCGCCAAGCGCCTCTCCACCGCCTTCGACTCGGTCACCCTGTACGGTCAGGACCCCGACGAGCGCCCCGACATCTGGGGCAAGGTGGGAGAGAGCGGCGTGTCCGTGCCCACGCTGGACGACATCAAGATCCTCTATCAGGGCTTCGACCTGTCCCATCCGCTCACGTCGGTGTCCATGACCATCAACGGCCCGGCGCCCATCATGCTGGCCATGTTCATGAACTGTGCCATCGACCAGCAGGTGGACAGGTTCGTCGAGGATCGGGGTCGCGAGCCGAAGTCGGATGAGTGGAGTGGCATCAAGGCCACCACGCTCACCAAGGTCCGCGGCACGGTGCAGGCCGACATCCTCAAGGAAGATCAGGGCCAGAACACCTGCATCTTCTCCACCGAGTTCGCCCTCAAGATGATGGGTGACATCCAGGAGTACTTCACGCTCCAGGGCGTGCGGAACTACTACTCGGTGTCCATCA
>CAZVHW010000455.1:0-6729 GCA_964626835.1 uncultured Enterobacterales bacterium
GCGTCGTGGTCGAGGATCCCGCGGCCTTCGAGGCCATCCGGGGCCGGAGCACCGTCTACCTGGCTAACCACCAGACCGGGGTGGAGTCGCTGCTGTTCAGCATCGTGGTCTCGGCCCTGTCCCGGATGCCGACCGTGACGCTGGCCAAGATCGAGCACAAGACCACGTGGCTGGGACGCCTCATCGACCTATGCTTCCGCTACCCCGGTGTCCGCGATCCCCGCGTCATCGCGTTCTTCGACCGCCAGGACAAGGCGTCGCTGGTCGGCATCATCGCGGACCTCGCCGCCGAGATGGCGGGTCCGGGTCGGTCGGTGATGGTCCACGTCGAGGGCACACGATCTCTGAGCTGCCGCGAGCCGGTCGCGAAGATGAGCGGCGCCTTCATCGACATGGCTCTGGGCGTGGGCGCCCCCATCGTGCCCGTGCGCTTCACCGGCGGCCTGCCCGCCGACCCGGTGGACAAGCGGCTGGAGTTCCCCGTGGGCATGGGCACCCAGGACATCTGGCTGGGGCGTCCGCTGGTGCCCGAGGAGCTGAGCCGGATGCACTATGGCCAGCGCAAGGAGACCGTAATCTCGGCCATCAACGGCCTGGGCCCCGCCAACTCGGTCGAGGTGCCCCACGCCCCCGGTCCCGCCTTCGCAGCCCGGGTCGAGGACTGGGTGATGCGCACCGGCGCCACGCATGAGCACGCGACGCTGGGTTGTCTGCTGGCCCATCTGGAGTGTCCCGGTGAGCCCATCCGGAGGCTCCTGGAAACCCCCGACGCCGTGGCGCTGGCCGCGTCCGGTACACCCGAGGACCTCTGGCTGGCCGAGTTGGCCGAGAGGCTCCTGGCCCGGTGTTAGTCGTTGCCTCTTGCCCCCTCGGTCTCCTGATCGTCGGCTCGGCCCCGCTCGAGCAGACCGAATCCGCGAAGGCCTTCGCCTGCTTGGCGTCCGCGACGTGGACCACCCTCCGTGCCAACATCGAGTGAGACAGCGACCCCCCCGTAAAATACTGTCGAGGGCTCGAGGAAGTCTCCATGTCCGATCCCCAGAAGTCCAAGCTGGAGGCCGTTCTCGACCCCGAGGTCTCGGACCGTCCGCGACGCCGGAGGTTCAGCCCGGCCCGCATTGCCGGGCCCGGTTGAAGCCTGGGCGACACGACTGCGGCAGATCAGGGTGCAGGCGGTTCCGCCCTGCCCCCATGGCAGGGCCCCGTTGAAGCGGGACAAACGGGTCATCGCTTTCGACTCATGGTCGGCGAGCCACCGCCATTGGGTTCCGCGGAGACCTACCGACTGTCGTCCAGGAACTGCTGGGTCTCGACAACCCGCTCCTCCACGTACAGGCACAGCTCCTCGAGGTCGAGGTCGAAGTCCTCGGAATCGGTCAGGAAGGTGTACTCGGGAAGTTCCCCTTCGTCGCCGAACACATAGGGCTCGATCAGCTCGTGTTCGCTGCGGAAGCGCTGCTGGAGTTCGGCCGTCGAGAAGACCTCGAGCGTAGCTTCCACCTTCGACAGATACCTTTCGTGGTACTCCTCGTCGTCCAGCAGATAACGGATCAAGGGCCAGTCTTCGCCCACCTCCTCGAGCCCGAGGGTCAGGGGCTCCATCAGGGAGCCTTCGGGTTTCAGTGACTCGTTGAAGTCCCACGCGATCCAGGCCACGCGATCCCCCTCGAGGGGGTCGGAGTAGAGGTAGTAGTTCTGGGGTGTGTTCCCATAGGAATCCCAGTTCTGCATCACCGTGTTGGTGGCCAGCCAGGTCAGGAAGCCCTGCACGTCGAAGGCGCTCTCCAGCTCCGCCCTCCACGACCCGGGATCCTCCTGCGTTCCATGGACGGCGTCGAACAGTCGCTCGAGATCCCCGAAGTCCCCATCGGAGCCGTTGGTCTTCTGCTCGAAGGCGTCCGTGTCGAAGATGGCCCAGGTGGCTCCGTCGCCGCTGGCCTTGTACAGGGTGCCGTCATCCCCGCCGAACTGGGCCTCGAGCATGGGATCGTGGGGGATCTCGGCGGCTGTGTACAGCCCGAAATAGTCGGGGCCCTGCCCGTAGTCGATGAACACGCGGTAGTACGCGGTGTGGGGTGAGGGGACCCCGGCATCGCGCAGGAGGTCGGCCCCCACCCTCTCTCGCAGGTAGGTAGGATCGTTGAAGTTGTTGGCCATCGAGAGCCACTTGAATCCGTGGAAGCGCTGGTCATCGATCTCTGGGAACTCGTCCTCGAACTCATCGAAGTCCAGCCGCAGCGGCAGCTTCTGCGAGCCCATGGCCCAGGCGTAGGCCAGCGTGGAGTTGCCCTTGAAGCGAAGCCCCACGTGCTCCCAGCGGGTGCCCTGGAAGCTGACGGTGCAGGGTTGGTAGACCGGCTTGTCGGGCACGAGGTCGAGGTTTCCATCGAACTGTGGGATCTGGTCCAGCATCTCCTCCGACAGGCACGCCAGGTCGCTGCCCATGACGGAGACGCAGGTCCCGACGACGGCGCCCCCGTAGGCCTCGCAGGGATCATCCTCTCGGAGGTCAACGCAGGCATCGAAGAGCTCCTCGGGGATCTCGGTGCTGATGGAACCGGGCTCGCCGAGCATCTCCAGCAGGTCGTCCTGCATGATCTGCCAGTCGTCGGCGTCGATGGTGATGTCGATGCGGTTCACCTGGCCGTCGGGGAACACGGTCTGGTAGTCCGGATCCGCGTCCTTGCCGTGGGTCTGGTCGGTCCAGCCCTCGGGTCGAGTGCTCTCGGTGGGCGGGATCGTGTCGAGAGGTTCCTCCGGTTGGATCTCGGCACAGGACAGGCCGGTCAGGGCAGCGATGGGTGCCAGGATTCGGAACATTGCAGGGCGGGTCGATGCAGACGGGCGGGACATGGTGGACCTCCTATGAAGTCATGATGCCCAGGCCGTGTTTCCCGGAAATGTCGTGTCTGTAAAGAAGCGTAAAGCGCCATGACGGCAGGCTCCGGAAGCCGGAGCGGTGGCCCCAATCCCAGCCCAGCCCAGCTGGCAACTCGCCACGTCCCAGGCGATCAGCCGACGGCTTCTCCCTACGGCTGCGCCTGCTCGAAGGCAAAACGCAGGAAGACCGCGCCGCCCAGGAAGGGGACGAGCAGCAGGAGCCACCAGCCCACCAGGTGCAGCACGAGGGCGGCGAGCACGAAGAACAAGGCCGTGACACCCAGCTTGACGCCGAGCCAGAGCATGTCGGCCATGGCTCGAGCCACGTGTCGATGCAGCCAGAGCCAGAAGACCATGCGCACGCGCGCTGCGGAGAGCCGCTCGTTCGAGCCCTCGGTCGCAGGGTCGAGCCACCAGTCCAGATCGGCGCCGACCACGTCGCGCAGGTAGGACTGAACCAAGCCGCGGGCTTCCTCGGATTGGTGGGTCAGCCAAGCCTCGAGGTCATCGCGTCGCAATGCCGCGCGGACCTTCTCGGAGAGGTCGGGGCGGAGGCGGCGGGCCCGGCGCAGGTTCTCGCGCCACTCGCCGGTTCTAGAGGGCAGGACGCCCGCCAGGAAGTCGAGCCCGAGCCCATCGCGGGCTTTGTCGTGGAGCCAGGCGGTGAGGGAGTGGGGTCGCCATCCGCGGCCTTCCATGGGAGCCAACGCCAGCCAGAAGATGATGGCCGAGGCTAGCGCGAAGGCGAAGCCGAGGGCGAGCACCATCCCGGCGAGCCAACCCATGGAGCCCCACCAGCGTGTGCCGAGCATGAGCAGTGGGCCACCGACGGCGATGGTGGTGGCCACCAGACCAAGGACCACGGCGCGCAGGCCGCTGACCTTTTGCAGGTCTTGCTCGTGGTCCACCATGGCGGTGAGGTGCTGCTCCCACCAGATTGCGGCTTCCCGGGTGGCTTCGCTTGTCATGGCGATCCTCCTGCCAGCTCCTCGGTCTCCTCGTCACTGGGGTCCGCCGGGTGGGCGGTGGCGGGCGGAGTCGCGGGGGCTGGAGCCAAGGTATCGCGTTGGACGAGCGGGCGGCTTGTCAGCGCCACCGCACTTGCCAGGCAGCCCTGGGCGTCCTGGCTCCTGAGCGGGGGTAGCCAGACCCTGTTGCCCGCCATGCGCACCAGGACCTGGGAGAGCCCCCAGAGCCTGAGGATCGGGCCCTGCAGGCACAGGGCGGACTGCACCTTTCGGCGGGGCAGGATCCAGGTTCGTCGGATCCAGAACCCCCTGCGTGCCAGGACGAGATGGTCGGTGATTCGCCAGGCCTGCCAGCGCCAGTCGAACCAGGCTGCCACCAGCATGGCAGGCAGCGCCAGCAGCGCCAGAAAGCCCCAGCTGCCACCCAGGGCGAGGGCCAGCGCGAGCAGCAACAGGCCGCGAACCAGGGCTCGCTGGAGGTTCCAGGCCAGGGCCTTGGTCGGAGCGGGCATGAGGTCGCCTCCCCACGGATCGGCGTCCAGTTCTGGCACGAGCTGCTTGCAGAGTCCGGGGAGCGAGTCTCGGTCCACCATGGGAACGGTGGCCTCGGCTTGCTTCATGCCATCGGGGCCGGAGGCGAGCCCGGCGGTTTCGAGACGCAGCGTGGCGAAGCCCATCCAGCGGCGTAGCAGGGGCTCGTCCACCCGGAGCAGCTGGATACGCCGGCGCTGGAGGCCTACCTGTCGCCGCGTGAGCAGCCCGTGGCGGGCCTCGATGCGGTCGTCCAGTCCCACCAGCCTGAAGTCGTGGAAGCGCAGCAGCGTGTTGCCTACGGCCAGCGCCACGCCGAGCACGAAAGACGCCAGCACGACCCCGGCGAGGAAGGCGGGGTGGAGGCCTTGTTGCAGGGTGGTGGTGTCGCCACCACCGAGCTGCTGCCACAGCTCCAGTCCGATCACCACCAGCACCGCGAGCACGCCCACGCGCCGCGACGTCAGGCCGTGGGCGAGCAGCTCCAGGGTCCCGACGGCGACGATGGGCTGCTCCGCCGGCACATCGGATCCCTGCTCGGGAAGCACCCCCGCGCTCCGTCTCAGCTGCTCGAGGCGGTCCATCAGCGCGGTCGCCTGGGGAAGCGCCAGCGCCGAGAGCAGGCCCTCTGTCTGCTCGCCGCCAGCGGTCTCCAGGCGGACCTCCACCAACCCGGCCAGGCGGTGGATGGGATTGCGTACCAGCTCGCTGTTCTGGATGCGCTCCGGACCGATGAGGCGCGCCTGGCGGTTCAACAGGCCCGAGCGGATCTCGAGGCGGCCATCGTGTACGCGGTACCGCAGGGTGGCCCAGTGCACCACGGTGCGGGCCATGGGGGCCAGGAAGAAGAGGGGCAGGTAGAGCAGGTCGAGCCAGGACAGGCCCGTGCCGGCTTCCGTGCCGATGAGGAGGGCCAGCAGCAGGGGCCAGTAGGAGCGCACGATGCGCCAGGCTTGGGGGATCAGGTTGATGAAGGGAGAGGCTCCGTGGAGCCTGTTCCAGCGTTCCACCGGGGGCAGCTGGTCCCTAGAGGCCATCCTCTCCCCCGACGCGGCTGGCGAGATCGTCGCGCAGCGCCACCGCCGTGGCGGTGGCCAGCCCTGGGATGCCCCCGTCCGCGGCGAGGCCGCTGGCGGTGAAGACCAGCAGACGCGAGACCCCGAAGAGCCGCTCCACTGGACCCTGTCTCGTGTCCACGTGCTGGATGCGCACGTGGGGGATGACCGTCTGCTGCTTGAAGAGCACGCCCCGGGCGACCCAGAGGTCTTCGTCACGCACCGCGTAGCGGAAGCGGTCGTAGGACAGCGGTGGCCACACGCCGACCTGAATCACCAGCAGGACCGCGAGCCCGAGGGCCAGGGAAGACAGCGCCGCCAGCAGGGCCAGGCTGGCGCCCAGGACCGAGAAGAGCACGGCAGCCGCCACGACGGCCATGGGTATGAACAGGGTCGAGAATCCCAGCAAGGCTTGGACGCGCCAGAGGGTCACAACCCGAGGATGAAGGGCTTGTTGTTCCTGGGGTGGCGGGCTGGCGGGGCCAGCGACCGTGTTCATCGATCCACTCCCGCTTGGCGGATGCGCTCGTACATCAGGATTCCAGCGGTGACGCTGAGGTTCAGGGACTGGAGCCCGCCGCCGATGGGGATGGTGGCGATCGCATCGCAGCGCTTGCGCAGAGGAGCGGTGAGTCCCTTGTCTTCACCCCCGAGCACGAGGGCCAGTGGCCCGGTGAAGTCCACCTGCCAGTAGGGGGTCCCTCCGAGCTCGGCGCCCACGATGGGGATGCCACGGCGTTTGAGCTGCGCGAGGCAGGAGGAGAGGCCCTCGCGGATCACGGGTACCACCTCGGCCGCGCCCATGGCTACCCGCTGCACGACCGCGTTGACCCCTTTCCCGCGGACTCTTGGCACCACCACGGCGTGCGCACCCGCGCCGAGTGCACTGCGGAGGACGGCCCCCAGGTTGTGCTCGTACCTGGGTTCGTCCACCAGAACCACGAAGGGCTCGCGTCCCTGCTCGTCGAGTTCGTCCAAGAGCGCCGAGAGGGTTGGGGCCACTAGGGGCTCGACCCACGCGATGAGCCCGTTGTGGACACCCGTCTCGCTGATCTCGTCCAGCATTGACCGGGGCACGCGCTGCATCGGAACGCTCTGGGCATGCGCCGACTGAAGGAGCCGGTCGAGCTTCGGGTGGGAGCGTGCGCGCTCGTCCAGCAGGAGCCGATGTACCCGCCTGCGCTTGCGCAGTAGGCACTCGAGCACGGGGTTGCGGCCCTCGAGCTGGTCCAGGCCGCCAGGCCTGACGAGGGGGGCGGCGTCGGGCCTCTGCCTGTGGTCTGGGCGGCGGGGTG
>CAZVHW010000456.1:0-4018 GCA_964626835.1 uncultured Enterobacterales bacterium
GTCCGCGGCCCTCGGGGCGTCCCAGCTGTGGCAGTTCGCGGCGGCACCCGATGCCGACGCCCAGGGAACCACCCACTTCGAGATCCGCTACGTCGTGCGCTACGCGGAAATGCTCGGCACCATGACCACCCACGTCACCCTCGATCCCGGGGCCGACGCAGCCTTCGAGGGGGTGGTGGGCGTGCCCGGCATCAAGCTGGTTCACCCGGCCCAGCTCACCAAGGCCAAGCAACCCAAGCTCCCCAGGAGCGCTCGCAAGGCGGGGCTCGAGCCCCAGGAATGCACCGTCGGGCTCTCGGTCGATCCCGTGGGCAAGCCCAAGCAGCTGGTGGCCCTCGACTGCCCCGAGCCGCTGCGGGCCGCGGCGGTCAAGGCCGCCACCAAGTACCGCTATTCCCCCCGCGTGGTCGACGGCATGACCGAAGTGCAGGAGCTCGAGGTCACGGTGAGCTTCCGCTGATGCGCGTCCTCCACCTGGCCGACACCCACCTGGGATCCCACCTGCGGGCCTGGGGTGCGCCCCGCGAATGGCACCGCAGCCAGGACCACCTGCGTGTCATGGCCCAAGCCCTCGAGCCTGCCCTTCGCGGCGAGGTGGACCTGGTGGTGCACGGGGGCGATCTGTTCGATGGCCGCAAGCCCGCACGCGCCGTGGTGGCGGGCGCCCTCGAGCTGTTGTCGCGGGTGGCGGCCCGGGTGCCGGTGGTGCTCCTGCCCGGCAACCACGATCCACCGACCTTGCTTCGTACGTTTCGCCTGCCTCCACCTGGCCTTCGTGTCGTCGATGTGCCCAGCCGGCTCCGGTTCGGGCCTCTCACCATCGCCGCCGTGCCGTTTCGACGCACGGTTCGGGGCTTCCGCCAGGCCTGCGCCCAGGCCGTGGGTCCCGGCGCCGATGCCCTGCTCATCCACCAGGCCGTCCACGGATGCCGAGTGCCGCGCTTCGTCTTCCGGGTTGGCAACCCGGTGGGCACCATCGGCGAGCGGGATCTCGCCCCCGGCCCCCGCTGGGCCTTCGCGGGGCACCTCCACCCGCGACAGTCCGTGGACGTCGGGCCGGTCCAGGTGGTCTACCCAGGCGCCACGGTGCGCACCGCGGCCTCCGAAGGCCCCGCCCACAAAGGCTACGTTCTGTGGGAGTTTGGCCGGCAGGTTCGTTGGCGCTGGGTGGATCTGCCGGACCGCGGCTTCACGGTGGTGTCTCGGCCACGGCAGCTCGAGGCGCTTCGCCCCGAACAGCTGGTGCGCATCGCCTGGGACGCCGACTATGCGGCCCTGTTCCACGGCGCCCGTGCCCGCGGCGCCTGGGTGGTGGGCCGTGGGCTCGACGAGCCACCCCGCAGGCGCCGGGAGCGCCCACCACAGCAGCGCTTGTTCCCACGCTGAGCGGCCTTCCACGATTGTCGTAGGGGCGGGTTTTATACCTGCCCGAAGTGCCGAATGGGCAGGCAGACGTATAGCCAACCGCTAGATTGTCTGCGGTCGGCTAGCTCCCAGCGAGGTACTAGCCCCACCTGCCAAGGAGCCTCCATGAAGCGCAGTATCGGCATCGTCAATCTGGCCCAGGCGGGTGTCTACGGCTCCCTCGCCGCCTTCCTCGGCCTGCGTTGGCCTCCCCTGTACGCCATCCTCGGGCTCGCCTCGGCGCTGCAGGTCTGGGCTGGTCTCTCTTTGCTGCTGGGCCGCGGCACTCGCTGGGTGCGCATCGCAGCCATCGGCTGCCTGCTCGTCGTGGTTTTCGTCCTCGGCCTGTACGTGCAGGTTGGGGCCCACGCCGTCCTGCACTTCGCCCAGGTGGGGAGAGGCTTGGGGTGGGGCCTACTCGGAGGCGTGCTGTTGGCCACCCCTTGGCTGGTCGCGGTGCCCTTGTGGCAGCTGTTCTCGCTGGGTCTTGGGCGCCGGCGTGCTGGGGGCGTCGCGGGCGCGGCGCTGCTGGTTCTGCTCCTGCCATCCGCCATCCATGCCCTGCACCAGGCGCCCACCACGAAATACGCCGCGATCGACGGGGCGGCCGCCCTGGCCTGGCTAGATGCTGGCTGGCGCGGTGAAGATGCCGGCTCTCCCCCTGACAAAGACGGAGCCGTGTTGGCGGTTGTGTCCTTGGTCGAGAGTGGCAAGGTCGTCGACAGTCAGGTCCTCGACGCGGGTGGGCTCGCCGCGGCTCTCGAGCAGTGGAACCCACCCACCTATCGGGCGGGTGCGGCGCTGTACCTCGACGTCGCTACCGCCGAGCACCGGCTGGGCGTGCCTTGGCTGGCTGCCCGTGGCGCGGCGCTCCTGCCGGCGGGCGAAGTGGGGCTTCGCACCGATCAGGCCGTGGTAGGCAGCCTCGAGCTGTGGCGTTCCAAGGCCGTGCGGCGAGCCGAGTTGGCGCCGAGCGTGAACATCACGGCGCTCGACCTCGGCCGCAAGCCCGCCCGCGGTGCGCTCCGTGCGGTGCGGATGCGAAGCTGGATTGGAGTGGATGGTGGCGTCTCGCCCGTGCAGCGGACCTGGGCTGCACCGCCTGCCGTCTCCGCCGACGCCATCCGCGATGCGGCCTTGGCGGGTGCCCGCATGGTGGCCGGCAACCAGAACCAAGACGGTCGCTTCGCCTACATCGTCAAGGGCCCCTCGGGGGACCTGGGCCGGGGCTACAACTACCCCCGACACGCGGGCACCACCTGGTTCTTGGCCCGCGCCGCGTCCCGATCGGGCGATCCCGAGCTTCACCGCGCCGCGCGCCTGGGTCTCGACTACCTGGGCGAGCGGACCTTCTCCACCGCCGATGGCCGCGGCTACGTGCTCGATCCGGCCCGCGACGATGGCAAGTCCTGGGTGGGCACCACGGCACTGGCGCTGCTGGCGGCCCTCGAGCTGGAAGAGCGTCCAGATCTGCAGCGGGCCTGGGGCGCCCAGGTGATCTCTTCGGTGAGCGAGCAGGGTGTGGTGGTGGGCAACTTCGACATCGCGTCGGAGACCTGGCCCCAGCAGAAACGCATCTCGTATGCCCAGGGCCAGGGTGTCCTGGCCGTGGCTGCTGCAGCCCGCGCGGGCGTTCCAGATGCCGACCGGGCCCTCGAGCGCATCGCCCGCGGCTGGGAAACCACCTACTGGCCCATGCCCGCCGGGCGCCTGTTCACCCTGGGTGAACACTGGTCGTGCTCAGCCGCACTGGTGGCCGAAGAGGTCCTGGACAAGCCCGTGGGTTGGGGGGTCTGCGAAGGCTATCTCTACCGGGACACGTTCAGCGTTCCAGAGCACGGAGGCCCAGTGCGATCCGTGGCGGGTGCCGCGGCTGGGGGTGCCGAGGCCATCGTGGCCAGAGCGGAGCGAGACCGCCGCCTGGGGCAGCGGGGCCGCTGGTACGACGACGCCCTGGCATACGGGCGTCTCTTCCTCGCGTCGGCCTACCGTCCCGCAGACAGCGCGCTGCTGGGCCGACCGGCCCGCCTGTTGGGAGGGTTCAGGGACAATCCCGTGCGGCTCGACGTCCAGATCGACGCCGTGCAGCACATCGGCTGCGCCCTGCTGGGGATCGAGCGACTGCTCCGCGACGAAGACACACCGGGAGGGAGCCCCTGAAGGCGACCGCCGAGATCTTCGATTCGAGCCACACCCTGGCAGCGCCCACGCCGCGTGGGTGGTTGCCGGTGGCGGTGGCCACCGTCCTGTTTGGCTGTGGTGCCGAGGTCGACGATCTCGACGCGGTAAAGCTCTCCACCCGCAAGAAACCCAGCATCGTCGCTCCCAAGCTGGGGGCCGTGCTCGGCTCACCCTGGACCCCGATCCTGGCCCGCCTGCCGGAAGGGTACGAGCGTGCGAGGGTCATGGCCAAGCTCGACGGCCGCCCCGTGGACCTTCCCAGCCCGGCCATCCGGCGCCGCATGGACAAGAGGGGAGGGGGCCTCGACTACATCGCCGCCTTCGACCTCGAGGGGATGGCCCACGGTCAACACGCGATCGAGCTCGACTTCCACCTGCCCGATGGCACCACGTCATCCACCCGGCGAGCGTTCACGTACAAGCCCGAAGAGGC
>CAZVHW010000456.1:4028-6694 GCA_964626835.1 uncultured Enterobacterales bacterium
TCGAGCTGACCGTGAGCGACGGTCAGCACCCGGTCTCGGCGCGCATCCTGGTGCTGGACGCCAAGGGCAAGCATGTCAACACCTACCCAAAGGATGCTCGCGAAGCCGACAAGGGCGGCCGAGACCGGCGCTTGGGCAGCCACTTCGCCGTTGGAGGCCGTGCGGCCTTCCACCTGAAGCCTGGAACGTACACCCTCGTGGCCGTGCGCAGCTTCCTCGACCACATCGACGCGCAGGAGGTCCAGTTATCCCCGGGCACCACCCGCTTGGCGTTCGAGATCCCTCCAGCCGTCAGCGCTCCCGGCTGGATCTCGGCGGACACCGACGTGCACAGTGCCCGCAGCACGACTCCTTCGTTCCCGACTTGCTGCGCTTGCGCAGCTTCGAGACCGCCGGGTTGGACCTCGTGGTGATCACAGACCACAACCGGGTCAGCGACCTCTCGCCCGCCTTCGAGACCATGCCCTGGTCCACCGTGCACGCCATCGCGGGGACCGAGGGTCGCATCGGCGACACCAAGGCCATCGGCCACCTCACCGCCTTTCCCCTGACACCAGGTCTGGACCTGCCCAAGCACAGCGGAGATGTCGGATCTCTCATCGACGGGTACCGGTCCGAAGGCTCCGACACGGTGCTGCAGCTCTGCCATCCCCGCGGCATCCAGTTCCGCATCGCCGACGAAACCAGCACCAAGGCTCATGGGCTCTTCTCGCACAAGACCTACAAGCGTCGCCGGGCGCCTGGCGTCGGCCCCAACGCCTGGATGACCGAGGCTCAGCCGGGGACCGGCACCACCCCGCTGGACTTCGATCTCATCGAGGTGATGAACCGCTTCTCCTACGATGTGTGGCTCCGCGTTCGGAGGGATTGGTTCGCGCTGATGGACCACGGGTACTTCCTGACGGGCACGGGCAACAGCGACAGCCACGCCCTCGCGGTGGAGCAGGTGGGGGTGCCGATCAACCTGGTCCAGGTCGGATCCGTGGCGCCCTCCGACCTCGAGGACGCCTTCGTCGAAGCCATGGTCCACGGCAGGGTGGTGGTCAGCATGGGGCCGATCGTGGGTCTGCGGGTTACCGCGGATGGGGGCGAAGGCGGTCCGGGCGACCTGGTCTCCGGTGGGCGGGCGCACGCCCAGGTCACGGTCCAGGCGGCCCCCTGGGTTCCCGTGCCCGAGGTGCGGCTCGTGGTAGACGGCGAGGTGGTCCAGCGGGTCGAGGTGATGGACGCCGACCGCGAGAGCGACGGCACGCTGGCGGTCGAGTACAGCTGGCCGGTCGAACCAGGCGCGGCCGACAGCTGGGTGTTGGCCGAGGCGGGCTGGCCGCTGGATGACCACGAACGTTTTCCCCCGGCGGTGCCGGGTCTCTTCGCCGAGATCGTTCGCGGCGCTGCGCCTGTCGGGTTCACCAACCCAGTGCGGATCGATCGCGACGGGGACGGGGTCTTCGAGCCGAGCAAGGGGGCCCGCTGGCGGGCTTCGGGTGGGTGTGCGGGGGACTGAGCGGCGGGTAGCTGTGCTTCAGCGAGCACCCAGCAGGTCGATGGCGGTGGAGATAGAGGCCGTGAAGTCCAGGCGGTCGTACGAGTACAGCGTCATGGTCTCGTCCAGCAGCATCACCGTGGGGTAGCCGTAGACATCCACGTGGCGCGGCAGGTACTGGTCCTCGTCGGCGATCACCGGGATCAGCTCGTGGGCGTAGTTTTCGTCCCAGGCGGCCGCCGTTTCTTGGGTGGGGGCGTTGTAGGCGGCGTCTTGGGACAGCGTGGTGACCCAGTAGATGTCGCCGTTGGCCACCGCCTCGACCAGGGGTTCCCAGCCGTAGCCGTCGAAGTAAGACGGTTGGCCGATGAGCAGCTTGGACAGCTCTTGGCAGTAGCCGCACCAGGACGTGGAGACGTCCATCATGATGTACTTGCCTTGGTAGCCGTAGTCGTACAGGTCCACGGTGTCGCCGAACTGGTCGGGGCCCGTGGAGCGGCCCACCACCTGGCCCTGCTCGATGGCGAAGCCCAGGGGCTCGCCGTCGATGGAGTCCTTGTCGGGGTTGTAGGGCCAGTAGCCGGTGTAGATGCGGGACTCAGGGTCGGTGGGATCGGTGCCCTCGAGGGTCTCGTGGTAGTCGTTGTAGGTGTCGCCGTCGCTGTCGGTGAGCGTGCCGTCGGTGCCCAGGTCGTATTCCTCGCCGTCGCTCAGACCGTCGCCGTCGGTGTCCACTACGCCGGGGTCGGTGCCGAGTTGGCCCTCGAGGTAGTCGTTGAGCCCGTCGCCGTCGGAGTCGACGGCCGTGCCCGTGTCGTCCTTGCCGTCACCGCAGGCGAGGAGGAAGAGAGGAAGGACGAGGAGGGAGCGGCTGGCCATGAAGGCCTCCTTGGCGAGGTGCGCGTGGGTCGCAACCCCTTGGTGGGCCTGGATCAGAGTGTGTTGCCGCCGTCGTGGCCCCCTGGATGGGCTGCCCATTGGAGAAAACTCGAAATATGTGGTTGACGTCATATGAAAGCGTACTCATGTTTGCGCCGAACGGAGCTGACATGAAACAAACTCCAGCCCCCACGCCCGCTTCCGTCGATGCGGCCGTGTCGCTGCTCTCGGCCTTGGCGCATCCGCTCCGGCTGCGCACACTCCTGATGCTGGCCATAGCGCTCGCCTTCGCCACACCGATCAT
>CAZVHW010000457.1:0-6673 GCA_964626835.1 uncultured Enterobacterales bacterium
CACGTGCGTCCAGCCACGTTGCTGGCCTGGATGGCGGGTACGGAGCTCTCCGGTGGCGGGTGGTGGGGCCCCTACGTCGTCCACGCCACGGGCGTCGTGCTCGCCGTCCTGGGCGCTGGGGCATGGGCATGGACGCTGTCCGGGAGGGTGTGGACCGGCTGGCTGGCTGCCCTGCTCGTGGTCGGAGACGCAGGAACCTCCGAGGTCTTGGGGTGGTGCAGCTGGCTCAACACCGGCTGGGAGACCGCCGCGACCTGCTGGGGCCTGGCCCTGGCGACCCATGCCCTGAGACGGGAGCGGTGGGGGGCCATGGTCCTGGCCGTCTTGCTCTTGGGCTGCGCGGGGCTCTTCAAGGAGCACGGTTGGCTGGCGGGCCCGGCGGCGGTGGTCGCGACGGTTCTTTGGCTGGGCCGCAACCGTAGGCGGGTTGCGATGGCCTGTGTTGCCGGTGCCGTCGGCTGCTCTGGCTTCGCCTGGACCTTCCACGCCGAGAACCTGGCCCGCTATCAGCGCGGCGCGGCCGAGCCTTGGACGCGGCTTGTCGAGGCGGTCGGGGAGTATGGCGGGATGCTGCTCTCTTCCTGGCCTCTTGGAGAGGGCGGGCAGGGGCTCCCCTTGCTGTTGCTGGCCGGGGCAGTGCTGGGTGTGGTCGCGGGGCGCGGAGCAGGGCGGATGCTCCCACCGGTCACAGCGCTGGCCGTGCACGCGGCCATCACGCTGCCGGCGCCCATGAAGCCCCACGTCGGGCACGCATGGGGCGCGGGGGTGGTCTTGGCGGTCTTGACGGCGGTGGGGTTGCAGGGGCTGTGGCGGGAGCGCGGGTCGGTGCTGGGGCCGGCGCTCTTCGGGCTGCTGGCCATGTCTGCCCTGGTGCGGCTGCCGGCTGCGCTCGATCGGGCCGAGCCCGTCACCGCCCGGCGCGCGAGCCTGGACCGGCGGTCGCTCCTGGCTGCGGCGACCTTGGCTCGGGCGGTGGAGGCTCGGTCGTCCTGCCAGATCGAGGCCAGAGCCGCCGCGCCCTTGGCCATTCTTCCGCTGTGGGGTGTCCACTTGGGGGTGAGCCGGCCGGTCGGTGGCCACAGCGTCTTGATCGGGTCCGACCTCGTGTTGTACGGCACGCGGGCTCCCAGGTTCTCCCAGCCCATCGAGCTCTACGCGGGGGAACCGGCGGTTCGCCTGAAGCTCCAGCCCGGTTCCTACGCCCTGGTTCTGCGCCTGTCGCCCGGTCAAAGCTGGTCCTGGCCCCTTACCCTGCGCTCCGGCTGTGGCGTGGAGCCGGTCCCGAGAAATCCCGTCGCCTTGCGCGAGGGTGGGTGGGCCGCCCTGCCCTTCGATGTCGAGGCTGGCTGCGAAGCCTTCACTGTCCAGCTGGATCGAAGTGCTCCCGCGAGCATCGCGGGCGGGGTGACGAGGCTCGATCTGTCGCCTCCGCGCCTGCCCGACGAACCGGTCGCACCGCAGCGACGGATGCGCTGTGCGGAGGGGGGGTAGCGCTTCTCTCGAAGGGATGGGGCCGGAGCCGTGGAATCAGCCCTCCCCCATCAGCGCTCGTAGGGCTTCGGGGACCGGCACGGGCTCGCCCCCCGGGCTGCGGAAGGAGAGCGTCAGGGTGGCGTCTGCCAGGACGGTCTCGTCCTCGAGGCGTATCACTCGAAGGTCCGTGGCCACCTGTCCGTGCTCGAGAGGTCTGGCCCCGGCGCGGACCTCGACGCGGTCGCCCAGGCGGGCGGCCTCGAGGTAACGAACGTCGGCCCGCTCGACCTGGAAGGCGGCGTCCTTCGTTCCTCGCATCAGCTCCTGCAGCGCTTGCTCGCACCAGCGCAGGTAGGTGACGTGGTAGGCGATGCCTTGGGCGTCGGTGTCCTCGTAGTAGACCCGCCGTGGCTCTCGGTGGGGGTAGTGCTCGGTGTCCGAGAACGGGATGGGGGCCAGCCCTCGTCCCGGCGTGCCCCTTGGCGACGGGCGATCGTCGAAGCCCACGGGGACGGGGACGAGGCCCTGCTCGGGGTCCAGGAAGGTCACCTCGACCGCAGCGTTGACCACTACGAGGCCCGTGTCCGCGTCCGCCAGCTGTTGGTCGAAGACGGCCCGGTGTGAGGAGACGCGCCTGAGGCCGGTGCGGACCTCCAGGCGGGTTCCCTCTGGGCATGGCGCCAGGAAGCTCGCATCGATGCGGTAGACGTTCACCAGGTACAGCTTCAACCACGACGCCTGTTCGGTAGCGCTGCAGGTGGCTTCACAGGCCTCGACCCGACCGCGGTCCATGAAGCGCAAGAAAGCGGTGGGGCCCGCGACGCCGTTGGCCTCGACGGCGTCCTGGTAGACTCGCACCTCGAGGCGCTGGGGGTAGGCCTCGCGGTCGTCTTCGGGTGGCTCTGGTGGCTCGGGCAGGGCGGGCAGATCCTCCAGCCGGGCGGTCAGGTTCTGGCGGGGTTGGGGGGCCGGCGCGGGGTGACGCTCGAGCACCGCCAAGGCGGTCTGCAGGCCGGACATCAAGGCGCCTTCGTAGCCGCCGCCTGCCCAGGTCCAGGCACCCGTGAGGTACAGGCCGTGGATTGGGGATCGATTGCTCAGTCTCCTGCGGCCTGCTTGGTTGGGGGTCTGGGCCAGTCCGTAGACCGCTCCCCCGTGGTTGCGGGTGTAGCGCGCCATGGTGCGGGGGGTGGCCAACTCGACCACCCTCGCGTGCTCCGCGAGGCCGGGGAAACGCTTGGCGTACTTGGCCACCAGGCGTCGTCTCGCCTCGGCCTTGTGCGCGCTGTAGGTCTCCGGCTCCAGGTCCAGCCAGTCCGCGGAGGGGGTCAACTCCATGAAGGTGACGACGCCCGCACCCTTGGGAGCCGCGTCGGGATCGGAGCGCTCGTACGAAGCCACGCTCCAGTCCGTGTGATCGAGGTCCCCGTCGACGACCCGCCTCCACGCTTCGTCCGCATCGGTCCCGTTCAGCACGTACTGCTCGTCCTGGTCGATCCCGATCGCGCTGGGCGGGCAGTCGAGCCCGATGTAGGTGGCGTAGAAGGAGACGGAGGGCTCCAGGCGTTCCAGGCGCGCCAGGAAGTGGGGCGAGAGGCTGTCAGGTGGGGCCAGGTCCCGGTAGGTCTGGAAGGGGTTTGCGTTCGAGATCACCACCGGGGCGTGCACCACGACCCCGCCCTGGGTTGCCACGCCGGCCACGCGCCCGTCCTCCACCAGGATGCGGTCCACCTCGGCGCGCGTGACGCAGGCTCCTCCAAGCTCTTCCAGTCGCTCTACCAGCGTCCTGGACAGAGCTTCGCCGCCGCCGCCCAGCCGCCAAGCGCCCTCGAGCCAGGTGCTGCCCAGCACGCAGGCGGCGAAGACCGCGCTGACACGGGACGGCGGGAGGCCGATGTAGGGCCATGGGGAGGTCAGCAGCGCCGCCAGCTCCGGGTGTTGGACGTGGCGGGCCACGAGGTCTTCCAGGGTGAGGTCTGCGTGTCGCGTCGTCAGTCGATCCCCTGGGGCGCGGTCGAAGTCCGGGCGAGTGGTGGGCCCGGTGAAGTCGTGCTTGATGGAGCGCAGCTCCTCGAAGAAGGCCGTGATCCCGGCCCACTCGGCGGGGAAGCGCTCTCCCAGCAGGGTCACCAGTTCCGCAGGATCGTTGGGTAGGTTCAGGTGGTGACCGGGCAGCTCCACACGCAGCAGGGAATCCCTGCGCCTGAGATCCAGACGGTCCAGCACGCCCAGTTGGGTCAGCAGGCCCCGCAGCATGGCGCCCTCGTCCAGGCCCCCCAGGTGGTGCAGAGATGCGTCGAAGCGCCAGCCCCTGCGCTTGAAGCCGTGGGCGTAGCCCCCGGGCTTGGTGTGCTGCTCGAGCACACAGACCTCGAAGCCCTGCCGGGCGAGCTCGACGGCGCAGCAGAGGCCGCCCAGCCCCGCGCCCACGATCACGACATCGGCCGCCTCGGGAGGGGACTTCGCGGAGGTTCTTTCAGGCGCCTCGGTCGGCGTGATCGTTGGCGTCAGGCTTTTTTTTTATCCGAGAGATCGGTGGTGTCCGCTTCGGGATCGTGTTCGAGGCCAGCGATGACCTTGAGGGTCATGCCCATGAGCGCGAAGACGGGGCGACCGTCGGGCTCGCGCACCATCACGTCCATGACGCTCTGCTCCGGCCCGAGTTCTCGAGCTTGGCAGATGACCAGGGCCTCCCGCTCGGTGCTCTCGCCGAAGACCTGGAGGCTCTCGATCTCCCAAGGGATCTCCATGACCTGATGCTCGATCATGGCCCAGGCCGCGCCGACCTGAACGGCCATGTCCGCCAGCACGGGGTGCGCCAAGAAGTTCCCGGGCTGTGCCAGGGCGGCCACCGCTTGGTCGGTCAGCCGTACCAGGGCGAGGAAGCGGTCACCAGCGCTGCGTGTAGCCAGGATGCCGCGGAAGACGGGCCCGGTGTCCAAGGCGCTGGAGAAGTGCTCGTCGAGCATGGTGTAGAAGGTGGACTGGGAATCTTGGGCGGCGCCGTGGAGGGCCAGCAGGTCTCGGGCCTTGAACACCAGATGGGCGGGCTCCTCGTGAACCGGCTCGGCAAGGGTGCAACTGGCGAAGGCCAGGTTGTGCAGGGCGCGGGCGGGCAGGTCCGGCCGCTCCCGCGGCAGGGCCAGCAGCTGCTCGTCGACCTGAACCAGCTCTACAGCCAGGCTGCGCTCGCGTATGGCCATGGGCCGGCGGAAGCGGATGTCGCGGACGCCTCGATCCAGCAGAGCCGCCTGCTGGGCGAACAGCTCGGTCACGAAGGTGCCGGGGACCACGGGTTCGCCGTTTACCCTGTGCTGGTCGAGCCAGGTGTCGCGGGCTCGGGAGAAGCGGGCCACCGTGGTGCTTCCCTTTCGGGGTTCCACGAGCCGGTCCCGTGCACGCGGCGAGAGGGGGAAGGTCGCGATGGGGCGGCTCTCGGCGAAGACCGCGGTGACGTTGAAGGCTGCCAGGTGGTCTCGGTCGGCGCCCAGCACCGCGTCCAGGAACAGCCGCACGCCCCGCTCGACGGTCAGCGGCGTGAGACCCGCGTCGGCGAAACGGTTCGCTTCCTCTTGGGTGACCATGCCCGTGCCGGTCCAGGCGGTCCAGTCCACCGTCTGGGCGTGCAGCCCGGGGAAGCCCTGCCGCAGGGAGGCAACGGCGCCGGCCAGCAGGTCGTTGGCCAGGGCGTAGTCGGTCTGGCCCGCGTTGCCGAACAGGCCGGCGACGGAGCCGAAGGCCGAGAAGAGGCGCAGCTCGGACAGGTCGATGCAGTCGCGCAGGGTGAGGAACGGCGAGAGCTTGGTGAGGATGGTGGCCAAGGCTTCTTGGTCCGTGAGGTCCCCGATGAGTCGTCCGCGCTGGATGCCTGCACCGTGGACCACCCCTCGGATGGTCTCGCGCTGGTTCAGGCGGCGCACGAGGCTGGTCAGGGCGCGCCTGTCCGTGACGTCACAGACCTCGTAGCGGGCGTCGATGCCCTCTGCGTCCAGGCGATCGAGGTTGCGGGTCACTTCCCACTGTGCCCTGGCTTGGGCGGTCTGGCGGCGGGACGCCCCCAGGCCCATTCCCTGGCTTCGCACGCGGTCGATCTCGAGTGCTCGTAGCGCGGCGCCGATCGAGTCCAGACCTTCGTCCATCCAGGCAGGGCGCCCTTCGGGTAAGGGTGTGCGGCCGGTCAGCAGCAGGCGTGCACCCGTGAGCGCTGCCAGGGCTCGTACGCACTCGAAGACGATGCCCCGTGCCCCACCCGTGACCAATACGAGATCGCCGGGCCGAAGCAGATCGCCCCGTCGGACCACCTGTCCCAGTGGCAGGCTGGTTGGCGTGACGGGGCCATAGGAGGACAGCCCCACTTCGAGGGGCCGTGCCAAGCGGTCGATGCGCTGCTCGATGGCGTCCGCCCAAGGAAGCTCACCGCAGTCGATGAGCTGGAAGCGGCAGCCGGCGAGCTCGCGCTGCAGTGCCCGCACGAAGCCGGCGGGGAAGGCACCCAGTGCGCGTCCGACGCTGGTGGCACCCGCGCCGAAGGCACCGTCCATCGATATCGGGACGATGATCCGGGTGTCCTTGGAGGCGAGCACGGTGGCCAAGCTGCGGAAGACGTCGAACAGCACCGTGACCTGGTGTTCCAAGGCCTCGGCCGTAGCCTTGCCGTCGGCCTGCATGGTAACGAGATCGCGATGGGCCAGGTAGAGCAGCGTGTCCTGTTCGCGCAATGCCAGCTCGAGCTCGGCGGCGTTCATGCCAGCCACGGCCGAAGCGTGCAGCGCCATGACCTCGACGCCTGCTCCCCGGAGACGGTCCACCACCCGGCTGGCGCCCAGATCGGCCGTGATGGCGAGTGCGCGCTTGCATGGGAAGGGCTGGTCTGCTTCACGGTCGAGCCGCTCACTGCCCATGGCCAACAGGATGTTGGCGTCGGGGTCCTCGTCGCTCGGATCTGGCTCGGGCTCGTGTGTGGGGATGGCCGCCGCCACCCGCGTCTGCCCGTGGGCAGGGGCGACACTGGGCTCAGGCTCCTGTTCGGGCTCGGGCTCGGGGGGGGTGTCCTCCAAGCTGGCGAGGACGGCCGCCAGGTTGTCGATGGTGCGAGGGCCGGTGGGGCGCGCGGTGGCGTCGAGGTCGTGCTCCTGGAGGAGCCCGACCCAGATCTCCGCGCGCTGGACGGAGTCGATGCCCAGGTCGGCCTCGAGGTCGA